>LUZE01000147.1 GCA_001602845.1 Bacteroidales bacterium Bact_13 | reverse complement strand
AAATCCAGGATATCTACATCGCACATATCCGCCATTCCCTGGACCACGCACCCGTGGATTAGCCTCCCGGCAATCCGCGGAAGAATTCAAAAAAACAGTATATTTGCAGGAAAGAGATGTCCCATGAAATCGTTCAAACTCCTCCCCCTTGCCCTGCTGCTCTTCAGCATCTGTTCTTCCGCGCAGGTTCGCGTCGCCGTCCATGAGTCGGAAACCGGCCCGGTGATTCCCAAAGAAATCTACGGACAGTTCTCAGAACACCTCGGCCGCTGCATCTACGACGGAATCTGGGTAGGTCCGGAATCCGCCATTCCCAATGTCAACGGCTATCGGAAAGACGTGCTGGAAGCTTTGCAGGCGTTGAAGGTCCCCGTACTGCGCTGGCCCGGCGGCTGCTTTGCCGACGAGTATCACTGGCAGGACGGCATCGGACCGCGTGAGAGCAGGCCGCGGATGATCAACTCGAACTGGGGCGGGACGCTGGAAGACAATTCCTTCGGTACGCACGAATTTCTGAACCTGTGCGAGTTGCTGGGTACCGAACCCTATATTTCCGGAAACGTGGGCTCAGGTTCTGTCGAGGAACTGGCCAAATGGGTGGAATACATGACAGCCAAGGGCGGGACAACGGCCGAACAGCGTGCCGCCAACGGCCGGACGGAACCCTGGAAGGTCAAGTATATCGGCATCGGCAATGAAAGCTGGGGCTGCGGCGGCAACATGACGCCCGAGTTCTATTCAGACCTGTACCGGCGCTATGCCACCTACTGCCGCGACTTTGACGGAAACCACCTGTATAAAGTGGCCAGCGGAGCCTCTGACTACGATTACAATTGGACAAAGGTGCTGATGGAGAAGGTTGGCGGGCGTGCCGATGCCGTCTCCCTGCATTATTACACCATTACGGACTGGAACCACAAGGGTTCTGCCACGGACTTCACGGACGGCGAATACTACGATATCATCGCCAAATCCCTGGAGATCGAAGAGGTGCTGCGCAATCATGAGATCATCATGGACACCTACGACCCGGAACGGAAGATCGACTTGCTGCTGGATGAATGGGGCACCTGGTTCGATGTCGAGCCGGGTACGAATCCCGGACATCTGTTCCAGCAGAACACAATGCGCGATGCCCTGGTGGCGGCCCTTTCGCTCAATATCTTCAACAAGCACACGGCACGTCTGAAGATGGCCAACATCGCCCAGATCGTCAACGTACTCCAGTCGATGGTTCTCACAAGCGGCGAGCGGATGCTCCTGACGCCGACTTATCACGTGTTCCGGATGTTCAACGGACACCAGGATGCAGAGGCCGTACCGGTGACGTTCACCTGCGACACGCTGCAGGCACCTTCCGGCCGGCTCTACCCTACGCTCAGCGTTTCAGCGTCCCGGCAAAAAGACGGAGCGTTGTTGATAACGCTTGCCAATCCCTGCCTGGACAAGGAGCAGAAGATCACCCTGGATCTGGACGCCCGCCGTCCCAAGACCGTTTCAGGCGAAATCCTCCACGATGCAGACATCCGGGCGCACAACACATTCGATAATCCCGGAAAAGTCGCGCCGAGAGTTTTCCGGTCTTGCAAGATTTCCGGGCGGTCGGTAACGCTTACCCTTCCTCCCGCCTCTGTCGTAGCGATCACAGTGTTGTAATCAGTTTTGCCGCCAACCGCTTGCGTTTCTGCCATAATTATTGTATATTTGGGAATTATGGCAAAGGGACTCAAGCAATCGGCAGTGGCTGTATGGCATTTCTACAGGGATGCTTTCAGGAACATGACCTGGGGCCGGACCCTGGTATGGCTCATCCTGCTGAAGTTTTTCATCCTCTTCGCCATCCTGCGCGTCTTCTTTTTCAAGCCGGCAATGGCCGGCCTGGACGAAGCGGAACGCAGCCGCGTGGTCGGCGAACGTTTGGTCGGCGGCAGCCAGACCGAAACGGAAACACCGGTCTCCCCTTCCCAGACCTATAATCTGTAAAACTGATAATCTATGGATGTGATCGTATGGTCCAGAATCCAATTCGCGATGACCGCCGCTTACCATTGGCTGTTTGTACCGCTGACCCTCGGTCTGGCGCTCGTAATGGCCGTGATGGAAACGATCTATGTCATCAAGAAAGATGATTTCTGGAAGAAAACCGCACAGTTCTGGATGAAAATCTTCGCCGTCAATTTTGCCGTGGGCATTGCGACGGGCATCATCTTGGAATTTGAATTCGGAACGAACTGGAGCAACTACTCCTGGTTCGTCGGCGACATGTTCGGGGCTCCTCTCGCCATCGAGGGAATCCTCGCCTTCTTCATGGAAGCCACCTTCTTCGCCGTGATGTTCTTCGGCTGGGGCAAGGTCGGCAAACGTTTCCATCTCGTTTCTACCTGGCTGACCGGCATCGGTGCAACGATCTCGGCCTACTGGATCCTCGTGGCGAACGGCTGGATGCAGAATCCCGTGGGAACCACGTTCAATCCCGAAACGGTACGCAGCGAAATGGCTTCGGCCGCCGCCTTCTGGGAGGTGATTTCCAATCCCGTGGCAGTCAGCAAGTTCTTCCATTCCATAACGAGCGGCTGGGTGACGGGCGGCGTGTTCGTCGTCGGTGTCAGCTGCTGGTTCCTGCTGCACAAGCGCCAGCAGGAATTCGCACGGAAAAGCATCCTCATCGGAAGCATCGTGGGACTGGTCGGATCCGTGGCCGTCATGCTCTCCGGCGACTCATCGGGCATCCACGCAGCCGAATTCCAGCCCATGAAGCTGGCGGCGGCCGAGGGCCTCGAGGACGGCGGATCGCGTGCCGCCTTCACCATCGTTCCGGGCGTCAAGGTCCCCGGAATGCTTTCGATCCTTGCCACGCACGACATCGACGGTTTTGTGCCCGGCATCAACGACATCCTCAAAGGATACACCGACAACGACGGGAATGTCATTCCGTCCGTTGCCGAGAAGATGCAACGCGGCCGCACGGCGCTCGACGCGCTGGCCGCTTACCGTACGCTGAAGGACACCGACCCGGAAGCCGCCGCTGCAGCCAGGGCCCTGCTGGATGAGAACGTGCAATATATGGGCTACGGCCACCTCGAAAAGCCGGAAGATGTCATTCCGCCGGTTGGCGTGGTGTTCTGGGCCTTCCGCCTGATGATCGGCCTGGGCATGCTGATGCTGCTCGAACTGCTGGTCGTGGGCTGGCTAGGCTGGAAAGACAAGCTGGCCGGCAAGCGCTGGCTGTTCTTCATCGCAATAGCCTGCATCCCCCTCGTCTATATCTGCGGACAGGCCGGCTGGATCGTGGCTGAAGTAGGCCGGCAGCCCTGGACCATACAGGGTCTCCTGCCCGTGAACGTGGCCATCTCCAGCCTGAGTGCCGGAGCCGTGAAGACCACCTTCTTCCTGTTCCTGGCCATCTTCTCGCTGTTCCTCATCATTGAAATCCGTATAATGGTCGGCGCCATCAAGAAAGGCCCTGAAACCCCTAACGAATAAAAGCCATGTCCTATACATTCCTACAGAATTACTGGTGGTTCCTGATCGCCCTGCTGGGCGGTCTGCTGGTGTTCCTGATGTTCGTACAGGGCGCCAATCTCCACCTCGGCAACCGCAAGCTCTCCGATCTCCAGAAACGGATGATCCTCAACTCCACCGGCCGCAAATGGGAGCTGACCTTCACCACGCTGGTCACCTTCGGCGGGGCATTCTTCGCATCTTTCCCCCTCTTCTACAGCACCAGCTTCGGCGGCGCGTACTGGGTATGGGTGTTAATCCTCATCACGTTCGTCTTCCAGGCCGTCTCCTATGAATTCCAGAACAAGAAAGAGAATCTCATCGGCAGCCAGGCATTCCGCGTCTTCCTGATGGCCAACGGCCTGCTGGCGCCGCTGCTCATCGGAACGGCCGTAGGCACGTTCTTCACCGGCAGCGACTTCACTGTCAACAAGATCGCCATCACCGATCCTTCCGGGCCGGTCATCAGCACCTGGGGCAACGGCTGGCACGGCCTCGAAGCCCTGGGTAACTGGCATGCCCTGCTGCTCGGTGCGGCCGTCCTTCTGCTGACCGCCATCCTCGGTGCACTGTATGTGATCAACAACGTGGAAGATACGACCATCATCCGGGAGATGCGGCGCTGCATCCGCGTGTCCATCATCCCGTTCCTGGTCTTCTTCCTGGCCTGGCTGACCTTCCTGCTCATGCGTCCCGGCTTCGCCGTCGATGAGACGGGGGCCGTCTCGCTGGTGACGGGCAAGTATCTGAGCAATTTCCTGCAGATGCCGGTGGTACTGATCCTCTTCCTGGCGGGCGTGATACTGGTGCTTGCAGGTATCCTGCCGAGTGGCTTCGGACAGTCGCGCAAGGGCATCTGGTTTGCGGGTGTCGGCACCGTGCTGACCGTGATGGCGATATTCTTTGTGGCCGGTTACAACGGAACGGCATACTATCCGTCCTGCACCGATCTCCAGAGCTCGCTCACGATCCGCAACAGTTCGTCCAGTCCCTTCACGCTCCAGGTGATGTTCTGGGTATCCCTGCTGATTCCTTTCGTGGTCGCTTACATTGCCTACGCATGGCATCAGATGGACAAGAAAAAAATCACCGACAGCGAGATTAGCAGCACGGAACACAAGTATTGAGTACGAAGACTGAATCTGAACTGGGTTCAGCGCCCCTGGTCCCACTGATCGCAAAGTATGCGGGTACGTAGTCGGTGTCCTGGGGAACGCCGCTTCCAATGTCGTTTTCCCGACAGTCACCTGTATCGATATTCGGAACAGGTTCCGACCTGTACTACACGTTCGCGGAGAAGTATCTCAAGATCTATATGCTGTTTGTTTTCTTCCAGAACATACAACCGGTAACCGTCACGTATTTCTCGGCCATCGACAATCCGAAGGAGGGACTTCTGGTATCCTTATCCCGGCAAGGCCTCTTCCTGATCCCCCTGCTCATCATTCTGCCCAAGTATATGGGCATCCATGGCGTCCTCATCGCCAGCCCGATATCCGATACGCTGGCGTTCATCGTATCGGTATCCATGGTCCTGATCAGTTTCAAGCGATTCAATTCAGAAAAAAAAGTGTAGGTTTTTTTTGCACACTTGAAAAAAGTCTATATCTTTGCAATCCCAAAACAAAGCGGCATCAGCCGCTAGCGAAGGCCGAGCAGGGTTAGCCTGCGCAATAGCAAGGCCGGAGCGAGGGGTCCGGGGCAGTGCCCCGGTAAAATAAAGGTGCGGTAGTTCAGCTGGTTAGAATGCCGGCCTGTCACGCCGGAGGTCGCGAGTTCGAGNNTAGGGCCTTTTCTTTTTCAAAAGTTGGCTACATCTTGGCTACATTTTGTGAGTTGGCTACCGGGTAGATGGAAATAGTCTGGAGCCTACCCTAAGGCGGTTCTCCAGGCCGTTGCGTTAATAAATGCCCTTTGCTAGGAACATTCGTTACAAAGATAATGGAAAAACCTTGAAATAGGTATTTCCACATATTATCTCCAACTTGCCGTCAGTTCAAAACCGACGACAATGATCATCCTCCTCGACAACGGCCACGGCTCCAACACGCCCGGAAAGCAAAGCCCCGACGGCTTCTTCCGAGAATATGCGTACAACCGATTTCTTGCCTCTGAGATCCACGAGCGCCTCACAGCTCTTGGAATCGACTCCCGCTTCCTGGTACCCGAGCGCGAAGACATCCCTCTCCCTGAGCGCTGCCGCCGGGCCAATACGTTCTGCGAGCATTTCGGCAGCGATCAAGTGATTCTCCTCTCCATTCACGTCAATGCCGCCGGCAATGGCCAGCAATGGATGAAAGCCCGCGGCTCGAGCTGCTATACCGCCCGAGGCGAAACAAAAGCTGACGCTCTAGCGACTTGCTGTCTTCCGGTCACGCTTAAACGTCCGTTCATGTACCTTGCTTGCGACATCAAATACGATATGGAAACGCGAAAGCATCCATACAAGACCGACAAGGAATTCCTTGCTTATGTTAAGACACGGTTGCCTGGCAGCGACCAGATGTATGCGTTGAAGACATTCAAGCATAATTATAGAGCTTGGCTTCGCCGTCAAAAAGGCAAATAGTCTTCACACTCTGCGCCCCTGCCATAACATATGACGCAATGCCTGTTTGGCGAACATCTCCTCAAAGAGCATCCCGATAAGCCCGTGGCCCTCGTCGAGAGCGAGAAGACGGCCGTCATCTGTGCCGGCCTCATGCCGAAATACGTCTGGCTCGCCACCGGTGGCAAATCCTGCGTCAACGACCGCCTCCTAGTCCTATCTGGCCACAAGGTCGTCGCATTTCCAGATGTCGATGGCTATCAGGAATGGATCGAGAAGCTGGCAAAGTATAACAACGCCCAATCCGTCACCCCCGGCCTGACCGGGGGTCTCGACATCACCGTCAGCCCCATCCTCCAGCAAAGCGCCACCCCTGAAGACTTCGCCAACCATATCGACATCGCCGACTGGCTCATCCGTACCCGGTGCTCCGCTCCCGTCATCCCCGGCTTGACCGGGGATCTCACCGCCGAAGAGAGACACCACCAGCATTGCGAAGCCTTCCTGAAGGCGGCGCAGTACGTTGATCCGAAATACCATGCTCAGCTGGAGGGTTTGATCGATGATTTTGAGTTGGAACTGCTATGATTGTCATTCACTTGATATTTGGGTAGTGAGTCCCTTACTATATGCGCATATTTACAGATGCTTTCATGTCAAAAGTTTCTAGTTTCAAAGTGGGCTATTATAATCGTCCTCCTTGAGCCAAAGCGTTCTATTTGTGTCCTTACTTAACGAATTAATTGTTAACTTTGACCGACTAGTTTGAACTTCCTGATAAATGCCTATTAACGATTTGACGTCCATTGACCTCTTTGCTGGCGCTGGAGGGCTATCTGAAGGTTTGTCAGAGGCAGGTTTTCATTGTCTTTTTGCCAATGAGATTGTCCCTATCCACGCAAGCACTTATAAGCACAACCATATAAATACACTTGTTGAAACCGCTGATATTCGGAGTTTAGATGCTGAAGTAATTCGCGAGAACCTTGGATTAAACAAGGGCGACCTAGATTTACTAGCAGGAGGGCCTCCTTGCCAGGGCTTCTCGATTAACGCTCCCGTTAGAAGCATTTTGGATGATCGAAATCATTTGTTTAAGGAGTATCTTCGTTTTGTTGCCGCTTTTGAGCCCAAGATGATACTAATCGAGAATGTTCCCGGCCTGGTGTCATTTGAACATGGCGCCACTCTTCATGCAATTTTGGAGGCTCTTGGTGGTTTGGGTTATGTAGCCGATGTACACATTCTAGGCGCTGCTTACTATGGAGTGCCCCAAATGCGTTGGAGAACAATCATAATCGGCAAAAAAGGCGAGGAACTTCCATCCTCGGCTTTCCCTGACCCCATATTTCACGCCCCAATAAAACCAAATTTTACGACAACTTTTGGGGGCAAGCAACTCGTCAAAATCCCCTCTGAGACAGCGCAGGCTAAGTTCACTACTGTATATGAAGCAATTGGCGACCTTCCGGCATTAATGAATGGCGAAAAAGGGGCAAAGATCAAACAGTACCGTTGTGAGCCATTCTCCGATTTCCAACGTCGCGCCAGGACAGGATCAATAGGAGTCCTAAACCACGAAGCATCAAGGCTCTCTCCCGTCAATATGGAGCGGCTCAAATACATAGCCCCTGGAGAAAACTGGACAAAGATTCCTTTTGATTTGCTTCCTAAGGGAATGAAACTAGCTAGGCGTTCAGATCATACTATGAGATATGGGAGAGTTAATCCAAATGGATTAGCTTCCACAATTTTGACGAAATGCGATCCTCATTGGGGAGCCTATTTCCATTATGAACAAGATCGAGCTTTTACTGTTAGGGAAGCTGCACGCGTTCAGTCGTTCCCTGACCATTTTGAGTTTTTAGGAAGTATAGCAGAACAATTTGAGCAGGTTGGAAACGCCGTACCTCCTTTATTGGCAAAAGCTGTTGGAGAATCCATCAAGTCTGTACTCTAATATATGTCTGGTTTTATTTCTGAGTTTTTCGGTTATAACGCATCCGACCATTCAAACGCTGCTTTTGAAGCAGCGATGCGAAAGAACTGTCCTTTTATTGGTGCCCCCTGCACTAAAACTCTTTCTCGAGATAAATCTATTTCTGGCGTATGTGCTGTTCGGCAAGTTTCAGAAGGATCAAAGAACGTTATTTGTTGTCCGAACAGATTGTATGCAGATAACTATAAGCTGCTATCTACCATAGCAAAAATGGCATTTAAAAAGGAGGCGAGGTTGTACGCAGGTCGAAGAGCAGTAATTCGTGCCCGACAAGAAGGCGGTGCTGTAGCTGTCTTTGGCAAAGGATGGGGAGGAGAATTAAGATTACCACAACGCCAAGGAGTTGGATCTTATTTTGTAGACTGGATTCTTGCCCTATTGAACAGTTCCGGAGAATTAGAGGAAATAACAGCCATAGAAGTACAAACAATAGATACTACTGGGTCATATCAATACGCAAGATCCGAATTACTGATGAACAGGGCTATTGTGAAAGATACTCTAGGCCTGAATTGGGAGAATGTTTCGAAGCGTATTATTCCTCAAATTATTTATAAAGGACAAGTTCTCCAAAGAGAGGAGCTATGTAAGTCCGGTTTGTATTTTGTGGCTCCCGCTCCTGTATTTGAGCGCGTATTAAATCGATTAGGGGGAAAATGGAAACTGCCCACTTTCCCTTCGCAAGCAGCTTCCATTCATTTTATCTCTTATGATGCAATTGCATTACCAACTGACGGTGTTATTACTCCTCTAGGGCTAATTGAAGAATATGCAACTACCGTATATAAAGTTCAAGAGGCTTTCTCCTCGTTAGACCTACCCGAAGGGAATGTCTATAGGGACGCTATATTACGTTCTCTTTACCCTGAACGGTTTCAATAAGCAGGCTTCTCCAGCTGTTTTAGAGAGTCAAAACACGTAGAACTATTGTCTCGCAGTCCCAAACGTCCTGTTCCCACTGTGGGACGGGACAGTTGTATTCTGCCTTTTTCAGTGCCCCTTTGACCTGCTCCAACACCGGCATTTATGGTATATATCTATGATCAAACACTCATCCGCAGAACAATTCGGTTAAGAGCCATTGTTTTGCGAAAATGAAAATAATTGCTACTTTTGTTTTCGTCTTTGCACCACTTTTAGGTGGAGCAATACCCACAGTTCTTTGAGTTATTGCTTGGTTCTATTGAGAGCAGTTTTAATAAGCAGTGATGAGGTTTTGAGTAACCTTATCACCACCAGCATGTTGTGGATATTCCCATATGCAACTTATTATTTTTTATTTTATATGATAATAGATTATCATGAACTCAGAGAACAAATGTATCGTTCCCTAGCAGACCTTGCTCTTGAACTGTTTAAAGATGGTCGCACAATGACATGCGATGAAGTAATCGCATGGATTAATAGGAACTTCGCTTTCCCCCAGCCGTATTATTCGGTAAGGCGAGTTTTCAAGGCCGCTTACGATCGTACAGACGATGAACGTGGCGACGCTATGCAAAGAGTCTTTACTGACAAATATGGCCATCATCTGCTCAAGTAATGAACCAGGCGAATTGTAATTAACGCCTCCAGGAGCCACAAGCTCTTGGAGGCGTTTTTTTTATCCATGTTCCATTTCTTGGGGCCACATGGACGCCTATTCTATAATAGGCCGGTTACAAGCTCTTAATTCTGTCCGCGTACTCTTTCCAATAATCCGCTGCTTTGTAAGCAGACACAGAACTGCTCTTTACATAGATAGGACAGTTGTTCGTATTGCCGAAAACGCCACTGTTTTCACACGTCGGAGGAGTGGACGGAAGACATTTTATTTCTTTCAAGCCACTGCATCCATTAAACGCATCATTACCCAGAAAACTGACCGTGGAAGGTATTGTGATTGTTCCCATGGCCCTACATTGACTGAACGCATTGCCCTCAATTCTTGTGACACCCTCAGGAATCGATATGGTCTTCAGGCTATAACACTGATTGAACGCACCATATTCCAAAGTGGTAAGGTTCTTCGGAAGAGTAACAGTTGCCAATTTAGGGCAGTCATAGAAAGTATTGTTTTTGATTACCGTAATCCCGTCGGGCAAGCTGATACTTTCAAGATTCGGGCATTCGCGGAAAGCATGAGATTCAATATAGGTCACTCCTGACGGGATATCGATGGTCTTAAAGACACAATGCGCAAAAGAGAAGTATCCTATGCTCCTTAATCCACTCGGCAACTTAACCTCCGCCAGATTTTTACAACCCTGGAACACCTCATTTTCAATGGTTTCCACGCCTTCAGGGATTGTGATTGTAGTAAATGATTCACAGGCATTAAAGGCATTGTATCCGATAAACGTTACTCCTTCGGGTATCGTGATATCCTTTAACTTATAACACTGATAGAACAGATGATCGGGAATCCGAGTTAACCCGTCAGGCAGATTTGCATTAACAAGCTTGATGCATTCTCTAAAGGCCCCGTAACCCAACTTAGAAACACTGTTAGGGATCTGAATTGATTCGAGACTTGAGCACCGCATAAATGCCTGGCTTCCAATTTCGATCAGTGCTTCAGGCAGCTTTATCGAAGCAAGGCTTGAACAACCGAAGAAGGTGTCATATTCAATAACCGTAATTCCTTGTGGAAGTTCAATAGCTTTCAATTTACCGCATTCACTGAAAGCAGAAGGCGCGATATAAGTAATGCCTTCAGGTAGTTCAATGGCTTCAAGTTTAGAGCATTTCGCAAACATCTCCCCTTCAATACGACCGACATAAGATTTAGGCAGGACAATCGTTTTTATATTACTACACTCATAAAAGATCTGCTTGCCGATTTCTGTAACACTCTCTGGCACTATTAACGAATCGACACTTGAACAGCCATACAACAATCCGTCGGGAATAGTAGTAATACCCTGGGGCAGAGTCAATCCCTTAAGTTTTCTGCAGTTCTTAAAAGGATATCTTCCAATCTTGTTGACGGATTGAGGTAATTGAGCTGTTTCTAAACGTAAGCAATTATCAAAAGTACTTTCACCAATTTCTTCTATGCCCTCTGGAAGAATGATGGAAACCAAGTTTGTTCGATTATAGAATGCCTGATTACCCGCTTTCTTGATTTCCTTATCGAACCGGATAGACCCTTTCCCGTCAACAACAGAATTGGAAACCAATTTTGAATTAAACGCATCTGCCTGATAAGGATTCACAACTGCCCCATCTGTTGAAGTATAAAGTATCTCATTATTGACAGGCACGTTGACCGGATTCTGCTCCACGAGAAGAGTATCTGACAATCCTTCCTTGGAATTAACGAACTGGATCTTTGCTACACGGGACTTGGTTGTCTTATTCGTTGCTATCAGGAAAGACAAGGTCTTAGTGGAGGGCGCTTTCGTTGTGACCAGAGTAAGCCATGTTGCATCTTTCGGTATCACAACATCAAATTCGAGGGTAGACTCAACATTCACACTGAAGGAATCTCCAACCGATGAAGCCGCAAAGTCGTGGAAGGACGCGGTAATTGTATTTTTACCGGCTTGCTTTACAATAAATGAAGCCTCAGCCGAGCCATTGGACTGCTTGACATAGACCTTGCCTTCTCTCGGTTGCTCATCCTCATTCACTGCCACGCTGAGGGTAATCTTCGAAGGGTTCAACGCCTTCGTTGTCACTACAGAAAGCCAATCTTTTGCAGCATCATCAACTGTCGTTTCGTAATCGACATTTGCCTTGACATTGACTTCAACAGAGCCGCCCTTGGAGTCAATCGAATAGGCTTCTTTCTCTACCTGGATTCCGTCTGTTTGGGCCTGAACCACTTTTACAGTGCCGCTCAAACTGCCATTCTTCTGTTTGAACGTGATGCTTCCCTCGCGATTGTCATAAGTGTCGTTTTTCGCTATAGAGAACGTCATCGTATTCGTCTCCAGCCCCTTTGTCGTTACCTTGGAAATCCAGCCTTTGCAATCGGCAGGGATGACGACATCGAACTCAACGTTGTGCTTAATCTCAACATCTATCGTTTGAGCCTCATTACTCAATTCATACTCGGTCTGCGTGATGATCAGGCCATAGTTCTGATCCTGTTTGACCGTAATGACGCCTTCAAGGCCACCACCCTTCTGTTTCACAATGACCTTGCCTTCACGCTTGTCGTATTCTTGATTTGCTTCAATGTCCAGGACAATGAAAGAAGTATTCAAAGATTTGGTCTCGACATACTTGATCCAGCTTGCGCCAGATGTAACCTCAAAGCTGATGTTGGACTTAACTTCTACACTTAGCTGATGGCTTTCGTTTGAGAGCTCATATTCCGGCGTCGTGATAAACAAGCCATTGTTCTGGCTCTGCTTGATCTTGATCGTGGAGAAGAGAGAGCCGTCCGTTTGACTGATCGTAACGTGACCTTCACGACCATCATAGTCTTCGTTCTTGGATATATCCAGAATAACAGTACTGGTGGTAAGACCCTTTGTGGCGCTATGACGAATCCAGCTCTTGCAGGCATCGTCTACCGCCACCGTAAATTTGACATTGGCCTTCACTTCAATGCTGATCTGTTGCGCATCATTGGACAGATCAAACTCCGTCGGAGAAATGAGCATACCGTCGCTCTCATCCTGCGTAACAGACACTGTCTTCACCAATTCTGCGCACGTGAAAGTGATATTACAGTACCGCGTATCATAGGTCGTGTTTGAATCGCAGTTAACAGATATCCGACTACTGGCCGCTTCTTCTCCTGCAGTTGGGGTTACCTTACACCAAGACTGATCTGAAGAGACAGTCCAAGGCTTATTGGCAGTCAAAGACAGAATTTGAGAACCGCCCGCCTCAGTAAAGGTCAACAACTGTTGGTCAACCGATAATATAGTTTCTTTCTCGCAGGACAATAATACGAATGCCAAGATTAAGGCAAAAGGTACGAAAAGGAAGGATCGTTTCATCGGTAAGTCATCACTCACTGGCCCTATGAGCATTATTACATAAACAGAAAGTGTGAGCCAACTTAGAATTATTCCTTCAGAAGGCTCTGGACGGCCCGGATGACGAATAAGACAGGTTTGCTCACACTTGCTATGTTGTGAGCAATGCTCCCAAAATAGCCAATGCAAGCGTCGAACCCTATCCCTTGTCATCCTCGAATTGTCCAGATTCTCTGAAACAAGAATAAAGCTAAACGCTTTCAATATGTAAATGTCCCGAAGGACTTTACAAAAATATGAAATTATTAGGATAATACACAATCGATTATCTATTTTTTATCAGTAGTAATCCTGTCCCCCTTGCAGATTCATCCTCTCGTATTCATACAGAAATGCACCACCATCTAAAGCTCCATCCGAGGAAAAGGGTAATCTGTCCCACTGTCCCAACTGTCCTGTTCCCATTGTGGGACGGGACAGTTTGTTTTCGCCATCGTTTGTCGCCATCGGTACATCTCTCGGCGTGCAAGATTGCTCCGCTCGCCCAGGCTCCCTGCGCAAACTTGCACATCTTCTATCCCCCTGACCCCCAAGGGAAACCCTTGCTGCGCAAGCGCCTGCGGCGGGGCAGCCTCCAGTCGGTTTCTGATTGTCGGGGCTGTAGGCCCTCCAAACAGAAACCGCCCTCCGGCAGCAAGGCACTTTGTTTTCTTCCGGCCTCCGGCCGGAGCTCCGCGCCGGCTGCGCCCGCGCTCCGCCAGCCTTCTGGTCGAGCGCTACGCGCACGACCGCACGGCAGTCGTGATGATTGCGATCGTTTGCTGGGAGCAGTCTCTATGATTGCCGCGCAATACATACTTGCCCGTAATGATTGTGAGAGCAGTATTTCCTCGTTACACGCCTTATACCGGCACTCTAATGCTTATATACTCCCTCTATACTTACGGCATACTATCATTGCTGGTATTGATACTCTCCGTATAATCGTTCTATCCTATCAATGTAATGATTTAGGGAGATGAAACCGTCCGGTGCCATGCCACCATCCTGCCGGGGCCTGCGTTGTCGGGCACTCACTGCGGCCCATTGGATTGGGTGGCGCGGGCAAAAAAGAGGCATGGCCTCAGGCCTGTTCCTGCATCAAGGGACGAATGCCTCCACAGCCCTTCGTCCATCGGGTGGAACCCTTCTCCGGCACCATAGGTGCCTTCGAAGCGTTCCTATCGATTAATGGAAAGGAGGAGCGGCAGAGCGCCAGCGCACTGCCGCACACGTAAGCACCCCAGCCCTCAAGGGTGACCAACCGCCCGGCCCTGCAGCACTTTGAGCCACCCAACGGCACGTAAATCAGCTATTTAACATAATCATAGCGGCCTTGTGTTAAAACCGCGAGCGGTTTTAACACAAGTCAGATTATGTGTAAATAGCCCGTCAGGCTCTTTGACCGTATCTTTGGTTTGGACCGGGCGGAGTCGGCTGCTGCGCACAGGTGGCCTTCGCTCCAGGCCCCACCCGGGACCCGGGGCCTTCGCATCAGGCCGCGCCGCAAGCGGCGCAGTCGCGACCGTCCGGTTCATTGATCGACGGCAGCATCCTCCGGCCTTCGGCAAGGCTCACATATCAGGCAACAACCTGTTTGTATCAGCCTATCACGGGTTCGCTACACTGGGTGTCGAGCACGTGCCACAGCCGGTGCCTTTCGCGCCGTTCCCTTCGTTCCTGGTCAAGATCCTGGGTGCCTCAGCCGTGGACGACGTGCTGCAGATCCGCTGGAAGCTGGAGGCTCTCGATCCGGAGAGCCGGTACAGGCTCCTCACCAAGATCCAGCTGACCCGACCAGGAGCCGGCCGCAGCCCAGGCAAGATGATTAATTACCTGGCGGAAGGCTCCGCGAACGACCCGAGTGTCACCTCGTTCATTCCCGGCTACAAGGTCGTGAGTGGTTTTGATCTTGATGCTTACCAGGTCCACGCCCGCTGCATCCTCCTGGATACAAAAACCGGATACCGCAGTCAGTTTCTGGCGATATCCGGTGTTGTGAGCCTGTGAGGTTTAGAATCCTTCTTTCAGGAATTGTCTCAGGGAAAGATGGGTAATACCGTTTTCGTCCCTCTGCGTCAGTAGTGGAGTAGCACTGATGACATATTTCGGATGATTGTCACGGATCTTCTCGAGCGGCCCAAATTCCCGCTGACGTGTTGATTCTTCTGAGATAATGTAGCTTGCCTGTACATAAACTGTCTTCCCGGGTTTCGTGCAAACGAAATCTACTTCTCCGGCATTAAGAACTCCAACATGAACCTCATACCCAAGGAAACAAAGCTGCTTGTAAACTGCATTCTCTATGACTTTCTCAATATAGGCATCCATTCCGCCTTCGGCCTTGAGATTCCTGAGGCCCAGATCGTCCCAATAAACTTTTTCATTGGACTCGAACAGTTTCTTGCCGTGAATGTCAAAACGAGGAACCACGTCAATCAGGTACGCCTCTGCGTAGAATCCTCTATACAGCAGAATCAGGTTGGAAGAAACGTTCTCCTCCTGTGATTTCATATATTTGGAGATGCTATTGGCAGAGGTCAACTTTCCAGTAGTATCGGCATAGAAAGCGATCAAGTTATTCAAGAACGGGATGTTGCGGATATCGTGCCTTTCAATGATATCCTTCAGCATAATGGTATTGAACACACTGGACAAGTATGCCCATACCTGTTCATCGCTCGAGATTCCCACCTTCCGCAGACCGGGAAGGCCTCCGTAGTTCAGATATGTCATCAGGCTGTCATCGTTGTCCGGGAGGTTATGGAACTGGAGAAATTCCGCATAGGTCAGCGGATGAACCCGGACTTCAACGTGGCGGCCGGAAAGAAGGGTGGCCAGTTCACCGGAGAGCATCTTGGAGTTACTGCCGGTAATGATGACATCGGTATTATCTTCTGAATACCAGCTGCAGACACTCTCTTCGAACTTCTCAATCTCCTGAGCTTCATCAATGAGAATGCAATTGTGCTTTCCGCCAATAAAGCGAGCTTCAATCCATGCATCCAGATCATCCTTGGTCTTGATATCCTTGAAGGCCTTCTTCTCCTTGTCAATGAAGATGATATTGATATCCGCCTCGTCTTTATGGCGCTGAATGAAGTCTTTAAGTACGTAGCTCTTTCCCACACGCCGGGAGCCGACCAAAGCGATGATATTGCCTTTCCCAATCCAGGAATCTACGATATCTGCGTAATGTTGTCTAGTCAATACTTCCATAGTACAGATCTTTTTTCGATGCAAAGATAGTTAAATTTTATTGTCCAAAAACAACAAAAGAGAGGAATGTGTCATTTTCGTTGTTTACGGACAATGAAACACTCAATTCATCCTTTTTGTTGTTTTAACGGAAATAGTCGTACTTGTCCGTCAGCTTCCTCACCACCTCCAGACTGTCAGCCTTGATATATTTCTTCAGCATTTTCGGAGAGGAATGGCCGGTGACCTTCATGATGTCGTAGATATCGATGCCAGCCAAGTACATCAAGGTAGCACCGGTTCGGCGGGCCGTATGCGAATGCACCAGCTTCCACTTCTCAATCTTTTCCTTCTTCGCGACGCCTCCCTTTGTCGTCTCGATTTCAATGAAGATATCCCGCGCCTGCTCGTGACCAAGGCCAAGCTTCGACACATCGACTGCCATCATCTTGTCCAAATCCTCCTTCGTCAGGTAGATGCTGTCTACTTCCACCCGGGTACCTTTGAACTTCTTATCCCGCCAAAGGTGGTTGTTGTGATGCCCTTCGCTCTCTGCGGCCGACATTACTGCCTTTATTTCCTTGATGAACTTCCCGCACGTATTGATGGAATACTTCTTCTTTTTCAGGTAAGCCGTGTACGCGTAGTAGAAATCCATGTTGATGTCGTTGAAGTCATACGTCCGCTTCGTCTCCTTCTGGAATTTGGTGAACTGATCCAGCGCGAGTTTGACGGTTTTCACCGTAGATTCCGCATAGTTCCTGCCTCGCTCAGTCTGCCTGGCCCCGGATTCTATCTGGTCCGTGTACATCGCAATGTACTTATTCAACGTCATCCGCTTCTCCTCAGCCTCCTTCTGTGCCTGCTCCTCCTCGCGACGTTTCTTCGCCGCCCTGGCCTCGGCATACACGATCGAGTCGATGATCTCCCTCATCTCTTCCTTGGTGATGGGCTGTTCCTGTTTTAAGGTAGCGTCGAGATGCCGCTTAATCATATCCATCTTGCCGGTCAGGACAGGATTAGCATCCCGGAAATTGTTCAGCGTAGTATTACTCTTCTTGGACTTATTCCAAGAAAAGATACGATTATCCCTTTTGCTCCCAACGCCACAAAAAGCCAGATACACGGTCTCGTCCGCACTATATCAGCGAATGCAGGCGGAAGGAGAAATAGCCTTTGCCGTCCAGGTAGGTGAGGGCGTCTTCGAGAAGGGCTTTCTTTCGGGTTTCATCGAGGTCCGAATGGAAGAGGATGTCGATGAACATCTCCAGCCCCTGGTCGGAAATCCTGACGTCCTGCACGAGATACAGGACCGGATTGTCCTGCTTCAGGACAGAATCGAGGTCGAAGGGAAGGCTGGCCTCTTCAAACTCCTCCTTGACGTCAGTCAGGGAATAGTTTGGGGTTTCATCACTTAAGAGGCCCAGCTTGCGGGCAATTCCCATCAACATCTGGCCGATACGGTCAATCTCTTTCAGGATAAAGTCTTCCATTTTCGTCAGTTCTTTTGTGAATTGTCTTCCTTCATTTGAAGCCGGTCAATGATGTCGTCGCAGGATTTCAAAAGACGTTTGGCATAGACATACTCCAGGGTTAATGTACCCACGCACAGAAGCGCGATGAAAATGCCCCTTCTCCACATCATTTCAGCACTGATGTTCAACGAAGTCATGTAGAGGGTGGCAAGGACGACGAATGCAAAGAAATAGATGCAGATTCCCGTCTCCACGGCAATGTATCTTTTTTTGAACTTGCGCAGGGCCTCGGTCGTTGACAGGATGTCACCATTGTAAATTTCATCTTCCCGGACACCCTTATAGGCCCAGAACACGCCGGGGAAGAAAATGAGTCCAAAAACGATAAGGGCAGCCGGCAGCCACCATTCATATCCCTGGACAAAACTTAAAATGACTGCGATGACGAGCACGGTGATCCCGAGCGGAATCGTTTTCTTTGAAAGGAAAAGCCTGCGCACATCGCCTTTCATGGCTGTTTGCATCAGATGGTCGTTGATGATCTGCTGCTTGTCGAACCGTTCCTTCAGATCGGCATAGTCCTGCCGCATCTGTTCCAGTTCCTGATTGATATCGAATTCTTCCTTGTTCATGGCACGAGTGATTAAAGATGGGACTTCTTGAGTTCTTCCTTGATCCGATGCAACTGGAAAGAAACATTCTTCACCGAGATACCGACGATGGCGCCGATCTCCTCGTAGCTCAGGCCTTCAAGCCAGAGGAGAATGATGGCGCGGTCCACGAGGCCCAGCTGGTTGATACGGGCATACAGGCGCTTGGTCTGCAGGGCCCGGTCGTCCGTATCCTCAAACGGGTCGATGTCCACGCTCAACGGCACCCGGTCGCCGGTCAACCGCCGCTTTTTCTTGTCGGCATTGAGGCAGCAGTTCAGCGCGACGCGGTAAATCCAGGTCCGGACATCGGATTCCGCGCGGAAAGAATCGTAGCCCTTCCAGAGCCTGATCAGAATCTCCTGGAAGAGGTCATCGATCTCATCCGTATCCTTCGAGAACATATAGCACACCGAGTAGATGGTGCTCTTATGTGCCCTGACCAATTGGGTGAATGCTTGTTCCTTGTTATCCATTATCGATCGAATCTACACCCGTTAGACAACAAAGATCGCGAAAAACTATAAAAAACATTACTTCAGCTTTTCCATAACGACAGGGCCGATAAGGCCGGAGGGCGTCAAGGGGCTGTCGGCCTGGTAGAAGGGGACGACCGTAAAAGTATGCCCCTCTACGCCGGGCTGTGCATCGCCGATGAGGCGGTTCACCCAGGTATTGATCACTTTCACTTCAAGGAAATTCCTGCCGGGACGCAACTTGCCGGTGAATTCGGCCTTGTACGGTGCTTTCCAGAGGAAGGCCACGTGTTCCCCGTTCACATAGACGTCGGCCATCTGGCCCACTTCACCCAGATCGATGGACAGACCCGCGGGGATATTTTTCCTGGGGAGTTTGAATGAAGTGACGTAGGTGGCGGTTCCAGAGAAATACTTGACGGATGCTTCTTCGGAATCGGTGAAGGAAATGAGTTCCTTCCATTTCCGGGTTCCTGCCGGGGCATCCATCCCCTCGAACGAAACCATCCAGGGACCGTTGAGCACGACCTTGCCGGACGGCTGTAACGGCCGCGGCTCCACGACCGGCCCGGCGGAAGGATCCGACACGATGAACAGCGCTTCCTCAGCGCCCAGATGCAACCGCCCGTTCCGGAGCTTGCCGAATACCTGCTTTCCGGTTACCGGATCCAGTACGGCAAGGGGCCCGCGGGCATCGCGCAGGACGATGTCGGTATCCACCTCCTGTCCGCTGAAGTTCCGCACCCAGTAAATCTGGCGGTCACCATCTGCGCGGTGGACAAACCGTACGTCCTTGACGGAAGACCGGAAATCGGGGACCAGGCCGGAACGCGCCAGGCCTTCCTCCACGGTACCGGTCCAGACATTGGATCGCCCGCTGTGCCAGATATCCGTAACCAGGCGGTCGAATTCCTGCGGATCATCCCCGCGCCCGGCCATCCGGACCGGCTCCGGGCCGATGAGGAAGACGCCGCCGGAGACCAGTTCCCGGATCTTGCGTAGGATTTCAATGCTCACGGTCCGGTTCTGTCCGCCCAGGGCAAGTACGCGGTAGGACATCCCACTTTCCGTCACGGCCTTGCCATCGCTGGCGGAAATACAATGCAGCAGGGCATGCGGGCTGCAGAAATCATAGGCATACCCGTCGGGGATGTCCGGGAACCCTTTCCAATACTCCGCCACAATGTTGGTATCCTCCCCGTAGTACAACAGGATATCGGCCACGAAACGGCCCTGCTGGAGCAGATAGCAACTGCGGGCCAGGTAATCCGTCCAGTATCCTGCATAATCTGCCCACGTTTCATGGCGGGTGAACCACTGGCCGAAAATAAGGAGGCCGAGTCCGGGGCGGACGTCATCCGAAGGCTGGTGCGCACTTTCGTGGATGAAAAAGCGGTTCAGGCCGCTGGACAGGGCCAGGTCGGCGGTTATCTTCAGATTTCCGGGATACCAGCTGTAAGGCTGTCCGTACATGCCGTTGGTGGTAAAGGTCTCCCCGGCCACGATCTGCTGCCCGTACAGATGGGCCGTGGAGGCGGATTCCCGGATATCGAGCTGATTGAGGATTTCGGTGTGCGTTTCAGGGGTCCAGATGGCTGCCATGGGGACAGTAGCGGTGCGCTTGGGATCCATGCCGTCGCCGACAAAGGTGCGGCTGGACTCGTGGCTTTCCGTGTACCGGCCGGCCATCCCGTATTCGCGGAGGATGTCATTCACCCTGTCGTAGTTGGCAGCGAATAGTTCACCGATGGTTTCACGCCAGTCGAAGAGGAAGGCTTCCGTGGCCGCCGTGCTGCCCAGGATTTCACCGGCGAGGGCCGGCAGCCAGGGCCGTAGGTCATATCCCCTTGCAGCGCGAAAAGCCTGTTCCATCCGGGGCGTCCAGGTCATCCATTCCGCTTCATAGCTGTCAATCATCAGGTACCGGATACCCTTTTCGCCCAGCATACCGCCGGCCGCTTCTTTGTAGAGATCCAGGTATTTGCGGAAATAACGTGTCCAGGCGTCCGGATCCAGCTTGTCCACTTCCAGGCCCGTCGCTTCCGGCGGCGCCGGATGGTTCTGCTTGCCGGTGAGCGAGGTGCCGAAACGGTAGATGCGCCAGCGTCCGGCCGGGACATCCCATTCCAGGGTTCCGTCTTCACGGAGCATCGGGGTCAGGTCCACGGTTTCCGTTACGGCGGCCGGAGATTCCGGCGTCAGGAAATCTCCCAGGTCCACGGGCGAAGCGAAGCCGGCCTTTTCCTCTGCGTGGTTCACTTTCGGGATGGTATGCAGTTTCCACTCGTGGATGCGGGTACCGGTGGGATAAACCATGGGGACGCCATAATAGATAAGGGTGTAATCGGGCACGGGGTTCAAGACATAGAGCCGGAAATACCGCGCCGTGGTTTCCGGAATATCGATCGTCACCTGCGGAACCGGGCTGGAGGGAATCCGGAGCAATTCTTCCCAGTTTTCGCCGTCCTGGCTGTACTGGATATAATTACCGTCACTGCGTTTCGTGGCGAAGGTGTCCTGCATTTCGCCCCCGGCCAGCGTGAAGGCGCGGATGGTCACCGGTTCCGGAAAAGCATACTGGATCCAGGCGTGGGTACCGTAAGCGTTCAGGGGCAGTTCGACGCCGTCGGAGATATTTCCGTTGGTCAGCTGTTCCAGCGTAAAGCTGCCGCCGCTGGAAGAGATTGTCGCACCCAGCTGCGCCATCGTGCGTTCCTGCTCCGGAACGCGGACCGCCACCACGGCGATGTCTTCATACCAGGGCTCGATGGCGGCAAAGACCGATGCATACATTCCGGGATCCGCATTGAGGAACTTGCCTATGTCATGCCAGGGTTCCGGCAACGTAACCGTACGTCTGGCACCACCTTCCACCTCCAGCGTCCGCCAGGTAAGTTTCTTCATGGCATCGGCCGGCTCAACCCACGGACCACCCGTGGAGCTCCAGCCCGGCGCAGAGGCAATGCCCACTTCCATTCCCAGGGAATCGGCCAGGCGGATGGCATAGGCAAAGTTCTCTTTCCAGGCATCGCCCAGATACGGTGTGGGTTCGACGACGGGCGGGAGGCTCTGCATCATGGCGCCTCCAGCATCGAACTGGTGAAGGCCCGCGATGCCGATGCGGTCCATCCATTCCAGGTCCTTGCGGATTCCGTCCCTGGACGTGTTTCCGTTGATCCAGTGCCACCAGACGTAAGGTCTTGCCGCGCGGGGCGGGTTCGCGAACGATTCAATCAGGTTGTTGTTCTGAGCTATCGCAGCCGTACTCGCAAGAAGCAGGAAGAAGGTAAGGATTCTTTTCATTCCGCTAAGTTACCGAAAAAGTCATACAATTTTGAGATTCGCGGAGTTTTGTGTATCTTTGAAGGAAAGAAATAACTGGAAACCCATGAAAAGACTGCTCTTTATCTTCCCGACGCTGATGATGGCGGCGCTGTTGACGGCCGGATGTGGCGCCCTCGGCAGCACGGGCCTCAACGTCGGCAAAATCCTCAATCCCTCGCGGACGTACACCTACAACAGTCTTCCGCAGAATCTGGACGACCTGATGCAACTCACCGGCGCGGCCGAACTCACCGACCCGTACGCCGTGGCAGCCCTCACGGTCGCTGCGCTGACCCGCTACGGAGGAAGTACCCGCGACTGCATCGAAATGCTCAACTACCTCAAGGGACCCGGATCCGTATCGGGATACGACGCCCAGTTCCTCCGCGACCGGCTGAAGGGGAAAGAATATATTCCCTACTCCTACTTCCACGGCGCAACGCCCCGGAACAACTACACCCCCAGCAAACCTTACAAGATTACGGTGGACAGCAACCAGTATTCCTTCACGACCGACAGTTCGGGCAGCGAGTGGTGCTCGCTGATGGTGACCTCGGGCGGCGCCGACAACCCGCGTCACATCAAACTGCGCAAGAAAGGCAGCACCGGCCAGTGGTTCCTCATCGACATCCTGTGCCTGAGCGACATCCGCACCCCGGCCAACGAGGATCCCTGGTATTAGGATTCCGCCTGTAACGGGCTGAAGAAACTGAAATGCACATTGCCGTACTTCTTCTCCTTGACAAAGGAGGGATGTGCGGCAAAGTTGTATTCGGCCGGATGTTCCAGGATCAGGTAGCCGCCATCGTGTACGAGTCCGCGAGAGAGCACCTTGTCCGGAATCGTATCCAGGCCCTCAATGGCATAGGGCGGGTCGGCAAAGACGATGTCGAACCGCTTCGTACAGATTTCCAGAAAGTCGAAAACGTTGTGGTGAACGACCTGAACGATATCAGACAGGCCCAGTGCCGCGGAGGTCCGGCTGATGAAGGCGGCATTGGCCGGATTCATCTCGACGGCAATCACGCTGCCCGCCCCACGCGAAGCGAACTCAAATGAGATGCTTCCCGTCCCGCCGAACAGGTCGAGGACGGCCAGGTCGTCGAAAAAGAATTCGTTGTCCAGCGTGTTGAACAGGCCTTCCTTGGCAAAGTCCGTCGTCGGCCGGGCCTTGTAGCCGGCCGGCGGATTCACGGTCTTGCCGCGGAGCCTGCCACCGATGATCCTCATAGCACTTCCACGCTGGCGAAGTGCCGGAAAAGATCGCCCTTGACCTTTTCGTCGGCTTCCCCGAAAAAGTGGACCGTCGTCACTTCGGGATTAATCTGGAACTGACGCAACGCCGCGAAAAGGAAATACTGGGCCGTCACAGGGTCGGAGGCCGGATAGGAATTGCAGAGCAGGAGACGGTCTCCGGCCGCAATGACGATGTCCACATACGTCTCTCCCTGATGGACCACGACCTTGTTGTAGCGGTCGAGGGCGGCTGCGGCGGACAACATGTCGGAAAGGCGATGCGCATCGGCATCGTCCCCGGCATAAAGAAGAACTGCCTTATAGCAAGGCAGTTCTAAACTTTTTACCGTGTCACCCTTTTCGAGAACGACGACCTGTGAGAGCAATTCTTCAGCCGCAGACTCCGAAAAGAACGATTCCGGAATGAGGGTGTACTTCAACACTACTCCCAGTTGCCGGCATTGTTGTTAGCGTTCTCGATCGAGCCGACCATCAGGCCTGCGTAGCGGTCGGTATCCTCACGCTCGGCCACGAGGTTGACGATCTGCTGGCGGTCCATTCCCTTGAGGAGCGACCAGTACGGCATCTTCGCCTCGAAGAGCGGGACCTCGACACCGGAGACCGTCTTGACGATGCTGCTCATGATGACGGTGTCACCATCGGAGAACGGGATGTAACGGAGATCGTCCACCTTGAAGGAAGGACGGCTGGTGAACAGCGTGTCGCGTACGTCCGTCAGCTGCGGGATACGGATGATCAGGTTCTGGTCACCTTTCTGGTACAGGTCGAAGAGCTTTTCTGCGAGCTGGTTGCCCTTCAGGTTCTTGAACTGCTTCTTCACGGCCTCGGTATGAAGGACGGCCACAGAGTCGTCTTCCGAACCGATCTGGCGGATGATGGTGATCTTCCCGTTGTTGTAGAAATCAATCAGGGAGTCCATCACGGGCGCATAATGGCCGTACGTATCCTTGAACGTGGACTGGAGGGTACGGATATCCTTCAGGCGCTCGATGGCGACATTGCTGCGCTGTTTGAGTTCCTTCTGGAATTTCACAGGTTCGTTGATGCTTCTGTAAAGCAGGAACGCCAGCGCGAGAATCGCTAAGGGAAGAATGAAATAGGTTAAAAGCTTTCTCATATTGGTTAATTTATAATTGCCAAAGTATGCCAAAAAAACATTACGGCCTACAAAAATAAAAAATATATTTCAAGCGCACAATATATTTTTAAATTTGCAGCGAGAAAAACGTCACGGAATGCAGATTGACACCTCTCCGCTGGAAGCCATCCTGAACGAAGCGCACGACATCGTGCTCGTCGGCCATTTCAACCCTGACGGCGACGCGCTGGGCAGCGTCACCGCGGCCTATCATTACCTGAAAGCACGTGGAAAGCGATCCCGCATCATCCTTCCGAGCCCCTACCCCGACAACATGTCGTTCCTGGAGCCGGACGACCCGCAGGACCGGATGCTGATCTGTGAAAACGATCTGGCGGAAGCCCGCAGGCTCGTCACCGGGGCCGACGCCGTCATCTGCCTGGACCTCAACCGGCTTGCCCGGACGGAATACCTGGAAGACGATATCCTGTCCGCACAGGGGAAGAAGGTCCTGGTCGACCACCACATTCCGGCAGAACTCGACCGCTTCGACGTGGCCATCTCCGATACGGGCGTATCCTCGACCTGCGAACTGCTGTTCCGGGTGCTGCTGGCCATGCCCGACATTGCGGACGATCCGGCCCGCCTGGGAATCCGGTGCGCCGAATCGCTGTACGTGGGCATGATGACCGACACCAACAATTTCGCCAATTCCGTGTACCCCGGCACGTTCGACATGGCCGGCCGGCTGATCGGCATCGGCGTGGACAAGGACGGGCTCCAGGAAAAAGTACTGAGCTGCTACAGCGTGTCCCGCACCCGCCTGATGGGCCATATGGTCAAGAACAAGATGGTGGTGCTGCCACGATGGAAAACGGCATACATGCTGCTCAGCAACAAGGAAAAAGCCCGGTATCATTTCCAGCCCGGCGACAGCGAGGGCTTCGTCAACCTTCCGCTCGCCATCGCAAGCGTACAGGTGAGCGCCCTCTTCACGGAGAATGCCGACGGCGCGTACGTCCGCGTCTCCCTCCGCTCGAAAGGACGCATCGACGTCAACCGTTTCGCCAACCGCTTCTTCAACGGTGGCGGACACCGCAACGCGGCGGGCGGGCGGCTGTATATGCCCCTGAGCGACGTCCCGGCCTATTTTGAGCAGGCGCTCGCCGCCTGGCCGGACGAAGAAAAATTTTCATAAGGCATATCTTTTGCATAAATTTGCAGATTGTCATAACCCGAACCATGATGTCCCGAAGAATCCTGATCCTGCTGACCGCCGTCCTGCTTGCCGCTTCGTGCCAGAGCGAGGTACGGGAGGCCAACATCAGCCAGGAAAAGGCCATCGACAACTACGTGCAGCAACAGTTCCCGGACATTCCGGTCGAGTACGTCGATGGCGTCACGCGGGTCCTGGTCAACGACCTTTCGTCGGGAGCCTCGCCCGTTGTCGAAAAGGGTGATTCCCTCTATATCTACTATGCGGGCTACACCTTCGAAAGTGCGCCTGCCGCCTGCTTCGTACAGGACAGCGCGATGGTGCAGGTCGGCAAGGGCGGCCTGATCCACGGACTGGACAAGGGGCTCATCGGCGTGAAGCAGTCACAGGAAGTCCTGTTGCTCTTCTCCTCCCAGTATGGTTACGGCAAGGATTTGGTCGGGCTCGTGCCCGAAAACACAGCCCTGGCCTTCGATGTAGCAGTGGCCCGGGTCATCAAGAACCAATAGCGTATGAGACTGAAGAAAGCCTTGTTTTCCACCCTTCTGCTGGCCGTCGTCCTGACGTCCTCCTGTGCCGTTGAACCCGAATCGGACAGTTATTACTCGGAGAACCGGGTGATGAAGGCGTGGATCAACCGATATTATCCCGGCCTGAGCACCTACGGCGACACGGGAGCCTATCTGCTCGAGATGGAAAAGGGCAGCGGCACGGCCGTCACCGACAGTTCCTATGTGCGGGCCCATTACACGAAACGCTCGCTGGACGGCACCATCACCTCCACCAACATACAGGAACTGTCCGAGCAGCTGGGTGAATACTCCGTATCTTCCTGGTACGGCGGCAACACCTGGCGCGTGGACCAGGGAAACCTTCCCGACGGGCTGGAAAAGGCGCTCAAGAGCATGAATGCAGGCGGACACCTGAAGATGGCCATCCCGGCATCGGCATCGGGACATGAATATACGGTATATTCGGCCTTCAATTCCAACCCCGAAACGGAGAATCAGGTCATCGACCTGACCATCGACACGGTCATCGCCAACATCTACGCCTATCAGGAAGAGATCATGCGGGAGTGGTTCAGCAGGAACTACAAGATTGCCGACACCGCGGCGCTTCACCTCTATTTCAAGAAACTGGAGGAGCACTCCGCCGAATCGGACACCATTTCCGAAGGCAGCACGGTGAGCGTGCGCTACATCGGACGGCTGATGAACGGCCAGGTCTTCGACACGAACATCGAGGACACCGCCAAGTTCTACCACATCTGGGACAGCAGCAATTCCTACAATGCCCTGACCATCTCCTACTACAAGGACAATGAGGAGCAGTTCAACCAGGACAACAGCGTCGTAACGGGCTTCGGAAAGGCCGTTCTCATGATGAACTACGAGGAGAAGGCCATTACGCTGTTCAGCTCGCAGCTGGGTTACGGGGAATCGGGCAGCAACCCTTCGATCCCCGAGTATTCCCCGCTGGTCTTCTGGCTCTGGATTGAAAAGAAATGACAAGCATGGGAAAGATCATTGCAATCGCCAACCAGAAGGGCGGTGTCGGAAAGACGACGACAGCCATCAACCTGGCCGCTTCCCTGGCCATCCTGGAGCACAGGACGCTGATCATCGACGCCGACCCGCAGGCCAACACCACCTCCGGCCTCAACTTCAATCCTGATTCCGACCAGCGCAATACCCTGTACGAGATCCTGATCGGGGAACGGGGCATCGAGGAGACCGTCCAGGCCACAGAGGTCAAGTTCCTCGACATCATCACCTCGCACATCAACCTGGTGGGCGCCGAAATTGAGATGCTCGAAGTGCCCGGCCGGGAAAGCGTGCTGCGGAACGCCCTTTCCCGCATCCGCGAAAACTACGATTACATCGTCCTGGACTGCGCCCCGTCGCTCGGCCTGATCACCATCAACGCGCTCACGGCGGCCGACAGCGTGATCATACCGGTCCAGCCGGAGTACTTTCCGCTGGAAGGACTGGGCAAGCTGCTCAACACCATCAATATCGTCCGGAGCCGGCTCAACCCCCAGCTCAGCATCGAAGGATTTCTCTTCACCATGTACGACAGCCGTCTCCGCCTCCACAACCAGGTGGTGGACGAAGTCAAGACATACTATCCCGACATGGTTTTCAAAACCATGATTACCAAAAACGTACGGTTGAGCGAGGCCCCTTCCTACGGCAAGCCCGCCCTCCTCTACGATGCCCGTTCGGCCGGGGCTGACAACTACCTCAACCTGGCCCGCGAAATCATCAAAAAGAACGGACAATGACCAAGAGATCAGCATTAGGAAAAGGCCTCGGCGCCCTGCTGGGCGATGCCGGCACTCCCCGGGAAACCCACGAGATCCATCGGATCATTTCCGGCAATCCCGCAGCCGTCTCGGACGTGCCGCTTGACCAGATCGTGCCGAACCCGTGGCAACCCCGCGCCTCGTTCGACCCGGAAGCCCTTGAAGAACTCACCGACTCGATCCGCACGCTCGGCATCATCCAGCCGCTCACCCTGCGCAAGACGGGCCCCGCCAGCTACCAGATCATCAGCGGAGAACGCCGCTACCGTGCCGCGCTGGCCGCCGGCCTCAGGAGCGTCCCCGCCTATATCCGGCAGGCTGACGATGCAGCTATGCTCGAGATGGCCATCGTGGAGAATATCCAGCGGGAAGACCTGGATGCCATCGAAACCGCGCTGAGTTTCCAGCGCCTCATCGACGAGTGCAACCTTACGCAGGAAGCCATGGCCCTTCGCGTGGGCAAGAAACGGGCGACCATCGCCAATTACCTCCGCCTGCTCAAGCTTCCCGAAGAAATCCAGAAGGCCCTCAAGATCGGAAAGATCTCAGCCGGTCACGCCAAGGCTCTGCTGGGCACCGACGACCTCGCACAGCAGCTCAAGCTCTGCGAAAACACCATCCGCAACGACTGGTCCGTGCGGCAGCTCGAGCAGAAGGTGCAGGCGCTCTCCCACCCCAGTGCGAAAACAGACGCTGAAACCGTCGAAGAACTCCCCCAGGTTTTCTATACGCTGGCCGAACAGGTCGGCCGCCATTTCAACGACAACGTAGCCGTACGCCGCAACGCAAAAGGCGGCGGAACCATCACGATCCGCTTCGACAACGAACAGCAGGTCCGGGATTTCCTGGACGACTTGAAACCGCAGTCATAAACCAGCAACCATCGTGCGCCGAATCCTGCTTACCCTTCTCCTGTTGACCGTCGTGTGCAGCAACCTGGACGCGCAGTTCAGGAGCAAGCGCAACGACGTTTCCGGCGGCACGACAGCCAGCACCGTGAACGGTCCTCCGGGCGGCGTCGACCCCACGGCACAGCAGGCCGCCACCGACACGACGGCCGTCACCGACTCCCTGCAGGGCTTTTCGCTGCGCAGGCTGGTGCGCGGCTATGCCGGACGGGATACGCTTACCCCGGGATACATGCTTCTGGGTACGGCCATCGTTCCGGGCGCCGGACAGCTCTACAACCACGACTATTGGAAAGTTCCCGTCATCTATGCCGGTATCGGCGCCGGGGTATACGGCGGCATCTGGGGCAACCGGAAATACCAGCAGACGGGAGAAGCCAAATACAAGTATGTACGGACGGCCGGCATTGTCACGGCCGGGCTCTTCTACTGGGGCCAGATGCTCGATGCGACCGCCTGTTACAAGACCGACATCCGCGTCCCGGTGCCGGCCAAGTCCACGATCTATTCCATCCTGCTTCCCGGCCTGGGACAGGCCAACAACGGCGACTGGTGGAAGATTCCCATCTGGACGGGCGGCCTGATCGGCTGCGGGTACGCCTACCATTTCAACGACATGCAGTACCGCCGGTTCCGTTATCTCGTAAAACTGGACGAAAACAAGGCCGAAACGGGATATACCGGCGCCATCTCCGCCAGCCAGGCCAAGGTGTACCGCGACAACTACCGGCGCTACCGGGACTACTCCATCCTGGCCACGATCCTGGTCTACGCCCTCAACGTCATCGACGCCAATGTCTTCGCCTATATGTCGGACTTCGACGTGAACGACAATATCGCCTGGCTGGAGATCCAGCCCGGCCTCATCCAACCCATAACCCCGCAGCTGGCAAGCCTCGACGGAAACGCATTTTCCACGCCGGCCGTGGGCCTCAACCTGCAATTTACCTTCTGACGATATGAAACGCCTCCTTCTGCTCACACTGTCCGTCCTCTTCCTGATCCCCGTCCCCGGCTTCGCCCAGTCGCAAAGGAAGAAACAGACCCAGCTCATCGAAGAACTGACGCACCGCCTGGATTCCCTCCAGCAGGCTTACGACTCCCTGTACAACGAATACCAGATGCTGTCCGCACCGGCCAATGACAACGACGGCGACATCCTGGTCGACGACGACATCGAGAACCTGGTGGAATACAATTCGGACAACATCGATTCGCTGCTGAACATCTACTACATCCAGAAACAGATCGACGTGAACGACTTCGACGTGTCCACCCTGGAGCTCGATTCCCTGACGAGCAACATCCCGGACGAGGTGTATATCGAGCGGCTGAAGCGGATGAACTCCTTCATCCCCGTGCAGTTCAACAAGGCGGTCAAGAACGCCATCATCCGCTACACGGAGCGCATGCCGATGGCCACGGCGCGCATCATCGGCCTCTCGACGTACTATATGCCCCTCTTCGAAGAGATCTTCGACGAATACGGGCTTCCGAAGGAGCTGAAGGCGATGGCGGTCATCGAGTCGGCCCTCAATCCGCGGGCGGTCTCGCGCGCACGGGCAAAGGGCATGTGGCAGTTCATGTACAACACCGGCAAGATCTACGGACTGGAGATGACTTCCTACGTGGATGAGCGCTACGACCCGCTCACCGCCTGCCGGGCCGCGGCACGCCTGCTCAAGGACAGCTACATGATCTTCGGCGACTGGTCGCTGGCCATCGCCTCCTATAACTGCGGCGCGGGCAACGTGAGCAAGGCCATCCGCCGCAGCGGTGGAAAGACCGATTTCTGGGAGATCTACGACTACCTGCCCCGCGAGACCCGCGGCTACATCCCCGCCTTCATCGCAGCGCTCTACACGCTGAACTACTATCCCGAGCACGGCATCGTGCCGACGCAGATCAACCTGCCCGCCCACGTGGATACCTTCCATGTGAACAAGAACCTGCACTTCCAGCAGATTTCCGACAACATCGGCATCTCGATGGATGAGCTGCGCGACCTCAACCCGCAGTACCTGTACGACATCATCCCGGGCACCGAGCACACCTATATCCTCAACCTGCCCCACCAGTATACGCTGGCCTATGTCGACCTGCAGGACAGCATCTACCGTTACAAGGACTCCGTGTTCTTCAACGCCGTCGCCGTCCAGAAGATCAAGGAGACCGGCGGCAGCGGCGAGCAGCGCGTGATCCACAAGGTGAAGAACGGCGAGACGCTCTCGAGCATCGCCTCCAAGCACCACACAAGCGTCGCCAACATCAAACGCTGGAACAATCTGAAGAGCAACACCATCCACGTCGGACAACGCCTCTACATCTACGGCAGTGCCGGCAAGTCTTCGGGCTCGTCGTCGGGCAGCGCGAAGAGCGGAACCACCGCCAAAAGCAACACAACCACCACCACTTCGTCTTCCGGAGCATCCTATTACACGGTGAAATCGGGCGACACCCTGAGCGGCATCGCCAAGAAAACCGGCGTATCGCTCAACACGCTGTACAAGCTCAACAACATGAACGCCAAGACGAAGATCTATCCGGGGATGAAAATCCGCACGAAGTAGGCAGCATAGCCCTGCTGGACCTTCACCCAGCATTCGACCTGAGGAATCGGGGAATACTTCACCACGAGGTATTCCCCGATTCCTTTTCCGTAGCAGGGTTCCAGCGCGAAACTCTGCGGCACACCGCGCTCGTACAGGTAGATGCGGGCGTCCCATCCATCCGTGCGCCAGGCCGTCACACGGGCAGAGATCTCCCAGCGGCGCGAGGGCTTCCACCGGATGTCGGCATAGCCCGCCACACCGCCCGTGCGACCTTCCGTGCCGCCTTTCAAGTTGGCATCCATACGCACGGAGGCCGTCCAGTCCCGGCCCAGCGGCAGGGTGGCCTGCAGGCGGCCTTTCCACCGGTCCCCATAAGCCGCCTGGCCTGTCAGGACGGCACCGCCCGCCCATTCGCGGGACACCTGCAACCGCATCTTCGCCTGGTGCGTGCCGGCTTCCGTCCGGTAACGCTTCCAGGGATAATACGTGTATTCGAGATTGGCCAGCGCCGTCCAGGGGCCTTTGATCACCTTCGCCGCCCAGGTCACGCCCAGCTGGTTCGAGACGCTGCTGAGCGTGGAATGGGCCCCGGCGTGCGTGGCGATGTAGGCAGGTGCATAACACCGGGCCGTCAGGCTCGACTCGAAATTGTACGACGGGCTCCACAACGCTCCGGCCAGGACCGCGGGTGCGCCGTGTGCATCGAGGGCCGCCTCGCCGAACAGGCGCAGGCTGCCCATCGTGCCATACCAGTCCACGCCCAGGTTTCCCCACCAGTCGTCATACTGCTGGTAACGATTATAGTCCTGCACCCGCCGGCCATTGGCCTTGTCGTAGCGATAGGCGACGGTCGTGAGGCCGAAGCGCCACCGGGAGAGACGGATCGTCGCATTCGCGCCCAACACATATTCGTGCATCGCGTGACGCTTGGCGCGTTCAGCCTCCGTAGCGTGCAGGCCGGTCGTGACAATGGAAGTATAGGCGCCATCCTGCACATTGGCATCCAGCGCGTTGTACGACGCCAGCGCGGTCACCTGGATCTGTCCGAAAGAATGCGTCCAGCCCAGACCCCGGAAGAAGTTTGACTCGTCGGTGGAGCGGTAAGATTGCAGGCCTGCCGCCGTGCGGACTGCCGCCGACGGATCGCCGAAGGCCGACAGGGAGAACGATTTCCAAAGTACAAGTCCCTGTCCGAAACGCGCCGTGAAATCGCCTGCATAAAGGCCCTTGTACCGGCCCGTAACAGACACGAAATCCGGGAACCGCTCCAGCGGGTCGTTATCGAGCACGACGCCTGCCGAGAAGTTCTCCGTTTCGAAGAAATCCTTGGCCGTCAATGAGATGCCTTTCTTTCCCCATTTGTTTTTCCCGCGAAAGGTGAACGTGTTGGACGGCGGAATCCGCACGGATGGTTCCCCAAACGTAAAAAAGGGACGCAGTTCCGACACGGTTTCCGCGTTGAAACCCTCCACCAGCGAGAGTTCGCTGGCAGAGCGGACAGCCCCGTAGCGTTCCCGCCAGGACAGCACGCTCTCGACCTGGAAACGGGTCAGCAGGCCGCACGCCTCCAGGTCTGTGCGCGTGGCATCATTCAGGTTCAGTGGATGCCGGAGCATCTCCTCGTAGTATTCGACCAGCGCTTCGGAGGACAGCCCCTCGGCAGCCCGGTCTTCGATGAGTTGGACGAAAAAACGGGGCAGGCCGTCCTGGGCCTGCGCCGCGATACTTGATAAAACCAGGAAAAGGGAGAGAAATCCCGACCCTGCCGCCATTCTGCACATATCTCTCGTTCAATGGTTGATAAATTGTCAAAAAGAAGTACCCGCGGGCCTTCCATCAAACAAAGATAATGTGTAATTTCGCAAATTGAAAAAGAAATTTGCACATGGAAAGGATCCATCTCAAAGACAAGTATTTCGTTCCTTACATCCCGTATGAGCGCCTGGAAAAGGCCATTGACGATGTGGCGGAACGCATCAACCATGATTTCAAGAACTTCGACGGCATTCCGATCGTACTCTGCGTGCTCAACGGCTCGATCCTCTTCACGGGCGAACTGATGAAGCGCCTCAACTTCCCCTGCGAATTCTCGAGCGTACGGCTTTCCTCCTACGAGGGCACCCTTTCCACGGGCATCACCCGCAAGGTGCTGGGCCTCACCTCCTCCATCAAGGGACGCACCATCATCGTGGTGGAAGACATCGTCGACACGGGCAAGACCATCACCGACCTCTACGCCCTGCTGCTCGATGCCGGTGCCGAAGACGTGAAGATCTGCACCATGCTGCTCAAGCCCGAAGTGTACAAGAAAGACCTTAAGCTCGACTACGTGGCCATGGAGATCGAGAACCGCTTCATCGTGGGCTTCGGTCTCGACTACGACCAGTTGGGCCGCAATTACAAGGACATTTACATCCTCGACAAGAGGACAGAAGAAAAAGCACCGATGAAACACTATCTGATTTTCGGCCCTCCGGGCGCCGGCAAGGGCACCCAGGCCGCCAAGCTGGTCGAGCGCTTCGGGCTTCGCCACGTCTCGACGGGCGACCTGCTCCGCCGCCAGATCGCAGAAGGAACAGAGCTCGGCCTCAAGGCCAAGCATCTCATCGACCAGGGCCTGCTCGTTCCCGACGAAGTGGTCGAAGGCATGATCGCCGCGGAACTCGACGCGAATCCGGACGTGAAGGGATTTCTCTTTGACGGATTCCCCCGCACGACGGCACAGGCCGAGCATCTCGACACCATCCTCGCCGACCGCGGCCGGAAAGTCGATGCCGTGCTCTCGCTGGCCATTCCCGACGAGATGGTCTTCGAACGCATCCGTCACCGTGCCCAGATCGAGAACCGCGCCGACGACACCAAACCCGAAGTCATCCAGAACCGGATCGACACCTACCACGCCAAGACCGAGCCCATCGCCGCCTTCTACAAAGACAAGGGCGTCTATCAGGAAGTGGACGGGACCGGCACCATCGACGAGGTGTTCGAGAAGCTCTGCGCGCTGATGTGACAACACGACTGATCGCAGACCGGTCGACCGACCCCGCCTGGAACCTCGCCGCCGAGGATTACCTGCTCACGCAGCGCAGTGAGCCGTTCGTCCGTCTGTGGCGCAACGCCGACAGCGTGATCATCGGCCGCCACCAGAACGCCTGGACCGAGATCGACCTTGACTACATTGAGCGGGAGCATATCCCGGTGGTCCGCCGGATGACCGGCGGCGGGGCCGTGTTCCACGACCTGGGCAACGTCAACTATTCGTTCTTCGATCTCTCCGGCAGGAAGTTCACTGATGTCATCCTCGAGGCCCTGCGGCAGCTGGGCATCGAAGGCCGCTGTTCCGGGCGGAACGACCTGGTGCTGGAAGACGGCCGGAAATTTTCGGGTACCGCCGTCTGCAAGCACCGCGGCCGCGTGCTGGAGCATGGCACGCTGCTCTTCGACGCATCGACCGAGCGGCTCGCCGCGGCGCTGAAACCCCGGCCGGAGAAATTTACCGGCAAGGCCGTCCAGTCGGTCCGCAGCCGTGTCGTCAACCTGTCGGAGCGGCTGCCGGTGCCGATGACCGTCGAAGACTTCCTGGCACATCTGGCCCGCTTCATCGGAACGGCGCTCGACTGTACACCCTATACCTATACGGAGGAGGATCTCGCGGCCATCGATGCGCTGCGTGACGGTCGGTTCGGCAACCCCGACTGGAATTTCGGCGCCTCGCCGGCCTGCCGTTTCTCGAAAGTCCGGAAGTTTCCCGCCGGACTGGTCGAGGCCCATTTCGACGTTCGAGACGGGCGCATCCGCCATCTGCAGGTCTTTGGCGACTATTTCTTCGAGCGCCCGACTGCCGAATTCTGCGAAGCGCTGGAAGGCTATCCCTACGATCGCAAAACCATCGCCGACCGCCTCCTTACGGTGGCGACCGGCGAATACTTCTCGGGCCTCAGCCCGGACGACTTGCTGTCGTTGTTGTTCTAAACGTCATTCCCGGCTTGACCGGGAACCGGCTATTTATAACGTCTTTCTTTTTCGGAGACCAACAGGTCTTTGAGCGTGGCGACGCAATCGTTGACGGCACCTTCGAAGGTGTCGTTGTTGCGCTCGACGACGAGTTCGTTGCCCGGGATGAAAACGTGGATCTTCACGTTCTTGTTCTGCGGATCGGCCAGCAGGGAGAGGTCTACCTCCGTGCGTACGATGTCTTCGTAGAATTTCTCGATCTTGCCGACCTTCTTGTCAATGTAATCAAGCAGCTTCTGGTCTGCGTCGAACTTGATGGACTGTACTTTAATTTCCATGTTTACCTCCGTTTTTTGCTCTGGGATGAGCGGTTAAATATGTCTTTTTCAATTGTTCGAACGAGTTGTGCGTATACACTTGCGTCGCTGCCAGCGAGGAGTGCCCGAGGATCTCCTTGATGCTGTTCAGGTCGGCGCCCCGGTTCAGCAGGTGCGTCGCCAGGGAGTGCCGCAGCACGTGGGGCGACTTCTTTCCGGTAAACCCTTCCACGCCTGCAAGTTCGCTCCTGACCAGGTTGTCGGCGAACGCCAGGTACAGGGGCGCGCCTTTGTCGGTAAGGAAGAACCGTCCGCCGGGATTGTCGGGATACGCTTCACCCAATTTTTCCAAATATAGTGAAATCTCCTGACATATCAAAGCGGGAACGGGTATTTCGCGCAGCTTGTCACCCTTGCCCAGAACGCGGAACAACTGCCTTCCGGCATCGAAGTCCGTGATCTTCAGGTTGCATAGCTCGGCGCGACGCATGCCGGTGGCGTACAGCACGACCATGATCATCCGGTTTCGCAGCAGCCTGAAATCATCGGGGTGTTCCTCGACCCTCCTGCGGCTTTCGTCGAAATAGTTGTCGATGGCCTTCTCGGTATAGAAAACCGGGAGTTTCTTGTCCTGCTTCGGCCGCGGCACCTTGCTGACGGGGTTGCTCTCCAGCAGCCCCTGGCGCAGCAGCCAGCCGCACCATGTGCTCAGGGCGGAAAGCCGCAGGTTCATCGTCCGTGCGCTGAGTCCCGTGTCCAGTCCGTGCGCGATGTAGCTGCGCACGTTGGGCACGGTCATCGCCTCCGGCAGGCAGTCCGATTCTTCGAGAAACGCATAGAATTCAGTGACAGCTTCTTCGTAGAGGCTGACCGTCCGCGGGGAGTACCTGCGCCCGACTTTCAGGTATTGGATGAAATTTTCTTTCAACACATAGCAAATTTACAAAATATTTCTCTATCTTTGCGGTCCCTAAGAAAAAGGAGGTGTAAGCAAATGATTATCGTACAGGTCAAAGAAGGTGAGAATATCGAGCGCGCGCTGAAGAAATTCAAACGCAAATTCGAGAAGACGGGCGTCATCCGTGAGCTCCGCTCCCGCAAGACGTTTGAGAAGCCGTCCGTGAAGAAGCGCGAGATGATGAACAAGGCCATCTACGTGCAGAAGCTTCAGCTCCAGGACGAATAAGTCCGATTTATTGTCTTAAAAGAGGGTGACTATTTGTTTAGTCACCTTCTTTTTTTATCTTTGTTTATCTGTTTGTCAATAGCCCTCTTATGGAAACCGCAAAAGTATATTACACCGACTTCCGGACGACGGCCTTCGGTGAAAGCATGCCGGCCAAGCTGAAACGGCTGGCCCGCAAGGCCGGAATGGCCGACATCGACATGGATGGCAAATTCGTCGCCATCAAAATGCACTTCGGGGAACTGGGGAATGTAAGTTACCTCCGCCCCAACTACGCAAAGGCCATCGTCGACCTCGTCAAGGAACTCGGCGGCAAGCCGTTCCTCACCGACTGCAACACCATGTATCCGGGCTTCCGCAAGAATGCCCTGGAACACTTGGAGTGCGCCTGGGAGAATGGGTTTACACCCCTGACGGCCGGCTGCCCGGTCATCATCGCCGACGGGTTGAAAGGCACGGATGACGTGGCCGTCCCCGTGGAAGGAGGTGAATACACGAAGGAAGCACTGATCGGCCGTGCCGTCATGGATGCCGACGTATTCATCAGCCTGACCCACTTCAAGGGGCACGAGCAGACCGGTTTCGGCGGCGCCATCAAGAACATCGGCATGGGCTGCGGCTCACGCGCCGGGAAGAAGGACCAGCACTCCGCCGGAAAGGCCATGATCTACGAAGACAAGTGCCGCGGATGCCGGCGTTGCCAGAAGGAATGTGCCAACGACGGCCTGGTCTATGATGCCCAGGCCCGCAAGATGCGCGTGGATGAAAGCCATTGCGTGGGCTGCGGACGCTGCCTGGGCGCCTGCAACTTCGACGCGATCGACTTCGCCCAGGACCAGGCCATCTCCATCCTCAACGCAAAGATGGCCGAATACACCAAAGCGGTCCTCAGCGGACGCGATAACTTCCATATTGCGCTGATCGTGGATGTTTCACCCTACTGCGACTGCCACGCGGAGAACGATGCGCCCATCCTTCCGGACATCGGCATGTTTGCGTCCAAGGACCCCGTGGCCCTCGACCAGGCCTGTGCAGACATGTGCCTGAAAGCAGAACCCATCCGGAACTCGGTGCTGGGAGACCACATGCACGCGCACGGCTTCCACGACCACCACGACCATTTCAAGAACACCACCCCGGAATCAGAATGGGAAACCCAACTCATCCACGGTGAGAAGATCGGGCTTGGAACCCGTCATTACGACTTGATTTTCATGAAATAGGCTTACACCTCCGGGGCGTTGAGCGTCTCCCAGAGCAGATCCTTGAGCTCGGGAATGCCTTCGCCGGTCAGCGAGGAGATCAGGACAGACGGCACTTTGCGGGGCAGGTGCCGCCTGACTTCCTTGCGGAGTTCGTCGTCCAGCATGTCGCACTTGGTGATGGCCACCACGCGCTGCTTGTCGAGCAGTTCGGGATTATAGAGCTTGAGCTCGCGCTGCAGGATGCGGTATTCACCGGAGATGTCCTTACTGTCTGCGGGAATCATGAAGAGCAGCATCGCATTGCGCTCGATGTGGCGCAGGAAACGCAGTCCCAGGCCCTTGCCTTCGTGGGCGCCTTCGATGATACCCGGGATGTCGGCCATCACGAACGACCGGTCGTCGTAATAGTTCACGATGCCCAGCTGCGGCTCGAGCGTCGTAAAGGCGTAATCGGCAATCTTGGGTTTCGCAGCCGATACCACGCTGAGCAACGTCGACTTTCCCGCATTCGGGAAGCCCACCAGGCCCACGTCGGCCAACACCTTGAGTTCCAGCACGAACCATCCCTCGACGCCCGGTTCTCCAGGCTGGGCATAACGCGGCGTCTGGTTGGTCGCGCTCTTGAAGAAGTTGTTGCCCAGGCCGCCGCGACCGCCGCGCGCCAGGATCTTCTCCTCGCCGTCTTCCAGAATCTCAAACAGCACTTCGCCCGTCTCGCCGTCGCGCGCCACGGTGCCCAGCGGCACCTGCAGGATCACATCTTCACCCTGCTTGCCATGCTTCAGCTGACCGCTGCCCGCACCGCCGTCCTCGGCCTTGATATGCTTTTTGTACTTCAGGTGGATGAGCGTCCACATCTGCCGGTTGCCCCGCAGGATGATATGGCCGCCCCGGCCGCCGTCACCGCCGTCCGGCCCGCCCTTGGGCACGTACTTGGCCCGGTGCAGGTGCATCGACCCGTTTCCGCCGTCGCCGCTCTTGCAGAAGATGCGGACGTAGTCTATGAAATTGGTGCCTGTTTCGAAACTCATATCTGTCAGTCTTTCAGTTTCTTGTATTTGAAGCGTTTGGGCTCGGCGTTGCCCAGCCGCATCTTGCGGTTGGCCTCGTATTCACTATAGGTACCCTCGAAGAAATAGACCTGGGAGTCGCCCTCGAAGGCGAGGATGTGGGTGGCGATACGGTCGAGGAACCAGCGGTCGTGCGACACGACCACGGCGCAGCCGGCGAAGTTCTCGAGGCCTTCCTCCAGGGCGCGGATGGTATTGACGTCCACGTCGTTGGTCGGCTCGTCGAGGAGCAGCACGTTGGCGTTTTCCTTGAGCGTCAGGGCCAGGTGCAGGCGGTTTCGCTCGCCGCCGGAAAGGACGCCGCAAAGCTTCTCCTGGTCAGCGCCGGCAAAGTTGAAGCGCGAGATGTAAGCCCGGGCGTTGACTTCGCGGTTACCCAGCTTCACGTACTCGCTGTTCTCAGAGATGGTCTCATAGACCGTCAGGTCGGGGTCGATCTGCTTGTGCTGCTGGTCCACATAGGCGATCTTCACCGTCTCCCCGATCTCAAACGTGCCGGTATCGGGCTTTTCGTAGCCCATGATCAGGCGGAAGAGCGTGGTCTTTCCGGCGCCGTTGGGGCCGATGACGCCCACGATGCCGGCCGGCGGCAGCGAGAAGGTAAGGTTCTCGAACAGCACCCGGTCGCCGTAAGCCTTCGAGACGCCCTTGCACTCGATAACCTTGTTGCCCAGGCGCGGGCCGTTGGGGATGTAGATTTCCAGGCGTTCTTCCTTCTGTTTCGTATCTTCGTTGAGCATCTTTTCGTAAGCGTTCAGACGCGCCTTTCCCTTGGCCTGGCGGGCCTTGGGTGCCATGCGCACCCACTCCAGCTCGCGTTCCAGCGTCTTGCGGCGCTTGCTCTCCTGTTTCTCCTCCATGGCCAGCCGCGCACTCTTCTGTTCCAGCCAGGACGAGTAATTTCCCTTCCAGGGAATGCCTTCGCCGCGGTCGAGCTCGAGGATCCAGCCCGCCACGTTGTCGAGGAAGTAGCGGTCGTGCGTGACGGCGATCACCGTGCCTTTATATTGCTGGAGATGGGCTTCGAGCCACTGGATCGATTCGGTATCGAGGTGGTTGGTCGGCTCGTCGAGCAGCAGCACGTCCGGTTCGCGTAGCAGCAGGCGGCACAGTGCCACGCGACGGCGCTCGCCGCCGCTGAGCGTGGCCACGGATGCGTCGGGATCGGGGCACTGCAGGGCATCCATCGCGCGTTCCAGTTTCGCATCGATGTCCCAGCCACCCGCATGGTCGATGGCTTCGGTCAGTTCGCCCTGGCGTTCGATGAGCGCATTCATCTGGTCATCGTCCATGGGTTCCATGAACTTGAGGTTCACCTCCTCGTATTCCTTGAGCAGGTCCATGACTTCCTGCACGCCCTCCTGCACCACTTCCAGCACGGTCTTGTTGTTGTCGAGCTGCGGTTCCTGTTCCAGGTAGCCAACGGTATAGCCCGGGGCGAAGACGACCTCGCCGTGCGTCGGAGTCTCGATTCCGGCGATGATCTTCATGACGGTCGACTTTCCGGCGCCGTTCAGGCCGATGATGCCGATCTTGGCCCCGTAGAAGAAAGAGAGGTAGATGTCCTTGAGGATGACTTTATTGTTGTGTGGCAGGATCTTGCTCACACCGTTCATCGAGAATATAATCTTTTCGTCAGCCATGGCAGATCAGATCAGGTTGCGTTGTTTCAGGTAGAAGCGGATAAGATCAACGACTTTTTCAAGGTCGTCGTCCAGCGTAGAGGAGTCGATGCAGAGGTCGTAGCTGGCGGAATCTCCCCATTTCTTGAAGGTGTAGTAGTTGTAATAAGCGGCGCGCTTGCGGTCGCCCTGTTCTACGTAGCGACGCGCATCTTCTTCGGACATTTTTTCCCCTTCCATGATTCGCTTTACGCGCGTATCAAGGCTCGCACAGATGAACACCGTTACCAGCCGGGGCTCGTCGCGGAGGATGTAGTCGGCGCAGCGGCCCACGATGATGCAGTCTTCCTTGGCAGCGATGTTGCGCATGACCTCGCTCTGAATCTGGAAAAGCTTGTCCTCGTTCATCACGCTCTCCGACCCGGCGCGATTGTACACGCCGAACAGCGAACGGAAGGCCTGCAGCGCACCGAGCACGCCCCGGGAAGATTTCTCATCCCTTTTTTCGAAGCACGTCTCGTCGAGGCCGCTTTCACGGGCCACTTCTGCCAGCAGTTCCTTGTCGTAGACCTTCAAGCCGAATTCCTGCGCCAGAAGCCGGGCTACGCCCAAACCGCCTGCGCCGATCTGGCGTCCGATGGAAATGATCAGATGGGATTCCATATTATGCTATTGCTTCTTGTTCCTTTTTAAAACTTTTCTTGAGGCGGGCAAGCATGATCTCCGAGACGAGCACTGCTGCCAGGTCGGAAGCCGGCATGCTGAACCACACGCCATCCGCGCCGAACCAGAGCGGCAGGAGGGCCAGAAACGGCAGCAGGAAGATCAGCTGGCGCGACAGTGACAGGAAGATCGCCTTGTTGGCCATGCCGATGCTCTGGAAGAAGTTCGAGATCACCATCTGGCGGCCGACGATGAAGAACAGCAGCACCGTGATGCGGAAGCCGTGTGCAGCCAGCCCGATCAGTTCCTCGTCGTGCGTGAAGAGAGATACGGCTGCCCGCGGGAAGAGCATGCCTACGAGGAAACAGGTGCACGTCACCACAAGGGCGCACTTGATGGTCAGCCGCAGCACTTCCAGCGTGCGGTCGTACTGTTTCGCGCCATAGTTGTAGCCTGCGATGGGCTGCATGCCCTGGTTGAAGCCCATGACGATCATCAGGAACAGGAACACGAGCCGGTTCACGATGCCGTAGGCGCCGATGGCCAGGTCACCGCCGTAGCGCTTGAACTGGTTGTTGATGAAAATTACCACGAAGCAGGAAGCTACGTTCATCAGGAAAGGCGCCATGCCGATGGCGAGCGAACGCCGGGCAATAGCCCAGTCCAGGCCGAAGGTCTCCCGAGAAAGGTGCAGGAACTCCCGCTTATCGCAGATGATGCGCATGATCCAGACCAGCGCCGTCGTCTGCGAAATGACCGTCGCGATGGCCGCGCCCTGGATGCCCATCTTGAAGACAAAGATGAAGATAGGATCCAGGATCGTATTGAGCGTCACCGTCAGGATGGTGGCGTACATCGCTTTCTGCGGATGGCCCGACACGCGGACGATGGAGTTGAGTCCGAAGTAGAGGTGCGTGATGATATTGCCCGCCAGGATCGGGATCATATAGCTCCGGGCATAGGGCAGCGTAGCGTCGCTGGCGCCGAAGAAGCGCAGGATGGGATTCAGGAACGTCAGCGCCACGGCCGAGAACAACACACCTACCAGCACGTTCAGGATGAAGACGTTGCTGAGGACTTTCTTGGCCACGGGATAGTTCTTCTGGCCCAGCAGCACGGAGATAAGGGTGGCGCCGCCCACGCCCACCAGCGTGCCGAAGGCGGCGGAAAGGTTCATCAGCGGAAAGGTCAGGGCCAGGCCGGAGATGGCCATCGGCCCGCATCCCTGTCCGATGAAGATGCTGTCGACCATATTATAGAGCGAGGAGGCGGTCATTGCGATGATCGCAGGCATCGCATACTGCTTCAGCAACTTGCCGATCTTCTCGGTACCGAGTTCAAGGGGAATGTTTTCTGCCATAGACTACAAATGTACGAAAAAAGTCGGCACGGGGTTACGGGCGCGGGGAGAAGGTGAAACGGTCCTGAACGGCGTCGGTCAGAAGGTTGTGGACGGTGATTTCCAGTTGGCCGTTCCGGACGAGGCCCTCGATGACGGTGGGGAAATGGCCGGTGGGACCCATCTCAGGGCCTCCTCCGACGATTTGGCCCCAGGGCCTTTCTGCCGTCGGAGCATCGTAGTGATAACGATGCTGGTGCGCTGTGATGACCAGCTGGCAGCCGGCTTCTTTCAGCAGCGGCGTCCACATCCGGGCGCAGGTGCGCTGCCAGTAGGCAAAATCGGTACTGTACTGCGGATCGGTGTCGGCCGGAGCCACGTCACCCGGATTGTGCCGGGGATTGCTGTCGAACAGCGGAATGTGGCAAAAAGCTACCAGGAAAGGCGCGGTGCGGATTTCTTCCCGGGAAAGGGCTTCGCGCAACCATTCCGTCTGCGCTTCCCGATAGGGTCCGCTGGTGAACAGGCCGGCGAATTTCGGATTGGTATCCAGTTTGTCTTCAGCAGTATCCAGGCCGATCAGGGCCACGTCGCCCATCCGGACGGCAAAATTCCGCCCCAGGTCCCAGTCACGGGGCAGCCGCTCTTCCGCTTGACGGAACATCCACACGCGTTCCAGGTGCCGGTTGGCCATTCCCCGGTTGTCGTGATTGCCGGGGCAAAACAGATACGGCATACACGCAGCATAATCCTTCCGGTCAATGGCAGGCGTCAGGAAAATGCGCATCTGTGCCTCGACGGTTTCTTCCACATTGCTGGCATCGCCGTTCCAGATGACGCAGGACGGACTCAGCGCAGCTATCTTCTCAATGGCCCGTCCGAAAGGCTCCCAACGGGCATGTGTGTCGTTGATAACACAGAAATGGGCCGCAGCCCCTTCGCCCGCCGTGGTAAAAGAGTATACGCGCGGATCTTCCTCGTTGCCGAGGATTTTCATCTGGTAGCCTCCCTCGTAGCTGATGCGGTCGGCACCGATCCGATAGTAGTATCGGGTGGCCGGCTTGAGGCCGGTCAGCCGGACGCGGATCACCCGGTCGTCGATGTCCGTGACGCGGTAACCGCCGCACAGCACTTTCCGGGCGTCGGAAAGGTCGGGGTTCTCGCTGACAAGGACATAGCCGTTGGCGAGGGCGCTCACGGCAAAAACGACACCCATTGATGTATCTGCGTAGTTTTGCAGCATCGGAGCCGACACGATGAGCCGCTCATCCGTGGGTTCTTCGGGTTGCCATGCGTCGGGCACGGCCGATGCCTTCAGGATCCCGCTGGTTCCCGCCGCAGCGGCGATCAATGCCGAAGTCTTGATGAAATCTCTACGTTTCATTCTGTTGCAAAGGAAAAAATCTTTCAGAGAAATATACGGATGACCAGCCAAAGGCCGAGGGTCCCGAGCAGGACGATGAAGATGGTGGGCCAGATGCCGAGGGTCGTGACCATGGAATCCCAAACCATGTCGAAATTGATGGCCAGCCATAGGCATAGTATCGTTATGAGCAGTATCGCCAGTGCATAAAACAACATTTTTCCGCGGTATCCCATGACCAGGAACCAGCCTTCAAGCACGATGGCGCCGCCCAGCAGGTAGACCAGGCCTTTGCCGCCCGTGAGTGCCCGGTCGAAGAATGCCTGGACATATGGGATGGCAAAGTAACTGATGACGCCAATCACGACGATTGCAATGGCGACCAACGTACCGGTGCTCTGCCGCTGGGTTTTCGTTTTTCCTTTGAGAAAGAATCCCATAATAACGTTGACTTAGAAGATCAGACTGAGAATGAATACTTCCAGCATCGCCGCCAGGCCGATGACCAGCGTCATCAGGGTCTGGGTGCGGTATCCGTCCTGCGTGGTCAGGTCGCCGAAACTGGTGACGACCCAGAAGTAGGAGTCGTTGGCGTGGGAGACGGTCATGGCGCCGGCACCGATGGCGACCACGACCAGCGCGGCATCGACCGGCGTGACGAACCCCAGCGCAGCCAGCAGCGGCGCCACGATGCCCGCCGTGGTGGTGATGGCCACGGTGGAAGATCCCTGTGCGCTCTTGAGTACGGCTGCCAGCAGGAACGGGAAGAAGATGCCCACGACTTTGAAGTTCACAGCGTGATCCGTTATGAAATTCACCATGTCGGACGAAGCGATAACCTTGCCCAGCACACCGCCCGCCGCCGTCACGAAAAGAATCGGGCCGACGGTTTTCAGTGTGTCGTTGGTCAACTTGTAGAAATCCTTTCCTTTTCCGGCGAGGTACAACTGCAGGATGGCCAGCACGACACCGACAGACAGGGCCATGACCGGGGTGCCGAGAAAGAGGAAGATGTCCGCCAGCAGGGAGCCGCCGTGAGCCATGGACACAAACGAGGCCAGTGCCATCAGCAGGATGGGTACCAGGATCGGCGCGAGTGCGTTGCATGCACCGGGCAGCTTGCCGAATTCAGCCTTCAGCTCTTCGTAGGTCTTGACGGTCTGGCCCGAAGCCGCCGTCTCGTCGGCGCTTTTCACTTTCCGGCCGATATGCCGCGCAAAAAAATAGCCGGCGACCAGCGGGAAGATGGAGCAGAGTGCGCCCATGCCGATGACCAGCAGCAGGTTGTTCTCCATGCCGAGTGCCTGGGCCGCGGCGAGCGGACCGGGCGTGGGCGGGATGAACACGTGGGCAATGTAGAGGCCGCACGACAGGCACACCGTCATCGCGACGCTCGATGCGCCGGTCTGCCGCACCAGTGCCTTGCGGATGGGGTTGAGGATCACGAAGCCGCTGTCGCAGAATACGGGGATCGACACCACCCAGCCCATCAGTTCGATGGCCAGTTCCGGACGCTTTTTCCCCACGAGCCGGATGACCAGGTCGGCGAGCTTGAAGGCAGCGCCGGTTTTCTCCAGCACCGCACCGATGAAGGCACCGAGGATGATGACGATACCGATGCTTGTGAACGTCCCGGCAAAGCCGCTGCCGATGACGCCGGGCACCTGCCGGAGCGGAATTCCCGCCAGCAGTGCCAGCACCAGCGACACCAGCAAGATCGCCAGGAAAGGATGAACCTTGAGCTTTGAAATGAGCAGGATCATGGCGACAATCGCCACGACGAATGCAATGATGAGGGATATGCCGGTCATAACAATCTGCAAGTTACGAAAAAAAACGTATATTTACCGAACGATGGAAACCGAACGTCATCCTTTCGAGCCCTTCCTGCCGGAGAATGCCCGTATCCTCTTTCTCGGCAGCTTCCCGCCGCAGCCCAAGCGATGGTCGATGCCGTTCTATTACCCGAACTGGAACAACGATTTCTGGCGGGTGATGGGGCTGCTGTTCTTTGCGGACAAAGACCATTTCGCCGTACCCGGCCAGAAGCGCTTCGACCAGGTGCGGGTGGAAGCCTTCTGCCGGGAGCAGGGGTTGGCACTCTATGATACAGCGTGTGAAGTCCGCCGCCTGCAGGACAATGCTTCAGACAAATTCCTCGAGGTGGTCACGCCAACTGACCTGCCGGCTCTGCTGGCATGCATCCCTGAGTGCCGGACGCTGGTGACAACAGGCCAGAAAGCTACCGACGTCATCGTCGGGACTTTCGGCTGCGCCGAACCGCCTGTCGGCGGCCACGTTGAAATCGTGATTGATGGTTGCCGCCCGCTGTCTTTCTGGCGCATGCCTTCCACCTCCCGCGCATACCCGCTCGCCCTCGAACGGAAAGCCGTCTTCTACCGCCGCCTCTGGCCCCATCTGACCTGAACGGCTACCAGGGTCTCTCTTTCCGCTGCAACGGACGCACTTGATTGACAGCCGTTTACAGACATACCTCCCCCTTCTGGCGAGGGGGAGGTATGTCTGCAATTCTCTGATTGACTGATGTGTACATTGCAGCAGAGTGCAGGGCGCAGGGCTCGCAGCCCCAAACGGTTCCGGCTGCGCCCCGGGCAAAGCCCGCACAAGCGGAGCGACGGTCGATGGTGCGCCATCATTATCAGATGCCCGGTCAAAGCCGGGCATGACAAAGGAGTCAAGCCGGGCATGATAGAGGGGCAGGCCGGGTATGACAAAGGAAGCGGGCAGGATGAATTAGAGCGAAGCGATGAGGCTCAGAAGGGTGTTGAGGAGGTGGAGGAGCCAGTGGAGGATGGCGGAGGCAGCATCTGAAACGGTTGTCAAAAAGGATGAGATCCAGTCGGCCAGTGGATGAACGGTGGCTGTCGAAGACGGAGCCGAAGCCGGGAGGAAGCCGGAGACGAAGGATGATAAGCCGGCCGTGCCGACGGAAGCGGCGATGGCATACATCACAATCGTGGTCAGGGGAATGGCCAATAAGGTGGTAAGCAGGAAATAACGCGGAAACGTCCCGAAATAGAACCACGCCAGGACGCCGCACGTTGCCTGGCAGCAAAGGCTGACGCTCAGCAACTCCCAGACGCGGGTCAACAGCCGGGAGCGGGACTGGAGGAGACGGCTGAGCCGGGGATATAAAAGCAGGATGGACAACACGGCTGTATATGACAGCTGAAAACCGATGTCGCGCGGCGACTCAGGCCGTAGCAGCATGAGCAACAATGCGCTGCCTGCCAACGCCGACAACCCGTCGCGGTCGCCTGAAAGCAGGCCGGAGACCTCATAGAACGTAATCATCAGCACCGCACGGGCAATCGAAGCACTCAAGCCGGTCACCAGCGCATAGGCCCATAGCAGGCCCAGAATAACGGCACTTCGCAGCAACCGTGCCCAACGATGCCCTCCCAGCGGCCGAAGCATCCAGACCAGCAACGCATAGACCAGCCCTACATGCAGCCCGCTCAGGGCCAGCAGATGCATCGCCCCGCTTTCGCGATACGCGAGTCGCAAATCGCGGGAAAGCCTGGACTTGTCACCAATGGCCAACGCCCGCAATACAGCCAGCTCATCCCCCTCAGGCAACAGCTGGCCCAGCCACGCCGAGAACGACGACTTGCAGCCGGAAGCCCATGCCATCAGTGCCGAAGATGTGCCCGCCAGCTCCATATCCCCACCCGGCATCCGTCCCACCTGCACCGCCGTGGCACCCAGCATCACAAGCGCCAGCAACGGCCAGACCCGCAACCGGCAACGCCATGCCATCCCGGCAAAAGCCATCGAAAAAGCCAGATATACGATTGGCGGAAACGCAAGCGCATCTCCCAGCACATTCCCGGCCAGAACGGCCAAGGCACAAAACACGATCTCCCTACCTTGCCACATCCTTTCAATTTTTCAGCAAGGTACAATATTTTTTCCTAACTTTGTATGATTGACAACCCAAATCGATTAACTATGATCATCCTTGTCCTGAACTGCGGAAGCTCCTCGCTGAAGTACCAGCTGCTCGACATGCAGAGCGCTGACGATTACACCCTGATGAAAAAAGGCCTTGTCGAACGCATCGGCGACGTGGTGCCCGACCACGCAGCCGGCATCCAGATGGTGCTCGACGCACTGGTAAGCCCCGAAGAAGGCGTCATCGACTCGCTCGACCGCATTGAGGCCGTCGGCCACCGCGTGGCCCACGGCGGTGAATTCTTCGACCGCAGCGTCGTCGTAACACCCGACGTCATCGACAAGATCGCCCGCTGCTGTGAACTGGCGCCCCTGCACAACCCCGCCAACCTGATGGGCATCCAGGCCGTCGAAAAACTGATGCCCGGCAAGCCGCAGGTCGCCGTGTTCGACACCTCGTTCCACCAGACGATGCCCGACTACGCCTATATGTACGCCATCCCCTACCGCTTCTATGAGAAGTACCGGATGCGCCGCTACGGCTTCCACGGGACCAGCCATAAGTTCGTCGCAGCCAAAGCCTGCAAGTTCGTGGGACTCGATATCAACAAAAG
>LUZE01000146.1 GCA_001602845.1 Bacteroidales bacterium Bact_13 | reverse complement strand
TGGCTCGCCGTGCGGACGAGCCGGTAATCCATTTTCCTTCCCTTCGTGCCGGGGAGCAGCCCCTGCACCCGCCAGCACTCGCCGGCGTGTTCCACCGTATAGTGCGTCGTCATGACCAATGCCAGGTTGGGCTTGTCCGCCAGGCGTTCAAGCAAGGCGGAAACCAGTGCGGTTCCCTCCACGGGATTGGTCGTCCGGGCCGGTTCGTCGACCAGCAGCAGGACCCGTCCCCCCTTTTCGACCACCGCAACAGCACGGTCGATGCGCTGCATCTCGGCAGCGAAGGAAGAGAGGCCCGTCTTTTCGTCCTGCTCGTCGCCGATGCAGAACAGGATGTCGTCGAAAGGCGTCATCACCGCCGATTCGACCGGCAGGGCGAAACCGAACTGATAGAGAAACTGGAGCATGCACAAAGTCTTGAGCGCCACAGTCTTTCCGCCCATGTTCGCGCCGATGACCGTTGCCGGGACACCGAGCGAGAATGCAAAATCCACCCGTTGGAATTCGCGTCCTTTCGCTTTCAGGGCAGCCCGGACGCCGGGATGGAACATGCCGGTAATCCCGGTTGCTGTCCCCGATGATGGGATGACCAGCCCCTCGGCATGCATCTGGATGGCCTGTGCCAGCGAAATATCCAGTTCTGCCAATGCCCGCAGCGTCCGCTGCAGTGTCGTGGCGTAAGGCCGGAGCTTGTCGCTGAGGACTTTCTTCAGCCGGTCCTCCTCATTGGCCAGGTCTTCCTGCAACTGGCTGTCCTCGGGATCGTCCTCCACGGCCGCCCGCAGGCGCCGCAGTTCCACTGAATACGAATCGTACAGGTAGAAGGTCCCGATCTTCAGGCCGTCCGGATCGAGGATGCCGATAACCGTATCCATGTCCGTTCCCATCGAGAGCGACTCGGCCAGCATCGCCAGATGCTTGATTTCAAAGAACTCGATCTCGTCGAGCGTGGCACCGTCCGCCAGCGAAGCGAGCGTGCCGGAGATATCGCGGAGGCCCTGCAGCCGGAATCGCATGTCTTCCACGCGGCGACGGTCGGACAGCACCAGGTCGTAGTACCCGCGCAACGAGGCGAAGGCCGCATCGATCTGGTCCGTATCGACCATCATTTCCCTGTCCAGCAGCACCTTGCGGGCATATCCGCTCTGCAGTTCGAGTTCGTCGAACAGATAACGGATGCCACAGGGGCTTTCTACGATTTCTCTAAACTTCATTCCAAATAATCGTTCTTTACAATATCATATACGGGCAGGCCGATCCGCGAGGAAAGCTCCCGGCAAAGGAGGTCCGAGTCCAGCACGATGCCGTTGGGCGCTTTCGGATTGACGCACACGGCCAGCAACTGGCTCTTCATCCGGACCGAAATCCTTCCGCCGCGCCGGACAAAGGCCCGATACAGTTCCTGCGAACAGAACACCTTGGTGAAATCCCCCACCACCAGCTCGATCTCCCCTTCCCCCAGGTTGTTCTTGACCATCTGCAGCAGCCGGTCTGTCAGCGCACCTTCCACCTCGATGACCCGGTTGCCCTTCAAGGCAGCCGCATCGAGGGAAGAGAACGACGAAACCCGCAAGTCCGGATCCGGACCCGTATAAAGCGGAAGCCGGATCAATTCCACCACAAAGGCTGTCTTGGCCACCAGGTCGCGGATATTCGCCGAAACCGCCGCTCCGGTCGAGAGCACCATCGCCTCGCTGACGGCGGGCGACGCCGTACTCAGCCGAGACAGCGCCCCGTCCACCAGGATCAGGTCTATCCCGAAATCTTTCAATGAACGCATCCATCGTTTCAGGGCCTCGGCACCCGAAGGGCCGCTCAGCAGCACTTTCCCTTCCTGCAGCGCCTTGGCCGTAACCACGCGCCCGAGGGCCGTGTCCTCATCGCCCACATCATACAGTTCGGAGAGGGGACGTTTCTGGCGGAAATGCTTCTCACTCGTCGCGAAGAACATCCCCTCCCGTACCGTAATCTCGGGTTTCGCGGTTCCGGTCACCTGGTCGGTGGTTTCCCCGTCGATCCCGATGGAGGTCACCGCCACGTTGAAATACTCGAGCGGCAACCGTTTGATGATGTAGTTGAGACACTCTGTCTTGCCGGCGTTTTTCGAAAGGCCGACAATCGACACGCTGCGATGACGGAGTATCTCCCCTACAAAAGGCATTACTTCTGGCGGTTTTTACTGCGTTCCTTCCGCTGCAGGACAGCCGGCTCGATGGCCATTCCCTGGCCTTCCAGCAAGCCTGCCACGCCTTCGAGTTTCTTGCGGCACTCAGGGCAATGGCACTCCTGGTGATACTCGGACGGCTCGGTATAGGTGGTGATCACGCCCTCGAAGTTGCGGAGAACCACCTTGCCCGGTGCCTGGGAAATCACGTACTGCGGCATCACAGGCGTCTTGCCGCCGCCGCCCGGGGCATCCACCACAAAGGTGGGCACGGCATATCCGGAGGTATGGCCGCGCAGGGCCTCGATGATCTCGATACCCTTGGAAACGGGCGTACGGAAGTGTTCCAGGCCCATCGACAGGTCGCACTGGTAGATGTAGTACGGGCGCACGCGCATCTTGACGAGCTCGTGGACCAGCTTCTTCATCACGTGGACACAGTCGTTGACGCCGCGGAGCAGCACGCTCTGGTTACCGAGCGGAATGCCCGCGTCGGCGAGCCTTGCACACGCTGCCGTGGATTCCGCGGTCACTTCGTTCGGATGGTTGAAGTGCGTATTGAGCCAGATCGGATGATACTTCTTGAGCATGTTGCAGAGCTCGGGCGTAATACGCTGCGGGCAGACGACCGGCGTACGGGTGCCGATGCGGACGATCTCCACGTGGGGGATTTCGCGCAGGCGGCGGATGATATCCTCCAGCCATGCGTCGCTCACCATCAGCGCGTCACCGCCGGAAAGCAGCACGTCACGGACTTCCGGCGTGTTGCGGATGTATTCGATGGCCTTGTCGATGCGTTCGCGCGGGCTTTCGTCATCCTTCTGGCCGGCGAAGCGGCGGCGGGTGCAGTGACGGCAATACATCGAGCACATGTCGGTGATCAGCAGCAGCACACGGTCGGGATAGCGGTGCGTCAGGCCGGGCGTCGGGCTGTCCGTGTCCTCATGGAGCGGGTCGAGCAGGTCGGCTTCAGCCTGGTGGGTCTCGGCGGCCGTGGGGATGCACTGGCGACGGACGGGATCAAAGGGATCGTCCGGGTCGATGAGCGAGATATAATAAGGTGTGATGGCCATCCGGAGCGTCGAGAGGCATTTCTTCACGCCCTCCTCCTCTTCCGGCGTCAGCTTCACATACTTTTTCAATTCGTCGAGCGTCTCGATGCGGTTCTTGACCTGCCATTTCCAGTCATTCCACTGGGCGTCGGTCACTTCCGGAAAGAGCTCTTTTCTTCTGGAAACGTTCATGGTGCGCCTATGCGTAAAGTTCTTCGAAGATCTTGCGGAGTTTCGGGCATTCGCGGAGTTCCTGGAGGGTGAACTCGGCGTGTCCCTTGGTATAGCCGTTACCCATGATCATGTTGACATCGGCACCGATGCCTTCTGCGCCGAGGGAAGCTTTGGTGAAGCTCGTCGCCATGGAGAAGAAGTACACGATGCCGTCGTCCTTCGTGCAGAGGACGGCCGTCATTTCCTGGTCGGGGACATTGACGCAGTTGATGGTCACGTCGGCCATCTTGCCGTCGGTCAGCTTTTCGACGAGTTCATACACCTGGACAGGGGTCAGGCCGGATGCGGATTCGACGATGTCGCAGAAACCGAGGTCCTTGATGCGCTGGGTGGAACGCGGGCTGTTGGCGATGCCGATCACCTTGCCGGTGACGCCGACGCGTTTCTTGGCTTCGTATGCGCAGAGCATGCCGCTCTTGCCGCCTGCACCGAGGATGACGACGGTCTGGCCGTACTGGCAGAGTTTTGCGGTCTGTGCGGGTGCGCCGGCGACGTCGAGTGCGGAAAGGGCGAGTTTCTCGGGCATGTCGGTCGGGATCTTCGCGTAGATGCCGCTCTCGAAGAGGATGGCCTTGCCCTTGATGTCGACCTGGTCGACGTCGGGACGGATGGCGAGGATTTCGTCGATGCGGAGCGGGGTCAGGGAAAGGCTGACGAGGGTAGCGATACGGTCGCCTTCCTTGAGGTCGATCTTGCCTTTGAGGGCGTCGCCGATCTTTTCGACCTTGCCGAGGAGCATGCCGCCGGAACCGGTCCTGCGGTTACGGTGTTTACCCTGGAGTTCGACGTTGAGGAACATCTCCTTCTTGACTTCTTCCATGATCTTCTCTTCGCTTGCGCCTTCACCGGCCTGCTGTTTTGCGTAGTTGTGGATATCGGTGAACGATGCGGAGTCGATGTTGAGGGTCTGGACGTCGATCAGGATCTCGTTATCCCAGATCTCGTCCATATTGTTGTCGAGTTTGTTTGCGGGTTGCGGAAGGACGCCTTTGGGTTCAATGACGCGGTGTGTTCCGTACTTGTTTCCGTGTTTCTGTGCCATATGTCTGTTAACTTGTTTTATGATTACTATTGTCATGCCCGGCTCGACCGGGCATCTTTATTTCTGTTTTAATCCTAAGATTTCGCGGGCTTCTGCGGAAGTGGCGATGGGACGGCCGAGTTCACCGGCGAGGCGTACCACTTTGGCGACCAGTTCGCCGTTGTTCTTTGCCAACACCCCTTTCGAAAGGTAAAGGTTGTCCTCGAAACCGACACGGACGTTACCGCCCATGGCGATTGCTGCAGCAGCCATCGGGAAAGCGTTGCGGCCGACGCCGGTGACGGTCCACGTGCTGCCGGCGGGAATCTTGTTCACCAGCCAGCACAGGTTGTCGACCGTTGCGGGCGTACAACCCGGGACACCCAGCACGAAGTTGAACTGCATCGGCGCGCCGGGGACCTGCCCCTTGCGGGCCATCGTCAGGATGGTATCGAGATGACCCATCTCGAAGCACTCGTATTCCGGCTTGATGCCGCGTTCCATCATCCGTTTGCCGAAAGCACGCATCGTCGGCATCGTGTTGTCGAAGATTTCGTCGCCGAAATTGCAGGTACCGCAATCAAGGGTAGCCATCTCGGGCAGCGGATTGGTATCGGTCGACTGGAGCCGCTCGTCGGGCGTCATGCCCACGGCACCGCCGGTCGACGGGATCAGGATGACATCGGGGCACACCTTCAGGATGGCCTCTTCGCATTCCTGGAAACGGCCGCGGTCCTGTGTCGGGGTGCCGTCGTCCCAACGGACGTGCAGGTGGACGATGGCAGCACCGGCATCGACGGCCGACTTCGCTTCACGTACAATCTCTTCAACAGTATAGGGAACGGCAGGATTCTGCTCCTTGGTAACCTCGGCGCCGCAGATGGCGGCGGTAATGATGAGCTTGTCCATTACTTGCGCTGGCATTTCTTGGGAGTTACACACGTTCCGCTGGCACGGCAGACGACCACGGGCTCTTCGAGCAGGTCAGCCGCTGAATCGGAAATGTCCGGACGCGGTGCGATGACCTTGCGGGCCTCGAACACCATCTTGCGGGAGGTATTGCCCTCCGACACGATCTCACCCGTTGCCTCGATGAAATCGCCGGCATACACCGGAGCGATGAATTCCACCATGTCATACGCCTTGAAAAGGCCTTCGTCCCCGTCACGGAGAATCAGCAGCTCGGTAGCCACGTCTCCGAACAGATGGAGCATGTGCGCTCCGTCGACCAGGTTTCCGCCATAATGCGCGTCCTTCGCGCTCATGCGGACACGGATCATCGATTTGTACTGTGCCATGAATGACCCTCTCCCCTGTTACTGTTCGACATAGATATAGTCCACGAAGAGAGCGGGCGTATGCACGGATTCCGGCTCGATCTCACCGACCTTCACCAGTTTCTCGGCCTCGACGATCACGGTCTCGGCAGCCTGGGCCATCATCGGGTTGAAGTTCTTGGTCGTTCCACGGTAGAACACATTGCCGGCCTCGTCCACGATGCTGCCGCCCAGCAGGGCGAAATCAGCGCCGAGAGGTTTCTCGAGCAAATAGTCCTTGCCATCCACATTGATGACCGGCTTGCCTTCCTGGACCACGGTGCCCAGGCCCGTCGGGGTGAGGATGCCACCCAGGCCGGCACCCTTGGCACGGATGCGCTCAGCCAGCGTGCCCTGCGGCACAAGGTTCATCTTGAGCTCGCCGTTGTTCATCTGCTCGATGGAGGCTTTGCTTCCGCCGATGTAGGATGCGTAGATCTCTTTCACCTGGTGATTCTCGATCAGTTTGCTCCAGCCTTTTCCGTCAAAGACCGTGTCATTGCAGATGATGGTCAGGTTTTTCACACCACTTTCCACCAATGCGTCAACAATCTGTTTCGGCGCCCCGGTACCCAGGAAACCGCCGATCATAATCGTAGAGCCGTCCTTAATCAATGCGACAGCGTCTTTCAGAGAGATGTTCTTTTTCATATGATTGGTTAAATAATTGTTTGTCTTCAGACATGGTTTGCTTAATCCGCAAATTTAATCAAAAATGCGGTCAAAACAAAGACAAATCGAAACGAAAGTCCCGACTTATCAACAAACTATTAACCTTTGGTTAAAGCCCCTTCCGCAGGGCGGGGGTCGCATAGATGGAAATGAGTGTATCGCGGACCGGACGGCGGTTGCCGGAAAGCGGGAGCGCAAGCAATTCTTCGTTGAGATATTTCTCGAATTCGGCCGTCACCTGCTTGTCGGAAGAAGGGCGTCCTTCCAGTAGTTCCGCAGCCGCTATATTGCTGGGCCAGATCTTCCAGGCGGCCAGGATCCGGTCGTCGACGATGCGGGCCAGAGACCGGAAGCACTCGTTCTTTCCCTGGACCTCGCACTGGCGCAGCTCCTCTTCCGTGATCGGCTTGCAGAAGGCCACGTGCACCCGCCCCTTCTGCTGCAGGATGCCCGAAACAATGCTTTCCAGATCCTCGCCGGGACGCTTGATGTAGGAGCCCATCATCTGCTTGACATACACCTCATAAGCCTTCCGGATGCCGCAGGGCTCGATTTCATAGGAGATGGCGACGGGCATGATGTGGAGACTTTTCATGTTCTCGGTGAAGGCGGACGGCCCGCTCATCGAGAGCATCTTCAGCAGCCCCTGCTCCGTCAGGTCGCGGCCGTCCTTGGTCCGGCCGTTGCGGTGGGAGATCCAGACGGAAGCCGGATGTTCGTCATTGATCCGCATCCGGATGTACGACGACAACTGCCGGGACGTCTCGTACAGCTCGCGGGCACCCGTTCCCCGGGCGACCTTGATCATACGGTTCGAGCGCATCAGGTCTTCCACGAACTGATTGTAAATCAAGTTGTCACCGACAGCGATCTCGGAAAGGGGAAGGTTGTGGTCCTTGAAAATATACTGGATGAAAGCCGAATCGAGGACAATGTCCCTGTGGGACGAAAGCAGCGTATAGCAGCGCCCGCCCGTAAAGTAGCGTACACCCTCATAGGATAGCCCCTTGGTCGTCTTGCCCAGGATGCTGCCCACGGCCGGGAACATCACGCGGGTCTGGAAATCATCGACGCCCTGGATGGTATTGAGCGTATTGCGCAGGATATCAGGATCCTTCCCCGGAAACAGGAAGGCCGAAATCTGCTCCATCAGGCGGTTGTTGGAAGCCCGCTTCAGCGCAGCGCACGTCTCGGCGTCATTGTAGGGTCTGATATCGTCGTACATAGGTCGGTTATTGCTTGAAAAATGCCAGGGACAGCATCGGGAGTGACAGGGACAGGAACAGCACGATCATGGACAGCAGCGGCGTATAGCCGAAGCCTGCGTAAACCAGCACGTTCTGCATCCAGAAAAATGCGTACACAAGGATGAGCACCCCGCCCAATGCAAACCAGAACTTCCACTGGGTCAGGGAGAAAAGCAATAATGTGAGTACGGTGATGAACATCGGGACCAGCAGATGCAGGATGCTGTCGCCACAGGCCACACGGACGATGCAGATGCCCGTCGCAACCAGCGAACCCGCAAACAGCAGCGCGTAGCAATACTTGGACGCACCGCTGCCGGCGGCACTCCGCCGGATCGCATTGGCAGTCACCTGGTCGACATAGTGTTTGCGGCGTTTCCGGAAAAACAAGATGTAACCGAGCAGGATGACCACGGCGGCCGGGCACCAGACCCATACCGGGTTCCCCGGTTTCAGGAGCGCCTCCCCTTTCGGCCAGTAAACCAGCAGGCTGAGCGCCTGGATGCCGAAATACCAGAGCAGGATCCATCCCGTCTCGACCAGCATCGTGCGCGCCTTGACCCGTCCGCTGCGGACAGCAAGGAGGAAGAAGACACACAGGAGTGCGAAAAGGATCGCACCGATCAGCACCCACAGGCCGTTCGAAAAGCCCAATTTATTGACAAGCAAGCTGTTTATATCGAAAATAGATCTCATATCCGTTCATTTATTCTACAAATATATCACACTTTTTGCAAAAGTGATGAATCGCCGTAGCTCAGGAAACGAAAATCATGCCCCAGGGCATATTCATAGATCTGATGCCAGGCATCTCCGACGAAAGCGCCGATCAGCAGCAACAACGTGCTCTGCGGCTGATGGAAGTTGGTCACCAGGTAATCGATTACGCGGAAACGGTAACCGGGCACGATGATGATGCGGGTCCGCGAAGTCAGGCTGGTCAGCGCATGACGGTCCATGTAATCCAGCAGGGCGGTCATCGACTCCGTGAGCGTATATCCATACCCCGTCTCACGGTAGGGTTCCCATTGTTCGACAAGGCCGGGTTCGCCTTTCTCAATACAGTGTACGCCAATGAAATAGAGAGATTCCAGGCAACGCGTCGAAGTGGTCCCCACAGCTGTCAGCGGGCGATCGCCCTTGTCGCGCAGCATGGCGACAAAACGGCGCGAGACGGAGAATGGCTCGCTGTGCATCGGATGGTCGCCGATGGTCTCGCTTTTTACGGGCAGGAAGGTTCCCGCACCCACGTGCAGGCACAGGTTATACCGTTCTATTCCCCTGGCATCCAGGGCATCCAATTCCCGCTGTGTAAAGTGGAGCCCCGCCGTTGGCGCCGCAACAGAACCCTCGCGCAAAGCGTAACAGGTCTGGTAACGCTCCAGGTCGATGGCCTCGGTATCCCTTTTCAAATAGGGAGGGATGGGAATCCGCCCGCAATGCTCCATCACCTGCGAAAAGCTCCAGCCGCCCTTCCAGACAAAGCGGATGATCGATGTTTCTCCTTCATTTCCAATCCGTTCTGCTTCCAGTTCCATCGCATTGAGCAGATCCGCATCCGAGTGGTCGGATGCGACATACAATTGCACGGGGCCCTGTTTCCAACGTTTGCTGTTTCCCACGATTGCTTTCCAGCAGCAGGTTGCCGTCTGGGCAAAGGACAATTGATAATCTGTAGGGTCGACAGGCTCCAGACAGAAGATCTCGATCAGCGCGCCGGTCTTCTTGCGGAAGAACAGGCGGGCTGGTACGACCTTCGTTTCGTTGAACACGACAAGCGATTTTTCCGGGAGATAGTCGGCAATATCCCTGAATTTTGCAGTCTCAGGCCGTCTTTTCGTCGTTTCAGTGAAGACAAGTAACTTTGAATCATCACGTTGCGGCAATGGATAGCGTGCAATACGTTCCTCAGGGAGTGGATAAGTGAAGTCTTCTATGCGAATATCCTGTACCATTCGTCGTTTTTTGTACATGCAAAAATACAACATTGTAAACGCAAATACAATTTTTAAAAATTCGATGTTTGTTGTTTACAGAATTCAACACGAATGATGTGTTTACAAATGTGGATATCTGAGCGTCCGTTTATACGACCTGAATTTTAGCATGGTTGACCGAAATTCACATATTTAGAACGACTTTATTAGAAATATTATATAAAACTACATGAAAACCAGTGATTTATATATTAGTTATTAAAGGATTACTTTGTTAAAGTTAGTAAACAAATCGCCGAATCAAGCCTTATTCGTACTTATATGGATAATTAAAAGACTTTATATCAGATATTTATGAAATTTATCTTCTATAAAGCTTCAATAAATTAGTAGCATTTTACCACTTGTTTTAAGTTTACAATTATTGGTTACAATTGTAATTGTTGATTATCGTAAAAAACGATGCAATTTTTCTTGTCAATTCAAATGATTGTTTTTACATTTGTATATCGATAAAAATCTAGGTTCATGAACGAACGACTGAAGCGTTTCCTCGAAATGGAGGGTCTCTCCCCTGCCCGGTTTGCCGATGAACTCGGCATCCAGCGTTCCGGCGTCACGCACTTGCTGGACGGGCGCAACAAACCCAGTTTCGGATTCATCCAGAAAATGATGACCGCCTACCCTGACTTGAACTACGAATGGCTCATCCTGGGCAAAGGCCGGCCCTACAAAGGAGACCAGCGTTCGGAAAAAACGGCGCAAATACCCGCTGAAACCGAACTTTTTACAGAACCGGATGATATCGGTACAGGACAAGATGAGGATTATACAACTGATTATCAGGAATATAGTGACAATAATCAGCCCTCTCAACCCGATGAGAATCAAAAATCCGTCATTCCTGTTGCCGCCAACCCGTCAAAAAAGGAGAAAAAGATTGCCCGAATCATCGTCTTTTTCAATGACGGTACCTACGAAGAGAAATAAATCGTAAATTTGTAGTCAACATTCTGGAATGATGGCTGCAGTCAAGAACATACCGTTTTTCCGTGTGCTCAAGCACGCTCCCTTCCTGCTCCCGCTCATCCGTACCCTGTATGGGAAGAAGACGCCGCAGCTCAGTTGCACCTGGATGGGCAGGCAGTTCGACAATCCCCTGGGCATAGCGGCAGGTGTTGACCGGCGCGGCGAGTATACCGATATCATCGCCCAGTACTCCCCCGCTTTTATAGAAATAGGTCCCGTCCGGGATGTCCGTTTTGCCATCAACAATCTCCAGAAACGGCAGGAGAACATCATTGTCATGGCGAATTTGAGCAACAACAAGGAAATCGAGCGGTCTTTCTCGCTGATCTACGATTTCGTGGACGCCATCGTGCTCAATGTTTCGCAGAATACTTCCGTATCGAAAATCATCGACCACCTGATCGACCTGCGGCGCTATAACGATACTTATAAACCGATCATTTTCAAGCTGTTCCCGGACTTGAGCAACGAACAGCTCGACAGCGTTGCTACCTACATGCTGGGCAGCGGCATCGACGGGGTGATGGTAGGCGCCGAATTCGTCGACCTGATACGGGAAAAAACCCAGGGCCTGATACCCGTCATCGCCCTTGCGGAGATTTCCGCGCCGGAACGGGCGGCCCAGATCCTGGACATGGGCGCGGACCTGATCGCCCTGACCAATTCTCCGCTCCATTACGGTCCCGCCTACATCAAGAAACTTCTCAAATATCTGGAAAAGAGATGAAAACAGCTTCGATCTGCACCATTGGCGATGAGATTCTCATCGGCCAGATCGTGGATACGAACTCTTCGCACATTGCCCGTGAACTCAACCTGCTGGGCATTCAGGTTCGCTATATGACGTCCATCGGGGACGATCGTTCCCGGATTCTTTCAGAGCTCGGCAACTGCCTGGATAACACGGACATCGTTATTGTTACCGGAGGCCTCGGCCCGACGAAGGACGACATCACGAAGGACGCGCTCCGTGAACTGACGGGCGCGAAGGGATACAAGCATTCCGACGAGCAGATGGCCCACATCGAACGGATCCTGAACGCCCGCGGCATCCCCCTGATCGACACGAACCGGGCCCAGGCGCTTGTTCCGGATTCCTGCACGGTGATTCCCAACAAGTTGGGCACGGCGCCCTGCATGGCGTTTTACGGCCAGGGCAAGAAGGGTACATCGGCGCTTTACTCGCTTCCGGGCGTGCCTTTCGAAGCGCTGGGCCTCCTCCCCGACGTGATGGCCGACATCCGGCGCCACTTCGAGCTCGAAGCCATTACCCACCATACCGTCGTTACGTTCGGCATCCCCGAGTCCACACTGGCCAAGCAGATTGAACCCTGGGAAGATGCGCTGCCCGACAATATCCATCTGGCCTACCTGCCCAACCCGACCATCGGCGTCCGGCTGCGGCTCACGCAGTTTGGCGGCCAAGCCGATTTCACGCCCTATCTTGCTGAATTGCAAAAGATTCTGGGCAATGCCATCTACGGAGAAGGCGACGATACGCTGCAAAGTGTCATCGGCCGCAAGCTCCGCGAAGCCGGAAAGACGCTCGCCCTGGCGGAATCCTGCACGGGCGGTCATTTGTCCGAACTCATCACTTCGGTCGCCGGTTGCAGCGACTACTACAAAGGCTCCGTCACCTCCTATTCCAACGAGGTGAAAATGAAGGTATTGGGGGTTAAACCAGAAACGCTTTCACGATTCGGGGCCGTCAGCGAGCAGTGTGTTCGCGAGATGTCCGCCGGCGTCTTGCGTGCGCTCGACACCGACTACGCCGTGGCGACTTCCGGCATCGCCGGACCCGGCGGCGGCTCTCCCGAAAAACCGGTCGGAACGGCCTGGCTGGCAGCCGCCAAGCGACTGGACGACGGCACCGTAACGGTCGCCACCCAATGTGTGCATTTCGCATCTTCCCGTGCCGTCAACATCGAACGTTTTGCCTCCTACGCACTTGACCTGCTGCGCAGAAACCTGTAATTTCTCTTGTCATGAAAAAACTGATATTCTTCCTCCTGATTCCTCTCACAATGATGGTATCCTGCAAACAAAATCCTGAAAAAGAGCAGATTGCCAAGCTCGACAAGATCTGTGCTTCGCTATTCCCCGCCGATGAACCCGGTGCGGCCGTCCTGATCATGAAGGGCAACGACATCATTTTCGACAAAGGTTACGGCATTGCCGACATCGATACGAAAAAACCCATCGACGGCAACACTTTCTTCAACATCGCCTCTGTATCGAAGCAATTCACTGCCGTGGCGGCCCTTCAGCTGGCCGAAGAGGGAAAGCTTTCGCTGGAAGATCCCGTTTCCAAGTATTTTCCGGAATTTGAAGCCGATTTCTGGAAAGACATTCAGATCAAGCATCTCCTCTCCCATTCTTCGGGCGTTCCCGATGCACGCGGCGATATTCCGCGCGCACTGAAGATCAAAGGCAACGAGGCACTGGCCATGGCTTACATGCCCAAACTCAAAGAGCTTCATTTCCAGCCGGGTACGGCTTACGAGTATATCAATCCCACGTATGTGTTGTGCGGCACGATTGTCGGCATGGCCAGCGGAGAGCCGTTTGTTGATTACGTGACCGAACATATTTTCCGGCCGGCCGGCATGAAACAGACCCTATACTTTGATCCGGATCATCAGGACCTGATTCCGAACATGGCGCACGGGTATGAATATGCCGATGTGGAGGACATGCCGGAAGAGCGGACTGCCGACAGTTCTTCTGCAAACGAGCCCAAGAACTGGTACGAATTCGACTACGGCGAGGAGACCTTCTTCGCAACGCGACCGGATGGCGGCATTTACTCATCGACGCACGAGTTCGTCAATTGGGAGAAGGCGTTACGGGCCAACAAGGTGCTCAGCGAGGCCTCCCGCGTGGATGCGCAGTCGCCGCACACGTACACGAGTGACAGTCCCTGGAGTGATTATCAGAACCGGCCGAACACGTGGTACGGCTATGGCTGGTTCATTGAGCCGAAGACGGATACGACGAAAGAGGTGATTTATCACACGGGCGACAACGGCGGTTTCAAGATTCTGGCTGCCCGCTATCCCGAAGACGACGCTCTCGTCCTGATCTTCGCCAACCGCGCCGACTGGGACCGTTACCCTCTCATGCAACAAATCGAAGAAATCTTCGGCTTCTAGCTGTTTGCTTGCATGGCGCTCTGGGTGGCGCGCCATCGACCGTCGCTTCGCTTGTGCGGGCTTTGCCTTTGGCGAGGTCAGAGCCCTCGTGGCTGTCGAGCACTCGCCACGAGGAACCGTGACCTCTCCACCAGGCCAACGCGCAGCCCGCGCTCCGCGACTTGCGTCATGCCCGGCTTGACCGGGCATCTGAAATCAAAGGGCATCGAAGACAGGAGAAGGACCTTTCTGGAGCGATTTGGAGAAAAAGGGTCCGTGGGAGGGCCTGTGCAGGGAGCGTTGCGAAGCATGACGGCGTGTGATTGACGACCGTTAGACTCGCCGGCAGGCGAGGCTAAAAGGGAGGAGTTAGCCGTCAAGCGACCGGGTTAGCCCCTTTTTCGACGCATGAGCGACAGAAAGGTCCTTCTATCGTCACAGATGCCCGGTCGGGGCCGGTTATGTACGGGTAGGATGGTATTTCAGGATGGTGTCCTGCCATTTGCGGGTGTCGACGTGGGTGTAGATCTCGGTGGTGAGGATGCTTTCGTGGCCGAGCATCTGCTGGACGACGCGCAGGTCGGCGCCGTTTTCCACGAGATGGGTGGCAAAACTGTGGCGGAACGTGTGCGGCGACACGTTCTTGCGGACGCCGGCAAGCGCCACCTGCTCCTTCACGATATGGAAAACCATCTCGCGCGTCAGCTTTCCGCCCCGCCGGTTGAGGAACAGGATGTCCTCGGCACCCTTTTGCACCGGCCCCGCATCGCGGATCTCCCGGTATAGCCGGATCGCCTTCAGCGCCGGTTCGCCCACCGGCACGAGCCGCTGCTTGCTCCCCTTGCCGAAAACCCGGATGAACTGCTCGTCCGGAAACAGGTCCGAAATCTTCAGATTGACCAGCTCGCTGACGCGCAAGCCGCAGGAATAGAGCACTTCCAGGATGCAGCGGTTGCGATGTCCCTCCGGCTTCGAAAGGTCCACCGAGTCTAAGATGGCCAGCACTTCTTCGACCGAAAGCACGGTCGGCAGGTGCGGATTGAGCTTGGGCGTGGCGACCTTGTCGCAGGGATTGCCGGCGGGAAGCTGCCCCTCCGCATCAAGGTAACGGTACAACGCCTTGACCGAGCTGACGACACGTGCCTGCGAACGTTTGGTGAGGCCCGCCGCCACACGTTCCGACAGGAAACCCTCGATGTCGCCGGCATCGGCGTCGGCCGGAGCGATGCCGTCGCGGCGCAGGACGTCGAAGTACTTGCGGACATCGGACAGGTAACCCGCAATCGTGTTGGGCGACATCGACCGCTCGAGCTTCAGGTAGTCCCGGAAGTCGAGCAGCGTGGTCTCGTAGATGTCAGCGTGATTCCTGGGCATGGTACCGGCAGTAGGGGGCGAGGCCGCAGGTTCCGCATTTGGGCGCCCGGGCCGTGCATTCGTATCGTCCGTGCAGGATGAGCCAGTGATGCGCCTTCGGCCGGACGGATTCCGGGATGCCCGCTTCCAGGTCGAGCTCCACGGCGTAGGGCGTCTTCCCGTCGGAGAGGCCAAGCCGGTGCGCGACGCGGAAGACATGGGTGTCCACGGCGATGACGGGCTCGTCGTACAGCACGGAGGTCACCACATTGGCTGTCTTGCGCCCGACGCCGGGCAGCGTCATCAGCGCGTCGATGTCGCGCGGAATCTCTCCGCCGAAATCCGCCATGACCTTCTGCGCCATGGCGACCAGGTGCGCAGCCTTGCTGTTGGGATAGGAGATGGACCGGATGAGTGGAAATACTTCTTCGGGCGTAGCGGCTGCCAGCGCGGCGATATCAGGGAAACGTCCGTAAAAGGCTGGCGTCGTGAGGTTTACCCGCTTGTCGGTGCATTGCGCCGACAGGATGACGGCGACGATCAGCTCGTAGGGGGAGCGGAAACGCAGTTCGCTTTCCGCCACGGGGCGGTTGGCCTCGAACCAGGCGAGCACCGGTCCGAACGGAGGCTCAGGCTTGCGACGCGATTTCACGGCAGGTTCCGTTTTCGATGACGATGACCCGGGCGGGGAACATCCGGATCAGGGCCTGGTTGTGGGTGACCATGATGATGGCCGTGCCGCGGCGGTTGATTTCGAAGAGCAGGCCCATGATCTCACGGGCCGTCTCCTCATCGAGATTGCCGGTGGGCTCGTCGGCCAGGATGAGTGCGGGCAGGTTGAGCAGGGCACGGGCGATGGCGGCTCGCTGCTGCTCGCCGCCGGAGAGCTGGTGTGGAAGCTTGTAGGCCTTGTTCGACAGGCCGACGGCGCGCATGACCAGGTCGATGCGCTCGGCCATCTCGCCCTTGTCCTTCCATCCCGTGGCCTGCAGCGCGAAGCGGAGATTCTCCTCGATGCTGCGGTCCATCAGCAGCTGGAAATCCTGGAATACGATGCCCAGGCTGCGACGGAGGTATGGAATTTGCTTGCGTTTGAGGTTCGTCAGGTCGAATTCCCCGAAGCGGGCCGTTCCGGCGGCCAGCGGGTTTTCGCCGGTGAGGGTGCGGATGATGGAGGTCTTGCCGCTGCCCACCTTGCCTGTCAGATAGACGAATTCTCCGGGCCGGATGGCCAGGTTCAGGTTGTCTACGACGGTGACTTCGCCGTTGGTGATGTCGGCCGAAACGAATTCGACGAGGGGAGATGCATCCGTGCTCATAATTGCTCGTTTGATGCACAAATTTAACTTTTTTTGCGTATTTTCGCATATTTGATGTTATGAAAAGCTTGAGATACTGTTACCGATTCGCCGCAGGCCTGCTGCTCCTTCTTCTGGCAGTGCCGCCCGCCGGCGGCCAGGTCAAGGACCGGCAGCACACCGACCGTCTCGAGTCGGCCCGCAAGCTCTACTACAGCGGATCGTACTACGCCGCCGAGAAGGCATTCACCGAACTGAGCCAGGAATCTGAGCGTACGCTCGACAAGACGGAGATCGAGGCCTACAAGGTGCTCTGCGCCATCGCCCTCGACAAGGTCAACGCCGAAGGCCTCGTGAACACCTTCTGCAACAAGTTTCCCAATGCGCCCCAGCAGGCCATGGTGCGCGAGGCGCTGGCATCCCGCTATTTCGATACGGGCCATTATGCAGAGGCTCTGGCTATCTACAACGTTATCAATCCGGACCATCTCTACACCACCCAGCGCACGGGCTACACCTTCAAGAAGGCGTACAGCCAGATGCGCACAGGCAAGTACGACGAGGCCGTTTCCGGGTTCGGCAAGGTCATCCGCTCCCCGCATTCGCAATATACCGTACCGGCCACGTACTATGGCGGTTACGTCCACTATATCCGCAAGGAATTCGCCGATGCCGTGTCACTGTTCGACCGGGTGGGCGAGGGGAATCAGTTCTCACTGATGGCACAGTACTTCGCCACGGAAAGCCAGTTCATGCGCAAGCAGTACAACGACGTGGTCCGGCGGGGCGAGCGTGTCTACGGCCAACTCGACCGCGAGATGCAGAGCTCGCTCGCCCGTATCCTCTCGGAAGCCTGGTACGACCTGGGTGACAATGAAAAGGCCCGGGAGTACCTCGACGTGTACCGTGCCAGCGGCGCGGAGATGAGCCGCAAGGACCACTATTTCTCCGGAATCCTTTCCTACGGCCTGCACGCCTGGAAGGACGCCATCGCCTCGTTCTCGGAAGTGCTGGCGATAGACGACGAACTGGGCCAGAATGCCTGGTACTATACCGCCAACAGTTATCTGGAGTGCCGCAACAAGGTTGCCGCGCTTGACGCCTTCAAGAAGGCGGCTTCCAGCAGCTTCGACAAGGTGATCCAGGAAGATGCCTTCTTCAATTTCGCCAAGCTGTCGTTCGACGTGAATTCCGACATCTCGCAGTTCGAGCGCTACATGGAGCAATGGCCCGACAGCGGAAAGGACGACATCATCAACAACTACATGGCCACGTCGTTCCTGCTCTCGAAGGATTACGATTCGGCCGTCAAGGCGCTCTC
>LUZE01000145.1 GCA_001602845.1 Bacteroidales bacterium Bact_13 | reverse complement strand
TCAGGAATGCATCCATGTTGCCCACGAACGAAAGCACCACCATCACCAGGAAGAAAATGATGCTTACCCACTGGAACGGCTTCTTCATCTTCTCCGCCAGCTTCGGCAGGAAATGCGAAGTCAGAATACCCAGCGTCAAAGGAATGCCCAGCAAGATGAAAATCGTCTTGAACACGTCCCAAAGCGGGATGGTCAGATACGGCACCTCCCCGTGCACAGATGCGAACTTCAGGAAGAGATTGCCGTAGAGCCAGAAATTGAACGGCGTCATGAGGACCGCCAGCGCCGTGCTGATGGCCGTCAGACAAACGGACAACTCGATGTTCGCCTTCGCCAGCGAACTCATGAAATTGGAAATGTTGCCACCCGGGCAGGAGGCCACCAGGATCATACCCAACGCCATCGTCCAGGAGATCCAGCCGATCGAATCCATCAGCAGGGCCAGCAGGAAGGTAAGCAACGGCAGCAGGATGAGCTGACAACACGCGCCCAGTATTACGGATTTGGGTTTACTGAAGACATCGACAAACATCCTCGGCTTGATGCCGAGCGCCACGCCATACATCACGAAGGCGAGGACAATATTGATGGTGTTCATGCCACCGGCATTCATCGTCACATTGATGCTGTCTATGGCGGCTTCGATTTCAGGTTTCATGGTTCAGGTTTTTAGTTCAGAAATACTATATGTTATTGTGCAATAAATCGATATAATATCCAGCCGGGCTGGGTTTTGGCCGCATCGGAAGAAGCGGAGAACCGGGACCGCCGGGCCGCCTCGACCGCGAAGGCATGAAGCGAAGCGTCCGCCGTCGAAGCGTCGGCACGTACGCGGGCAGATGTCACCCGGCCGGCCGGATTGACCTCGATGTCGACCAGCACGTCGCCCGCCCCGTAGCCCTTGTAAGCAGGCACGGGCAGACTCAGCGCCTTGCGCCCTTCCACCTCATAGGAAATGACCGAAGGCCCCTTGTATGCCGGCGCAGCCTCCTGTTGGGCCTGCTGCGGCTCGTTCATGTCCACGGCCTCTTCCGAAGCCTGCTGCGCCAGTGCATCGCGCCGCGATGCATCGAGCTTCCGCTGCAGTTCGCGCGCTTCGTCGTAGACTTCGGACGGATTCTTGAAACGGTCGTCCTTCAGCTTGCTGCCCGCATCGACCGCCACATTGCGGATGCGCTGCTGCGGCTGACGGGCCAGCTGGTCCTCCAAGTTGCGGGCCACCTCCTCCTTCAGTTCGATCTCACGCTGCAATTTCTCCAACTCCTCCTGCTTCGTGAAATCGAGCACGAACGTGTTTTCGGTCGAGGCGACATGCCCGATCGAAACGACCAGAAGGATGATCAGGACAGCCAGATGAAAGACCAGGGTCGTGTAGAAACCGACCCGGTCCTCCTTGTGCTTGCCGCCCCACCACTTCATCTGAAACTTCTTCTACTCTTGTTCGCGTTCGCGGGCCATCTTCTTAATGCCGGATAGCAACACATTGATAGCCACTTTGTTGTGACCGCCCTGCGGGACGATGATATCGGCATAACGCTTGCTCGGCGCGATGAACTGCAGGTACATCGGCTTGACCGTCTTGGTGTAACGGTCGATGACCCACTCCACGTTCTTGCCGCGCTCCACGATGTCGCGGGTGATGACACGCATCAGCCGGTCGTCGTCGTCCGCATCCACGAACACCTTGATGTCGAGTTCCTGCATCAGCTCCTTGCAGGTGAAGATGAGGATGCCTTCGACAATGATGATATCGGCGGGCTCGACGTGAACCGTCTCGGGCTGCCGGGTACACGTAATGTAGGAATAGGTAGGCTGGTCGATAGCCTTTCCGTTCTTGAGGTCACGCAGCTGCTTCACAAGCAGCTTCCAGTCGATCGAGTCGGGGTGGTCGAAGTTCAGTGCCTGCCGCTCCTCCATGGAGAGATGACCCTGGTCCTTGTAATAGGAGTCCTGCGGGATGACCACCACCTGTTCCTGGGGCTGCATCCTGCGGGTGATTTCCCTGACCACTGTGGTCTTTCCGGATCCGGATCCGCCGGCGATGCCGATAATCAACATAATAGGTTTAAGTTTATGGTTTTACGATTAAAAGTCTGCGGTCTTGGGCGTTCTCGGGAACGGGATCACGTCACGGATGTTGCTCATGCCGGTCACGAAGAGCAGCAGACGCTCGAAACCCAGTCCGAAGCCGCTGTGCGGGCAGGTACCGAAACGGCGGGTGTCGAGATACCACCAGAGGTTGGTGGTGTCCATCTTCAGCTCTTCGATGCGACGGTTCAGCTTCTCGAGCGAAGATTCGCGCTCGGAACCGCCGATGATCTCGCCGATCTTCGGGAAGAGCACGTCCGTGCCACGGACGGTCTTTCCGTCGTCGTTCTGCTTCATGTAGAAGGCCTTGATGTCCTTCGGATAGTCGGTCAGGATGACCGGCTTGCCGAAGTGCTTCTCCACGAGGTAACGCTCGTGTTCGCTCTGCAGGTCCACGCCCCACGAAACCGGGAACTCGAACTTCTGGCCGCTCGCTTCGAGGATCTTGATGCCCTCGGTATAGGTCAGGCGCACGAATTCGGTGGACACGACGCTCTGGAGACGGGCGATCAGCTCCGGATCGATCATCTTATTGAGGAACGCAAGGTCGTCCTGGCAGTGGTCCAGGGCATACTGCACCAGATACTTGATGAACTCTTCCTCGAGGTCCATCAGGTCGTTCACGTCGTAGAAGGCCATCTCCGGCTCCACCATCCAGAACTCGGCCAGGTGGCGCGGCGTGTTGGAATTCTCGGCGCGGAACGTCGGGCCGAAGGTGTAGATGCAGCCGAGCGCCGTAGCGCCAAGTTCACCTTCCAGCTGGCCGCTGACGGTCAGCGAAGTCTGGCGGCCGAAGAAATCCTGGCTGTAGTCGATGGCGCCAGCTTCGGTGCGCGGCAGGTTGTCGAGGTCGAGCGTCGTGACCTGGAACATCTCGCCGGCGCCCTCGCAGTCGCTCGCCGTGATCAGCGGCGTGTGGAGATAGAAGAAGCCCTTGTCGTTGAAGAACTGGTGGATGGCGAAAGCCATCGCGTGGCGGATGCGGAGCACGGCGCCGAACGTGTTGGTACGCGGGCGCAGGTGCGCGATTTCGCGCAGGAACTCCATGCTGTGCCCCTTCTTCTGCAACGGATAGGCATCCGGATCGGCGGTGCCGTACACCTCGATCGTACGGGCCTGCACCTCAACGGCCTGGCCGCTGCCGAGCGACGGCACGAGATCGCCCCGGACACACAGGCAGGCACCGGTGGTGACCAGTTTCATCAGGGCCTCGTCGAATTTCGACAAGTCACAGACAATCTGAATATTATTGATGGTCGAGCCATCGTTCAGGGCGATGAACGCCACGTTCTTGTTTCCTCGTTTGGTGCGGACCCAGCCCTTCACTACGATATCCTGCATAGGCTGTCCGCTCAAATAATCTTTGATTCTTTTCATATTATATGATTACCATTTGATAGCTTTAGAGGGTTTGCTTTCGTTCCAGCAGCGGTCCACGACCGTCACGACATAGCGGTATTTGCCATTGCGCTTGCCGGCGGGCTTGTAGGTCGTCCCGCGCGTAATCTTCACGATATGCCCGCTGTCGGACAGGTCGATCTTCTCCCCTGCCCCGAAACGGTACACCACGTAGAAGTGCGGCTGCTGCAGCACGTCATCCGTCGCGACAGGCTTCCACGAGAGGCCATGGCTGCCGGCCCGCAACGAGGCCACCGGTTCCGGCGCCACGGCGTCCAGGTCGGTATAGGCCGGAATCAGTGCGGGATTCTTCTGGTAGATGAGGCGCAGGGAATCGGGCAGCGCGATGCCTTTCGGATCGGCCAGCGTCCAGCCCGGCCACCAGACATTTCCGTCCACGTTGGGCAGGTCCCGCACAAGCTGCATCTTGCGCGCGGTCTGCGTGATGGCGGGATTGTCGAGGTCCGGCTCGCTGAACGTGCCGATGCTCTGGCCGATGTACAGCTGGCCCTTATAGTTCATGTCGTTCCACCAGTGGATCAGGATGTCGTAGTCCGCTGCCGGATGGCCGATGCGCCAATAGAGCTGCGGCACGATGTAATCGATGTAGCCCTTCTCGGCCCAGGCGGGCACGTCAGCGAACAGTTCTTCGTAATTCGACAGGCCGTTCGTCTGGCTTCCGCTGCCGTCGGGCGTATCCTTCAGGTTGCGGTGGATGCCGAACGGCGAAATGCCGAAGCGCACCCACGGCTTGATGGCCTTGATCGTGTCGTTCGCGGCGTGGATGAGCGTCTCCACGTTATTGCGGCGCCAGTCTCCCTTCTGCCAATACTCGAATCCCTGGTCCGCCGCATATTTCGCGAACGAGGCGTCATCGTGGAATTCCTCGAACTTGACGGGATACGGATAGAAATAATCGTCGAAATGGATGCCGTCCACGTCGTAGCGCGTCACGATGTCGGCGATGACCTTGACCGTATGGGCCACGCTCTCCGGCTCGCCGGGATCAAAATAGAGCTGCTTGCCGTAGCGCTTGAAAATATCGGGCTTCTTGTAATAAAGGTGCTCCGGGCTGAGCTGCTCCCGGTCATTCGACGTCACGCGGTACGGATTGAGCCAGGCATGCAATTCCATGCCGCGGGCGTGGCACTGTTCGATCATGAACTGGAGCGGATCCCAGAACGGATCGGGTGCGACACCCTGCTCGCCGGTCAGGAAGCGGGTCCACGGCTCGAGTTCCGATGCGTAGAAGGCATCGGCCTGGGGCCGGACCTGGAAGATCACGGCATTGCAGCCCTGCGCTTCCAGTGCGTCGAGCGTCTGGACGAACCAGTCCTGTATTTGCTCACGGGACATGTTCTTGATTTGCTGGTTGCCCACAATGTGCAGCCAGGCGCCGCGGAACTCGCGTTTCGGGGGTTCCTGCGCAAACAGGGCGGAAGCGGCCAGGCACAAGGCCAACAGCACGGAAAGCGTTCTTTTCATGACAATAGGTTAAAATGTGACGCCCATGGCGGCGCAAATCTTCTTCGGAATATCGGTGTTGTCCTGGCGTCCGGCAAAACGCTCCGAGCCGACACCTTTCGCCCAGACGGGAACGGGCCCGCCGCAGTGCGAGAAGGTCGTCCAGCCGACTTGCGCCTCTTCATTGACGCCGCTGATCGACTGCGAGCTGTTCATATACTGCTCCACGTCGGTCGTGGTCGAGGAGTTCTTGATCTTGTCGATGACAGTCAGGTCGTATTGGTACCCCTTGGCGCCCAGGGCAAGGCCGCCCGTCTCATGGTCGGCCGTCACGACGATCAGCGTCTCGTCGGGGTGCTTCGCATAAAAAGCATCCGCCACGGCGATGGCCTGGTCGAAGTCCAGCACCTCGAAGATAGTGCCGGCCAGGTCCTGGCTGTGCGCCGTCCAGTCAATCAGTCCGCCCTCAGCCATAAGGAAGAAACCTTTCGGATTGCGTTCCAGTACGGTGACGGCCGCATCAACGATCTGTGAGAGGGTCAGCGCACCTTCGGGACGGCCCAGGGCATAGGGACAGATCTGGTCGGAGCCTTCGCTCTGGACCAGCACGATATGGTCGGCATCCTTCTTGGCCTGGAAGTCCTCATAGCCGTAAGCCAGCGTATAGCCGCCCTCGGCAATCATGTCGTAGAGCGACACTTCCTCGTCCCCATCCTTTCCTTTCGGATGGTAGAGGCCACCGCCGGCGAAGAACTCGAATCCGGTGGAAGGGAGTTCCTGTCCGATCTCGTAATAATTGCCCCGCTTGACGTTGTGGCCGAAGAATGCGGCCGGCGTAGCGTGGTTGATGGGTGTGGTGGACATCACGCCGACACTATAGCCGGCGTCGTGTATCTTGTAGGAAATACTTTTCAACTGTGTGGTCGAGTCCGGCGCCACGGCCAACATCCTGTTGTTGGTCTTCTCGCCCGTGGAAAGGGCGGTGCCGGCAGCCGACGAGTCGGTGATGATGCTGTTTGCCGAGCAGGTAACCGCTTCACCGAGCACGGGGAACTGCGTGAAGCAGAGCGGATCCATGCCGATCACGCCGCGTTCCTGGGCCAGATATGCCTCAGCGGCAGCCACATGGGTAAAGCCCATGCCGTCGCCGATGAAATAGAATACATATTTCGCCTGATTCTCCTGCCGTGCGCAGGATGCCGCCAAACCAAGCAGGGCGACAACTGCCAGATAATAGAAAAATCGTTTCATCGCTTACACATTATTTAAATAAAAGAAAGGGTGGACGAAGCCACCCTCTCCTTTATTCAAGCATTCGTCATTTCTGTACGCCGCCCTTTCGCGCGCCATACACGATCTTCAAGGCAGAGCACCGGCGAAGCTCCTGCTTCACGTCGGTGATGATACCCATGCGGGTATCCTGGTCGGCCTTGATGTTGACCTGCATGAACGGACGGTCTTGCTCGCTCATCGACTCACGCTCTGCGGCGATGAAGTCACGGATGGCGCTCAAGTCGTTGTTGTCCTTGCAGATGACGTCATTCAGCTGGATACGGGAATCCGTACCGTACTCCTTCTGGTACTGGTTCGAAGGGGTGCCGATATAGATATAGGAAGCCAGGTCTTTGCGGTCGAGTTTCGCAATCTCCGTAGCCTGCGGCATGCGCACGCGGACTTTCGTCTCGTTCTGGCGCATAGACGTACAGACCATGAAGAACATCAGGATGATGAACACGATGTCCGGGAGGGACGAAGTATTCATCTGCGGAAGCTCACCCTTGTTTTCTTTGATGAATTTAGCCATACTGAATCCTCCTATTTCTTCTTCTTGACATCCTTCGGCTCTGCCTCGGAAATACGCTGAGGCACAGCCTTACGAACCATGTCTACCTGGTCGTCATCCAGCTTGCTGTACTTCTTGCCGAAGTGCTGCATCGAGAACTCGTCGCGGATTTCGTTGATGGCCTTCACCAGTTCGTTCTGGACGGTGATGTAGGCCTGGTACGAAGTACCGCGGTCGTTCTGGAGCGAGATGACACCTTTGGAGACCATCACCTTTCCGATACCCGGGATATCCTGCTCCTCTTTCTCGGGCAGGTTCGGATCATCGTACGGGTTGGTCATGAATTCCTTGATCTTATCTTTCAGCTGGCTGACATCCATAGGTACACCTCCGGCCAAGAGGCGGTCGGCCGCATTGATCTTCACCTGGATGATGTTGCGACGGTTGACTTTCTGGTCTTCCACCTTCTGATCCTCAGGCGGGATCGGCGGAAGCTGGCGGGCAATACCCTCCTCCTTGTCCATCGTCGTCACCATCAAGAAGAATATCAGCGCGATGAACGCGATATCCGCCATTGATGAGCCGTTGATTTCAGGAACCTTTTTCTTAGCCATACTAAATTACTTATTTTTTGAGAGCATTACGGATGGCACTCCAGATCAGGGTCACGATGGCTCCGCAAACGAGGAGGTAGGTGACGAAGAGCACCATATCAGCAAACTTGAAAGTACCTGCCGTCACGTTGGACGCATTGGTATCGATAGCCGTACCCGGCGCAAGCAACCATGCACCGCCGACGATCACGACGACCGCCAGGATGAGGATGATCAGGCGCAGGAGTTTCTTCTTGGACTTGAATGCGCCCACCAGCGGGAAGAGCAGGGTGACGCAGAGAGCCAAGACGACAAGAGCATAGATCCAGTACAGGAACGGGTTGAGGCAGGCTGCATCGGTCGTCTTCGGATTCTTGGAGAAGACGATGGCGAACAGCACCAGCGACACCACGAAAAGGATCAGCTCCAGAATCTTCCAGGGCCTGTTCTCTCTTTTTTCGTTAGCTTCTTTCATAATCAAATCAAAGAATGAACGTTGTTATTTGCTGTACTTGACAAGCATGTCGACGAGCGAGATGGAAGAGTCTTCCATGTCCACGACGATGGTGTCGATCTTGGAGATGATGTAGTTGTAGAACAGCTGGAGGATAATTGCGACGACCAGACCGCCGACGGTGGTGATCAGAGCGACCTTCATACCGCCTGCGACCAGTGCCGGGCTGATATCGCCGGCCACCTCGATGGCGTCGAATGCCTCGATCAGACCGAGGACGGTACCCATAAAGCCCAACTGAGGAGCGATACCGATGAAGAGGCCGATCCAGGAAAGACCTTTCTCGAGCTTACCCATTTCCACGGAGCCATACTCGACAACGGATTTCTCAGCTTTCTCGATGCCCTGGCCGTCCTTGACGCGGAGCAGGCCCTGGGTGAAGATGCGTGCCACCGGGCCCGGCGTGTTCCTGCAGAGCTCGTATGCCTTGTCGACGCCTTCGTTCTTGAGGCAGTCCTCAATCTTGTTGAGCAGTTTCGTGTTGTTGTTCTGTGCGATGCTCAGCGTGATGATCTTCGCAATGGCGATAGCCAGACCGAGGATGAGGCACAACAGCACGAGTGCCATGAACGTTGCACCACCTTCGATGAAGAGTTTCTTGAGCTGCTGGTGGATCGGCTTGTCGTCCGAGGATGCGGCGAACGGATCGACGATCTCGTCAGCGGCGTTGTTGGCTTCAGCCACGACCTCTTCCGTCTGCTCTGCAGGCTGGTCCTGTGCAAAAGTCTTCTGGTACTCGGCAGAAATGGTCAGAAGACCGATCACTGCCAAAAACATGAAAATTTTCTTCATAGGTTTTTTGATTAATTATTAAACACTGTATTTAAATAGTTATAGTTCGAAATTCCATGCAATTTAACAATTTTTTTGGAAAGTATCATCATTTCTGAGAAAATTCTCCACTTTCGCAAATCCTGAACAATTCTCTAACTTCCTTATTATCTGCATACTGGCCCAAAAGCACAAATAATTTTGTCAAAGCGGCTTCCGTCGTAAGGTCATATCCGCACACCACACCGGCCTTCCGGAGGGTGTCTCCGTTGGCATAAGCGCCCATGTCGACGGAGCCCGCCTGGCACTGGGTGATGTTGACCACGATGCCGCCGCCGGCCGTGAAACCGGTCAGGGCGTCGAGGAACCACGCGTCCGAAAGGGCGTTGCCCGAGCCATAGGTCTCGAGCACCACGGCGCGGAGTCCTTCGGCCGAAAGCACGGAACGGACAAATGCCTCCGAGATGCCCGGGAAGATCTTCAGCACGGCCACGTGCGTATCGAGGTCCGTGTGGATGCGCAGCGGTTTTCCCCACTGGTCCGGACGGAACAGGGCCGGCCTGTTATAGCGGATATGGATGCCCACTTCCGCCAGGGCGGGATAGTTCGCCGAGCGGAAGGCACTGAAGTTCTCCGCGTTGTACTTGGTCGTGCGGTTGCCCCGGAAGAGCTCGGTCTCGAAATAGATACAGACTTCACTGACGCACGGATGCCCGTCCGGCCCGATGTCCGCCGCCAGCTCGATGGCATCGATGAGGTTCTGTTTGCCGTCGGTACGGAGCATGCCGATGGGCAGCTGGCTGCCGGTGAGGATGACCGGCTTCTCGAGGTTCTCGAGCATGAAGCTGAGCGCCGAGGCCGTATAGGCCATCGTGTCGGTGCCGTGCAGCACAACAAAGCCGCAATAGGCGTCGTAGTGTTCGCGGATGAGGCGGGCCAGATCTACCCAGAATTCCGGTTTCGCATCGGACGAATCGATGACGGGGTCGAAGGAGATCGTATCGATCTGGAAGCCGAACTTGCGGAGCTCGGGCACTTCCTGCAGGATCTGGGTGAAGTCGAAGGGCTTGAGGAGCAACGTGTCGGGGTCCTGCTTCATTCCGATGGTCCCGCCCGTGTAGATAAGGAGTATCTTTCTGTCCATAATCAATATAGATTGAAGAGCCTGCGGGCGTTTTCCGTGGTCGTCGCCGCGACCTCCTCGAGCGCCAGGCTCTTGATCTGTGCCACTTTTTCAGCAATGAGCCGCACATAGGAGGGCTCGTTCCGCCGGCCGCGGTACGGGACAGGGGTCAGCCAGGGACAGTCCGTCTCCAGCACGATGTCCTGCATCGACATTTTCTCGAGCGCCGCGGCGACGCCCGCATTCTTGTAGGTGACCACGCCGCCGATTCCGAAACGGAAATCGGCATAGGTCAGCAGCCGCCGGTACATCTCGTAACTGCCGGACCAGGCATGCATCGAGCCCCGGAACGAAACGCCGCGCAGGTCCTCGAGCACGCGGAGGAAGTCGTCCGTCGCCTCCCGGAGATGGATGATCACGGGCAGGCCGGCTTCCGCGGCGAGCACGATCTGCTCTTCCAGCACACGCATCTGCTCCTTCACGAAATCTTTCGACCAGTATTCGTCAAGCCCGATCTCGCCGACGGCCCGCCAGGGGCGGTCCTGCATGTGCTGCTTCACGAAATCGAGTTCCTCCTGCCAGTTCTCCCCCACCGAAGTGGGATGCAGGCCGACACAGGGATAGGCAAAGCCGGGCAGCTGGTCGGCTTTCGCACATAGGTCATCGTAGCAGGAACGGTCGATGCCGGGCATCACGCAGGCGACGATGCCGGCTTCGCGGGCACGGCCGAGCACGTCCGTGAAATCCTCACGAAAAGCCTCGTCGTAGATGTGCGAATGGGTATCGATCAGTTCCATCTTTTCCCTTATTCGATGAATTTACAAATATAACAAAAAAATATGGCATTCCCGCCTTCAGGTCCGGGCATATTTATTCCCGAATTCGGCGGCCACGCGGCCCTCCACCTCGAGTTCGAAGAGGGCGACGCTGATGGTGCCGGCATCCTGGCCGGTGAGGCCGGACAGTTCGTCGGCCGAGAGCGTGCCGCGTTCGCCGAGCAGGGCGAGCAGGGTTCGCTTGAGGGCGGAGTCTTCCGGCCGGAAACCGGGCTGCCGTCCACTCCGGGCCGGTTGTTTCAACCATCCCATTGCCAGCGGGATGCTGTCGGCGTCGGTCACGATCTGGGCGATGTTGTTGCGGATAATCTCGTGACAGCCGGCAAAGGAAAGGTCGGTGAGCCGTCCGGGCACGGCGAACACGTCGCGGCCATACGATTCGGCCAGCGAGACGGTGATCAGGCCGCCGCCCCTGGCGAAGGATTCGGCCAGCAGCGTGGCATCGGCCATGCCGGCGATCAGGCGGTTCCGCCGGATGAAGGTATGGGCGGCGGGGGCCGTCAGCCGGGGAAAATCGGTGACCAGGGCGCCGTGTTCCACAATGCGGGCAGCCAGGTCCCGGTGTTGTCGGGGATAGATTTCATCGAGGCCGGTCGGCATGACGCCGACGGTCTGCAGGCCGGCTTCCAGTGCGGCCAGATGGGCGCAGCCGTCGATGCCCAGTGCCAGGCCGCTGACGACCAGCGGGCGGACGGGGAGGCCGGCGAGCCTTTCGACCAGTTTCCGGCAGGTTGTCCGGCCGTACCAGGTGGCCTTACGGGTTCCGACGACGGAGAGGACGCACGGGACGTTCAGGTCGGCGGTTCCTTTACAATACAGCAGGAGCGGGGCGTCGTCGCATTGGGCGAGGCGGAAGGGATAGCGGGCGCTGCCGCAGGGTAGCAGGTCGACGCCATGGGCGGCGGCCCATTCGGTTTCGGTGCAGGCCCATTCGAGGAGGCCGGGGGCGGTAAGGGCGTCGACGTATTCGTCGGCGTGGTTCAAGGCGTCGCGAAGGGCGCTGCGCGGAGCCGCAAAGACGGCGGCGGGGCCGCCAAAGGCGTCGATCAGCTGCCGGCCGACGGCGCTTTTGTACGCAAAGACCTTGCTCAGCGCACAGAGGCATACGAGATTGTCGGAGTCCATCTTTTTTTACCGCTAAATTACAGACTCCTTTTCCCATCCGCCCCCGCAAAACGTCAATATCTTCCTCTCCCGAAAATCAATAAAACCTATGTAATGACCGGCTAATCTTTCTGTCATGCCCGGCTTGACCTCTTTGTCATGCCCGGCTTGACCGGGCATCTGAAATCGTCAGGGCATGACGAAAAAAAATGCCCGAATTGATCGGGCATTATGGGTATCAACCGATGGGATATCGGATCAGATGATCAGCATCGCGTCGCCGTAGGTGCCGAACTGGTAACCCTCCTGGATGGCGACCTTGTAGGCGTTCATCACGTTGTGATAGCCGCCGAAAGCGGCAGCCGACATCAGCATCGTGCTGTAAGGCAGATGGAAATTCGTCACGACGGCATCCATGATCGAGAACTGGTACGGCGGGAAAATGAACTTGTTCGTCCAACCCTCGTTCGCCCGAATCTCCTTCTTCGTCGTCACATACGTCTCCAACGCCCGGACCACCGTCACGCCAACGGCGAAAATCTTGTGCCCGGCCGCCTTCGTCCCGTTCACCTTCGCAGCCGTCTCCTCCGAGATCACATACTGCTCCGAATCCATCTTGTGCTTTGACAGATCCTCCACATCCACGTTGTGGAAATGCGCATTGCCCATGTAGAGCGTCAGGAACGTCGACTCGATGTCGCGGATCTCCATCTTCTTGAACAGGATCTTGCTGAAATGCAGACCCGCAGCCGGACAGGCGACCGCCCCTTCCTTCGATGCGAAAATCGTCTGGAAACGCTCCTTGTCGATCTCCTCCGCATGCGGACGGATCCACTTCGGAATCGGCAGCGAACCCATCTGGTACAACGTCTCGCGGAACTCCTCGTACGTGCCGTCAAACAGGAAACGAAGCGTGCGGCCGCGCGAAGTGGTATTGTCGATCACCTCCGCCACCAGGCTGTCGTTCTCGCCGAAATACAGCTTGTTGCCGATACGGATCTTGCGCGCCGGATCGACCAGCACGTCCCACAGGCGCTGCTCCTTGTTGAGCTCGCGAAGCAGGAAGACGTCGATCTCCGCACCCGTCTTCTCCTTGTTGCCGCGCATCCGCGCCGGGAAGACCTTCGCATCGTTGAAAACGAACAGGTCATGCGGCGCCGCATATTCGATAATATCCTTGAAAATCCTGTGCTCGATGTCACCCGTGTCCTTGTGGACGACCATCAGACGGCACTCGTCCCGCTCCTGCGAAGGATACTTGGCAATCAGTTCCTGCGGAAGCTCGAAGCCGAATTGAGAAAGTTTCATTGAAAAAGTATAAATTTAGATTTTAGGCGAAAAAACAATTATTATACGAGTAAAATCTAAAAAAGTTTCACTCTTCCACCCCTTTCATAACCGCATCCATCACGTTGTCGATGCGCAGATAGATCGGGTAGAACGCCTCGTCGTTCATCGGCGTGTTGCGTCCGATCAGTGCGCGGACCTGCGTCAGGATGACGTCGCCGGAGACAGCCCATTCCTCGTCCGTCGGCACTACTCCCTGTGCGGAAGTGAAGCCGATGAAGCCCCGCTTCAGGTCCATTCCGTCGAGGAAACGCTCAAGAGAGGGCAGGTCGCGGATCTCGCGCAGCCGCGCCCGGTTGCGGTCCGCCACCTGGTTTGCATACTTCACCTGCAGGCTCTGCCGGTTGCATTTGCCCAGGTATTCCGTGTAGCGGGTCGTGTCGAGGGGCACGAACACGTCGGGGATGATACCGCCGCCGCCATAGACCGTGCGGCCGGAACGCGTCTCGAACCGGAGCGAATCGTTGACCTTGATACTGTCTGCACTCATCATCTCGCCGCTCTGGTAGCGTTCGAAAATGTCATAGCCATAATCGTCGCCATACGGCTTCTGGATGCAGCGGCCTGACGGCGTGTGATAGCGCGCCACCGTGAGCCGGATGCCCGATCCGTCATTGAAGAAAAGCGGCTCCTGCACCAGTCCCTTGCCGAACGAGCGCAAGCCGTAGAGCACGGCGCGGTCGTTGTCCTGCATCGCGCCGGCGAAAATCTCGCTCGAGGAAGCCGAGCCCTCGTTGATGAGGACGGCCAGCTCGATGTCGCGGCAACTGCCGCGGCCGTCGGCGAAAACGTCGCTGCGGGCCCGGTTGCGGCCTTCCATGTAGACGATCAGGTCGCCCTTCTGCAGGAATTCGTTGCAAAGCATCAGCGCCTGGTCGAGATAGCCTCCCGTATTGTCGCGCAGGTCGAAGACCAGCCGCCGCATTCCCTCACCGCGCAGCTTGAGCGCCGCCTCGAGGAACTCCAGATACGTGGTCCGGGAGAACTTCGAGAGCTTGATGTAACCCGTCGTATCGTTGAGCATGAAGGAAACGTCCACACTGTTGACCGGAATCACGTCGCGCGTGATCAGGAACGGAATCAGCTCCCGCTCCCCTTCCCGCTTGACCTGCACCGTCACCTGCGTGCCGCGACGGCCCTTCATCATGCGCACCATCGAATCCTGCGGCGTTCCGTTGCCCGCGATCACGCGGTCGTCCACCTGGATGATGCGGTCGCCGGACAGGAGCCCGGCACGTTCGGACGGGCCGCCGGCGATGACCTGCGTGACGACAGCCGTGTCGTTCGGCACGGTAAACTGGATGCCGATGCCGTCAAAGCCACCCTGCAGGTCCTCCTCCGCCGCTTTCAGTTCCACGGGCGGCAGGTATACCGAATGCGGGTCCAGCTTCGCGAGCAGGTCCGGCAGGATCTGCTCGGTGACGGCACGCTGGTCGATCTCGTCCACATAATCCTTGTCCACGGTCTGGAGCACCAGCATCAGCTTGGCCCAGTCACCTTCCGGAATCCGCACCGTCGGACGACGGTTCCGGTTCCACATCAAGAAAATCAGCGCCAGCAACAGCATCAGGACGAGCCACCATCCGATCGAGGAGAGCGCTTTCCGCGTCTTTTCTTCCATGATTTACTCGAATTTTTCAACCTCGATTCCCGCCCGGCGCAGCAGGTCCACGCCGTCGGTGATCCGGTAGTCCCGCGCATAGACGACCCGGGTAATGCCCGACTGGATGATCAGCTTGGCACATTCCATACAGGGGGAGTCCGTGATGTAGAGCGTCGCGCCCAGGCTGCTGTTGTTGCTCCGGGCCACCTTTGTGATGGCATTGGCCTCGGCGTGCAGCACGTAGGGCTTCGTCACCCCGTTCTCGTCTTCGCAAACGTTCTCGAAACCGGACGGCGTGCCGTTATATCCGTCCGAGATGATCATCCGGTCCTTGACCAGGATCGCACCCACCTGGCGGCGCTCGCAATAGGAATTCTTCGCCCACACGGCAGCCATATCCAGATAGCTCCGGTCGAACTGGCGGTTCTTGTTATCCTTATCCATTATTGATTCTTGTCTCTTTGGTACAGGTAGCGCTTGATGCTGCGTTTCGGCGTCTTTTCGAACTCCTGGTCCACGATCTCCACGTGGTGGATCTTGCAGTACTGGTCGAGCTCCAGGTTGGCCAGCTGCATGCCTTCGGTCAACTTTTCCTGCAACTGTTCACGGTCCAGTCCGTCCTCCTGCGCCTGCTCGAAGTCGGGATAGATGAGCGCCACCATCTTGTAGTCGTCCTCGACGACGAGCGACTCCACGACGTACGGCATGTTGTTCAGGATGCTCTCGATTTCCTCGGGGTAGATGTTCTGGCCCGAAGGACCGAGGATCATGCTCTTGCAGCGGCCCTTCAGGTACAGGTACCCGTCGCCGTCGATGATGCCCATGTCGCCGGTGCGGAACCAGCCGTCCACGAATGCCTCGCGGGTTGCCATTTCGTTCTTGTAATAGCCCAGGAACACGTTTTCGCCCTTGACCAGCACTTCGCCCGGCTCCTTCTTCGGATCGTCGGAATCGATCTTGATCTTCATTCGCGGAGCCGCCTTGCCGCAGGAATAGAGCTTGGTCTTGTCCCAGTGGACGTAGGTGATGATCGGCGCGCACTCCGTCATGCCGTAACCGATGGTGAACGGGAAGTTGATGCGCTTGAAGAACGCCTCGGCCTCGCGGTTGAAAGGTGCGCCGCCGATGATAACCTCGCCGAACTTGCCGCCGAACGCCTGGACCAGGCTGTCGCGGATCTTGTTTTTGACCATCTTGTCGAGCACCGGCAGGTTGAGCATCATCTTGATGCGTTTCTTGCTGATGAACGGCAGCAGCATGTTCTTGTATATCTTTTCGATGACCAGCGGCACCGAGATGATCGTATCGGGCTTGACCGTGCTCATCGCCTCCAGGATCACCTTCGGGCTCGGGAGGCGCGTCAGGAAGAACACGTGCGCGCCGATGGTCATCTCGAACAGGAACTCGAAGATCATTCCGTACATATGCGCGGTCGGCAGCATCGACACCATGCGGGAATTGTTGTCCATGTGTGGCTCGGCCTCGCAGGCGAACTGGATGTTCGACAGGAGCGCACGGTACGGGATCATCACGCCCTTCGAGAAGCCCGACGTGCCGGACGTGTAGCTGATCAGTGCGAGCGACTCGGGCTGGTCCGGGAAGTAATCCAGGCTCTCGGCATTGAAACCGTCCGGATAGCGGGCCTGCATCCGGTTTTCCAGGTCCGCCATCACGGCTTCCGCGTTAGGATTGACGGAGCGGACCACCTTGAGGTCGGACAGGGTCACGATCACCTCCACGCCGGGGAGCTCCATCTCGGCCATGTTGCGCCAGATGATGTCGCCGATGAAGAGGATGCGGGCTTCGCAATGGGTCACCAGGTGTGCGACGTTCGTGGGCTGGAATTCGTGCAGGATCGGCACGACCACGGCCCCGTAGGTCATCGCGGCCAGATACGACACGGCCCAGTTGACCTGGTTCTTCGAGCAGACGGCGATGCGGTCGCCGGGCTGGATGCCGCACGCCTCGAAGAAGATGTGCAGCTGCGCTACCTTGCGGGCCACGTCTTTATAATATAAGGTCTCCTGGTTGTAGTTCGACAGGGCCGGACGGTCCCAGTTCTTCTTGAAACTGTATTCCAGGAGCGCGTTCAGAGATTTCTTTCTTGATGGTTTCTTTGACATGACAGTGTGCTATGAAAATGCCTGCAAATTGCAAAGATGCGAATAAAGACCGTGATTTGCAACCAAATCTTCATGTGTTCCGCGCTCGACGATGCGGCCGTCCTGCAGAACGACGATCAGGTCGGCGTGGCGGATGGTCGAGAGGCGGTGGGCGATGACCAGGGAAGTACGCCCACCCATCAGGCGCGTGAGTGCGTCCTGGACGAGCCGCTCGCTTTCCGTGTCGAGGGCGGAAGTGGCTTCGTCGAGGATGAGCAGGGGCGGATTCTTGAGCACGGCCCGGGCGATGGCGATGCGTTGCCGCTGTCCGCCGGAGAGTTTTGCGCCCCGCTCGCCGATATTGGTGTCATATCCCTGGGGGAGCTGCGCGATGAAGGGATCTGCGTTGGCGATGCGCGCGGCCTCGATCACCTGCTCACGGGTCGCGTCGGGCATGCCGAAGGCGATGTTGTTGTGCACGGTATCGTTGAACAGGACCGACTCCTGCGTGACGATGCCCATCAGGGCGGCCAGGTCGTCGAGCCGGAACTCCCGGATGTCGGTTCCGTCGAGGAGGATGCGGCCGCCGGTCACGTCGTGGAAGCGGGGCAGCAGGTCGGCCATCGTGGATTTGCCGGCGCCCGACGGCCCAACCACGGCGACGGTCTTTCCCTTGGGGATGGACAGGCAGATATCCGTGAGCACGGGCTCTTCGCCATAAGCGAACGTCACGTGGTCGAAGAGCACCTCATTGCGGAACTCTTTGACGGGCTTCGTGCCGTCGGGGATAGCGGAGGGCGTGTCGAGGATCGCGAAGATGCGGTCGGCCGAGACGAGGCCCTTCTGTACGGCGGCATACTGGTTGGCGATGGCCTTGGCGGGTTCCAGCACGCGCCAGTAGAACATGATATAGACGATGAACTGGGGCCACGTCATGCCGAGCTGCCCGCGCACGTTCAGCCAGCCGCCGAAGAACAGCACGCCGGCCGCGATGGTGAGGCCGAGGAATTCGGAGGTGGGCGAAGCCAGTTCCTGCCGGTTGTACACCTGGCGGGAGATGCGGCGGTGCTCATCGTTCACCTGCTCGAAGGCGGCATCCACCTGCTTGCGGGCGGTGAAGGCCTTGATGATGCGCGAACCGGAGATGGCCTCGTCGAACTGGCTGAGGATGCGGCCCATGAGCCGCTGCGTCTCCACGCTCCCGGCCCGGAGCCGGCGGGTAAGCCGGGTGACGAGCAGGACGGACAAGGGCAGCGCCACGAGCGAGACCAGCGTCAGCCGCGGCGACATATAGATGAGCATGGCCAGGAAGCCGAGGACCAGCAGGGGCTCGCGGAACAGGATATGGAAGCTGCCCGCTATGGTGTTCTGCACCTCGGACACGTCGTTCGAGAGGCTCGACAGGATGTCGCCCTTGCGTTTATCCGTGAAATAGCCTACGTGCAGCGAGGATATCTTGGAGAAAAGGTCCTTGCGGAGGTTCTTCATCAGGCGTGTCTTGAGGGTGACGATGATGCGCTGCGAAAGATAACGGCACAGGTCGGAGAAGAAGGACGCCACCACGAGGCTCACGCACACCACCAGCAAAGCCCGCATTACGCCGCGGTCCTGCACGATCGAAGCAAGGAGCCACTGGAACCATTGTGTCGCCCAGTCGATCGAGAAAGAGAATTCCGGCTTCACGGCGCTCGCTGCGAGGGCCTGGCTGTCGAACAGCACCGTGAGCAGGGGTCCCAGCAGGGCATAGTTCAGCACGCCGAAGACCACCGAAAAGACGGACAGCATCAGGTAGCCGGGCAAGCTTTTGCCATACGGCCGGGCATAGGACAGGACGCGCTTGAAGGTTTCCATACGGATCAGCCTGAACGACAAAGATACAAAGAAATAGCTGAAATCGTTTTTTTCGTTACCTTTGTATGAAATAACCATACCATTTCCTTTCAATGAATAACTTTTGCGACTATAACATCAATCCACTGGTCAAGGCTCTCGGCAAGGCGCCGAAGGAATTTACCAAAAAAGACATCATCGACTACATCGTAGCCAATGAGGTCCGCATCGTCAATTTCCGCTACGTGGCGGCCGACGGGCGTCTCAAGACGCTGAACTTCCCGGTCACCAACCGTCAGTATCTCGACACGATCCTCTCCTACGGCGAGCGTGTGGACGGTTCCAGCCTGTTCCCCTACATCGCCGCCGACAGCAGCGACCTCTACGTGATCCCGCGTTTCAGCACGGCCTATGTCGATCCGTTCCAGGAGATTCCCACCGTGGGCTTCCTCTGCAGCTATTTCACCAAGGACGGCCTGCCGCTCGAGAGTGCGCCGGAGTTCACGCTCCGCAAGGCGCACCGTCATTTCACCGAGGTGACGGGCTATACTTTCGAGGCCATGGGCGAGCTTGAATTCTACATCGTCGCCGAGGACGACGGCCGTTTCCCGGCGGAAGACCAGCACGGCTATCACGAATCTACGCCGTTCGCCAAGTTCGAGGCGTTCCGCGCCGAGGCCATCCGCTGCATCGCGGAGGTGGGCGGCCAGATCAAGTACGGCCACTGCGAGGTGGGCAACTTCACGCTCGACGGCAAGATCTACGAGCAGAACGAGATCGAGTTCCTCGTCAATCCGGTGGAATCGGCGGCCGACCAGCTGCTGATGGCCAAGTGGATCCTGCGTTCCCTCGCGCACGAGTACGGTCTCGACATCACGTTCGCGCCGAAGATCACGACGGGCAAGGCGGGCAGCGGCCTGCATTTCCACACACGGATGATGAAGGGCGACCATTCGGTGATGATCAAGGACGGCTCCCTCTCCGACGAGGCGCGGCGCGCCATCGCAGGCTACATGAAATGCGCTTCCTCGCTGACCGCTTTCGGCAACACCAATCCGACGTCCTACTTCCGGCTGGTGCCCCATCAGGAGGCGCCGACCAGCGTCTGCTGGGGCGACCGCAACCGTTCCGTCCTGGTTCGCGTGCCGCTTGGCTGGAGTGTCGACCGGAGCATGTGTGCGCTGGCCAATCCGCTGGAGGATCCGAATGATTTCGTCATCCCCGACAAGCAGACCGTCGAGATGCGTTCAGGCGACGGCAGTGCCGACATCTACAACATGCTGGCCGGCCTGTGCACGGCAGCGCGCATCGGTTTCGAGATGCCTGATGCACTGGAGGTTGCGCAAAAGACGTATGTGGATGTGAATATTCACGACAAGAAGAACGAGGCGCTGCTCAACTCGCTTGAACAGCTTCCGGCCTCCTGCCACGAGTCGGCGCTCTGTCTCGAGAAGAACCGGGCCCTTTATGAGAAGGACGGGATTTTCTCGCCCAGCCTGATCGACGGCACCATTGCCAAGCTGAAATCCTACAAGGATCAGAACATCCGTCACGAGGCTTCGAACGATCCCAAGAAGATGGCCCGCCTCGTGCAGCAATTCTACTACTGCGGCTAAGCCCTTTACGTCATGCCCGGCCCCGACCGGGCATCTGTTTGCTTGCTTGGCGCTCTGGGTGTTGCTCCAGAACCGTCTCGCTACGCTCGACCCCTCCCATGCTGCGCATGGGCCCCTCCCTCTTACGGTGCCGAGGGTGGCACGGGTTCTGGAGCATCCACCCACCCGCGCAAGGCGCAAGCAAACAATAACGTTTAATTTCCTACTTCGGAAAGGAATTTGATGCGGACCAGACGGACTTCTTCTTCGGTGTAGTCGCCGCCCAGCTCCTTCATCGCGTCGGTGACAGAATCGGTGTCAGCCTCGTCGCGGAAATAGTAATAGATGTCGTCGACCTTATCTTCATCGATCGTCTGCCGGATGTAGTAATCGATGTTGAGCTTCGTACCCGAACTGATGATCGACTCGACCTCGTCGAGCAACTCATCAAAATCCATGTCCTTCGTCCGGGCAATGTCCTCGAACGGAAGCTTCCGGTCAATGCTCTGAATAATGTATACCTTGTTGGCCGAACGATTGACCACTGACTTGACCACAAAATCGTCGGGACGGATGATGTCGTTCTCCTCCACGTATTTGGCAATCAGGTCCACGAACGGCTGGCCGAACTTGCGTGCCTTCCCCTCACCCACACCCTGGCAGGACTTGAGCTCCACCAGGTTCACGGGGTACTGGATCGACATGTCCTCCAGGCTCGGATCCGAGAAGATGACCCACGCCGGCAGGTTGCGCTTCTTCGACATGTCCTTGCGTACATCCTTGAGCATCGCCAGCAGCGTCTGGTCGCCGCCCCCGCCGCCGTTCTGGCTGTGCTTGCCCGCACCCACCGGAGCCTCGTCGTCATCGTCGTCCTCGCCTTCCACGAACTCCCGGTCTTCCGTGAGCATCAGCTCGTAAGGCTTCTCATAGAACAACTTGCCCGCCGGCGTCACGAGGATCAGGCCATAACGCTCGATATCCTTGTCGAGCAGATGGAAGACCAGGCCCTGGCGGATCACCGCGCTCCAGAAACGCACGCCCTTGTCCCGGCCGAAACCGAACAACTCGTGATGATGGTGGTTGTACGACTTGATGATGGAGTTGTTCACGCCCGCCAGGATGTTCGCCAGATGGTCGGCCTTGAACGCCTCCTTGAGCGACAGGATGAGCTCGATGACGGTACACATCTCCTCGCGGCCGTCGAACTGCTTCTTGGGATAGAGGCAGTTGTCGCACATGCCGCAATTGTCCTGCGGATAATCTTCACCGAAGTAGTTGAGCAGGATCTTGCGGCGGCACTGGTTCGACTCGGCGTATGAGACGGTCTCCATGAGCAGCTGCTTGCCGATCTCCTGCTCGGAGATGGGCTTGCCCTGCATGAACTTCTCGAGCCGCAGGATGTCCTTGTAACTGTAGAAGGCGATGCACTGTCCTTCCTGCCCGTCACGCCCGGCACGGCCGGTTTCCTGGTAGTAGCCCTCCAGGCTCTTGGGAATGTCGTAGTGGATGACGAAGCGCACGTCGGGCTTGTCGATGCCCATGCCGAAGGCGATGGTGGCGACGATCACGTCCACTTCTTCCATCAGGAAGGCGTCCTGGTTGTGGGCACGGGTGACCGCGTCCATGCCGGCATGGTACGGCAGCGCCTTGATGCCGTTGACGGTGAGCAGCTGCGCAATCTCTTCCACTTTCTTGCGGCTGAGGCAGTAGATGATGCCGCTCTTGCCGAGGTTGTCCTTGATGAAGCGGATGATGTCGCGCTTGGGATTCGACTTGTCGCGGATCTCGTAGTAGAGGTTCTCGCGGTTGAACGACGACTTGAACACGCGGGCGTCGACCATCCCGAGGTTCTTCTGGATGTCCGACTGCACCTTGGGCGTTGCCGTGGCCGTCAGGGCGATGACCGGTGCGCGGCCGATCTCTTCTACGATCTCGCGGATGCGACGGTACTCCGGACGGAAATCATGGCCCCACTCGGAGATACAGTGGGCCTCATCGATAGCATAGAAAGAGATGTGGAGCTGCTTGAGCAGCTGGATGTTCTCTTCCTTGGTCAACGATTCGGGCGCGACGTAGAGCAACTTCGTCACTCCGCTCAGGAGATCTTCCTTCACCTCGGCGACCTGCGTCTTGTTCAGCGAGGAATTGAGAAAATGGGCGATCCCTTCCTTGTTCTGGATGAAGCCGCGGATGGCGTCGACCTGGTTTTTCATCAGGGCGATCAGCGGGGAGATCACGATGGCGGTGCCGGGGAGGCACAGTGCGGGCAGCTGGTAGCAAAGAGACTTGCCGCCGCCGGTGGGCATCAGAACAAAGGAGTCTCCTCCTTCGATCAGGTGCATGATGATCTCTTCCTGGTTCCCCTTGAAGGCTTCCCATCCGAAGAATTCCTTGAGCTTTTTGTACAAATCGTCGCGGGTGATATTCATAGATTCGTCGTATTCATGGCTTCAGTCCACTAAATTAAGTAAAAAAAACGGAAATTCCATAGTTTCTGACAATTATTTTGAACTTTTGCTATCTTTGCGCTTCCAACCGGATTACTGTAATTTTTATTATTGATATGAAAAAGGTATTTGCAATTGCAATTCTCTGCGCAGCCAGCGCATTGATGCTCGCTTCCTGCGACAAGAAGACGGGCGAGGGCTCCCAGCCGGCTGGCATCAGCCAGTCGGATATCGACTCGGTGAGCTACATGATCGGTTACTCCACGGGTATGCAGATCGTTCAGAGCAACTTCGGTCCCCTGAGCGCGAGCAACATCATCAAGGGCATCCAGGATGCCTGCAAGGGTGTCGAAGTCGATTACGTCACCTTCCAGAACGTGGTGAACGGTTTCATGGAGAAACGGATGGAAGCCATCTCGACGGAATTCAAGACCAAGAGCGAGAAGATGCTGGCCGACAACGCCAAGAAGGATGGCGTCGTGACCACCGAATCGGGCCTGCAGTACAAGATCATCCGCGAGGGTGAGGGCGTGAAGCCGTCCGAACGCGACACCGTGGAAGTGAACTACGAAGGCAAGAACCTCGACGGCAAGGTGTTCGACTCTTCCTATGACCGTCAGGTCACCGCCAAGTTCCCGCTCAACGGCGTGATCAAGGGTTGGACGGAAGGCATGCAGCTCATCGGCGAAGGCGGTGAGATCATGCTCTGGATCCCGGCCGATCTCGCATACGGCGACCGCAACGTCAGCGGCGACATCCGCCCGAACGAGGCCCTCACCTTCAAGGTGGAGCTCATCTCGGTCCGCCCGTACGTTGAACAGCCCGAGGCCGAAGGGAAATAATTCTCCCGACTAACGGAAAAACATTGCGGGAGCAGAATCCGGAGATTCTGCTCCCGCAATGGCATTTAATCGGAACGGCCTACAGGTTGCAGACGACTTCGAAGAGAAGCTTGCCGTCGATGATGGTGGTCTTGAAGAGCGTGTCTTCGACCTGGTAGTAGGTCTTGCCGCCGAGTTCGACTTCGTCGTAGTCTTCAGGGATTTCCTCGACCAGAGCGCCGATGGGCGCTTCGATCACGCAGTATTCACCGTTCTTCAACGTGTAAAACACGCCGTCCTGGTAATAGTATTCCTGGCCGGTCTGGGCAGCCAGGTTCGAGTTGTAGTAATCGTCGCTGGTACGGACCGTATAGTCGGCGTTGCGCGCCGCATAGATGCTCGAGAGCTCTGCCGCGTACTGTGCCCGCTCGATCTCATTGCGGATGGTGTTGATGGCGATGGAGGTCATCGCGATGTCAAACAACGTCGATGCGATGCGGGTACCGAGCGGCGGACGGCACACATAGTAACCGCCGTCCCAATACGGGCGGTAGTAGATACCGTCGTAATAATAGTAGTCGCGATAGCCGACCCGGATCAGCGAATAGCCGATCGGAAGGGAATGGATCCGGTGGCCGAAATAATGGTAGCCGTAGCGGTAGGACGGCACCGGACGGTAGCGCGGCTCCAGATACGGACGCGAGTAGATCGGGGCGCGGTGGGAAGGACGGGGGCTGTGCACAGCAGCGGGGCCGTGTCCGGGATGGGGACCGTGGCCGACTGAACCGGGACGGGAGCCGTGGGTGTTGCCGGGCCGCTGGGCCGGACGATCATTCGGGCGGTTGTTCGGCCGCATGCTGGGACGGTCGTTCGGGCGATTGTTCGGCCGAACGCTCGGACGGTCGCTGGGACGATTGTTCGACCGCACGCCAGGGCGGTCGCTCGGACGATTGCTCGGGCGGTCGTTACGCGCGATGTTGCCGCTGTGGTTACGATTCATCTGAGACGAGCCGTGACTGCGGTTCATCTGCGAGCCACGATTATCGTTGCGTGGGGCCGACATTTTCGTACTCGGCCCGCTGTGCCCGGAGGGGGCGCGGTGTTCCGTCCTGGGCGAATGGGAAGAGCCACCGCCGTGACGACGATTCTGGCCTTGTGCCTCAAAGGAGGTAGTACACATCATTGCGATGCAAAGCATCAGTACCACTTCAGTAAATCTTTTCATTTCAAAAAGGATGTTAGTCAGCTAAATGTTAGCTAACACCGGGAAGAGGAAAAATCGTGCCAAATGATTTCCGGATCGCGGGCCCACCAGGTAAGCTGTTTCTTGGCGTAGTGACGGGTGTTGCGCTTGATCAGCCGGACGGCTTCGGCCAGGTCATATACGCCATCGAAATATCCGAACAACTCCTTGTAACCCACGGTATTGAGGGCCGGGCTGTCGCGATGCGGCAGCAGGCTGCGGGCCTCTTCCAGAAGACCTTCTTCCATCATGGCATCGACCCGCGCGTCGATACGGGCGTAGAGTTCGGCCCGCGGGCGGGTAAGGCCCGTCTTGACGATATCGAACGGACGGGATTTGGGAGCGTGCGTCTTGTATTCGGAAAACTTGCGGCCCGTGCCGATGGTCACCTCGAGGGCCCGGATAATGCGCTGGCCGTTGGCCGGGTCGATGGCGGCATACGATGCCGGATCGAGGATGCGGAGTTCCGACCGGAGGGAGGCCACGCCCTCCTCTCGCAACCGCCGCGAGAGTTCTTCCCGCAGAACCGGGTCGGCTTCCGGGAAATCGTCCAATCCGTTGCAGAGCGCATCGATGTAGAGGCCGGATCCGCCCGCCATCACCACGGTATCGTGGTCCCGGAAAAGCCGTTCCAGCAGAGCCAGCGCCTCCAGTTCATACCCCCCGGCCGAACAGGGCGTGTCGATGCTGCGGTCGGCGATGAACCAGTGCTTCACCGCGGCCAGTTGCGCTTCGGAGGGCCGGGCCACGCCGATGCGTAACTCGCGGTACAGCTGGCGCGAGTCGCACGAGACTACCGGCGAACCTACACGCTGGGCCTCGGCCAAAGCATAGTCCGTCTTCCCGACAGCGGTCGGTCCCAATATGATATGCAGAGTTGGCATTCAGCGGATCTATTCCTTCCCCTCGCCCTCGTCGTAGAGTTCTTCTCCCTCTCCGTCGTCGAACATATCGTCCCCTCCCTCATCGTCATCGTCGTCGTCGAAATCGTCGTCCAGATCGTCTTCCGGATCGTCGAACCTGGCGGCATCCCGGCGCGGATGAAGGGTCGGAACGGCCGGTGCCTCTTCGTAGCGGGCCCGGAACTGGTCGGGGTTCTGGCCTTTTTCTTCCGACAGGAAAGGATAGGAGCGCATCGGGGAGAAGGGGCATTCCCCTTCGAACACCAGCTTGATGAAACGGTTGTTGCGCAGGTCGAAGAGGTAGTGCAGTTCGTTCTCACCGCGCTGCACGACATCGTCGAACGTGACGGTATCCATGGCGCCGTCACCCATGTCGAAAAGGCCGTACTCACTGCAGAGCGCGCCCTTTTCGTCGTAGCCTTCGAACAGGACCATCTGGTCGGGCGAGAATCCCAGATCGTCGGTGATGAAGCTGTTGAAGCGGAACAGCGTCATCTCGCCCTTGATTTCATATACCCGGAAGAATATCTTGCTTTCGGGTATCGTTGCTCTGAATTGATATACCATAACACAAATATAACATTTTTTTTGCTTACTTTTACTCGATGAATTCAACTTCTGATACCTACAAGTCGATTTCCGCACCTTCCCGAGGCATCTATAAAGAGCTGGGCAGCAAGTTCCTGGCCTTCGCCTGGCCCGTTGAAACGGAAGAGGAGATAAAATCCATCCTGTCGGAAATCCGCAAGGAATACTTCGATGCCCGCCACCACTGCTACGCCTGGCGCCTCGGGCTCACGGGCGAGCCGTACCGGATGAACGACGACGGGGAGCCTTCCTCTACGGCCGGACGCCCCATCCACGGGCAGCTGCTGAGCCAGGAGCTGAGCGACATCCTCGTGGTGGTGGTGCGTTATTTCGGCGGCACGAAACTCGGCGTTCCGGGGCTCATCCGGGCTTACAAGAGCGCGACGCAGGATGCCCTGGCGAACGCCACGGTCATCGAGAAGATTGCGGGCGAGCACTTTACCCTGACGTTCGACTATCTGCAGATGAACGACGTGATGAAAGTGCTCAAAGACATGGGTATCACGCCTTTGAAACAGGAGTTCGACCTGCGGTGCAAAATGGAGGTGCGGGTGCGTCTGACACAGATTGAAGACTTTCGCAAACAATTGGCGTTTTGTCAAATAAAATGATTACATTTGCAGATTAGGGTTACGATTTTTATTAAAACACCAATAAACACCACAATACTTTTATGAAAAAAGCTTACAATTTCAACGCAGGGCCCTGCGTATTGCCCCAGCAGGCAATTGACGCAGCGATTGCAGCATTGCAAGATTTCAAAGGCACCGGGATGCCGGTCATATCTGTTTCTCACCGTTCCAAGGAGTGGGAGGAGACGATGAACGAGTGCCGCGCACTCTGGAAGGAGCTCCTCAACATCCCGGACAACTATGAGGTGATCTTCCTGGGCGGCGGCGCTTCGCTCCAGTTCCTCTATGTCGCGATGAACCTCCTCGAGAACAAAGCGGGCTACCTGGAGACGGGTGTCTGGGCCAAGAAGGCGCTGAAGGAAGCCAAGGGCATCGGCAACGCGATCTGCATCGCTTCCTCCGCTGACAAGACCTACAGCTACATTCCGAAGGGCTACGAGATCCCGACCGACCTCGACTACTTCCACATCACCACCAACAACACGATCTACGGCACGGAGATCAAGTACGACATGGACTGCCCGGTGAACCTGGTGGCCGACATGTCGTCCGACATCATGAGCCGTCCGGTCGACGTTTCGAAGTACGCCCTCATCTACGGCGGCGCACAGAAGAACGTGGGCCCTGCCGGCGTGATCTTCGCCATCATCCGCAAGGACATCCTCGGCAAGGTGACCCGTTACCTCCCGACGATGCTCAACTACCAGACCCACATTGACGGCGGCTCGATGTTCAACACGCCGCCGGTGTTCCCGATCTTCGTGATGACCGAGACGCTGAAGTGGCTCAAGGGCATCGGCGGCCTCGAGGTGATGCACAAGATCAATGTCGAGAAGGCACAGATGCTTTACGACGAGATCGACCGCAACCCGCTCTTCGTCGGCACCGCAGCGAAGGAAGACCGTTCGATCATGAACGTCTGCTTCGTCATGGCTCCGGGTTATGAGAATCTTCAGGACGAGTTCATGGCATTCGCCAAGGAGCGCGGCATGGTGGGCATCAAGGGCCACCGCAGCGTCGGCGGATTCCGCGCTTCCATCTACAACGCCTGCCCGAAGGAGGCCGTCCAGGCACTGATCGACTGCATGCAGGAATTCGAGAAACTTCACAAATAACATTATGAAGATTTTAGTTGCAACACAGAAGCCTTTCGCAAAGGCAGCCGTCGACGGCATCCGCAAGATTGCCGAAGAGAACGGCCATACCCTCGCCCTGCTCGAGAAATACACCGAGAACGCACAGCTCCTTGAAGCCGTGGCAGACGCTGACGCCCTCATCGTCCGCTCCGACAAGGTGACCGCAGAGGTCGTCGAGGCAGCCAGGAAGCTGAAGATCGTCGTGCGCGCCGGCGCAGGTTTCGACAACCTCGACCTCGCAGCCTGCACCGCGCACAACGTAGTGGCCATGAACACCCCGGGCCAGAACTCCAACGCCGTGGCGGAACTCGCCCTCGGCCTGATGATCTTCATGAACCGCAACCAGTTCACGCCGGGCACCGGCAGCGAACTCAAGGGCAAGACCCTCGGCATCCAGGCGTACGGCAACGTCGGCCGTCTCGTGGGCCAGCTCGCCATGGGATTCGGCATGAAGGTCCTGGCATTCGACCCGTATCTCCCGAACGAGAAGATCGAGGCTACCGGCGCCAAGGTCGCTCCGTCGCTGGAAGCACTCTATGAAAACTCCGACTTCGTGTCGCTGCACATCCCCGCAACGCCGGAGACCAAGGGCTCGATCGGCCGCAACCTGGTGGGCCGCATGCCGAAGGGCGCGTGCCTGATCAACACCGCACGCAAGGAAGTCATCAACGAGGCCGAGCTGTTCGACCTGATGACCGAGCGCGAAGATCTCCGCTACGTCGCCGACGTGGCTCCGGACCGCGCAGCCGAGTTCGCAGAGAAATTCGGCAAGCGTTATTTCGGAACGCCCAAGAAGATGGGTGCCGAGACCGCAGAGGCCAACATCAATGCCGGCCTGGCCGCAGCAAACCAGATCTGCAAGTTCTTCGCAACGGGTGACCGTACGTTCCAACTCAACAAATAAGCTGAAGCCATGGTAAAGGTTAAACCGTTTGCAGCCATCCGTCCCCCGAAGGCCATCGCCAAGGAGGTATCCGCCCGTCCGTACGACGTGATGAATTCCGTCGAGGCTAAGGCCGAGGCCGGCGAGAAATCCCTGCTCCACATTACCAAGCCCGAGATCGATTTCGACCCGATCGCCGGCGAGCACGAGCAGCGCACCTACGACAAGGCCGTCGAGAATTTCAAGCTCTGGCAGGAGCGCGGCTGGCTGAAGCAGGATGACAAGGAATACTACTATGTGTACGCGCAGACGATGGAAGGCCGCACGCAGTACGGCATCATCCTGTGCGCCAACACCGATGATTACGCCACGGGCGCCATCAAGAAGCACGAGCTCACCCGCAAGGAGAAGGAGGACGACCGCATGGTCCACGTCCAGATCCAGAGCGCGAACATCGAGCCGGTGTTCTTCGCCTATCCCGACAACGCCGAGATCGACGCCATCATGTTCCGTTACATTGCCCGCGTGCCCGAATACGACTTCATCGCTGACGAGGACGGCTTCGGCCACAAGCTGTGGGTGATCGACGACCAGAAGGACATCGACCGCATCACGGAGATTTTCGCTTCGATTCCGGCATTCTACGTGGCTGACGGCCACCACCGTACGGCAGCTGCCGCACGCGTGGGAGCCGAGCGTCGGGCGAAGAACCCGAACCACACGGGCAAGGAGGAGTACAACTACTTCATGGCGGTCTGCTTCCCGGACAACCAGTTGAAGATCATCGACTACAACCGTGTGGTGAAGGATCTCAACGGCCTGACGGGCAAACAGTTCTTCGAAGCGCTGCAGAAGGATTTCATCGTGGAGTGCAAATGCGACTGCACGAAGGACGGCGGCAAGTGCGAGTGCGAGCTCCCGTGCCACTGCACCTGCTCGGAGCCGTACAAGCCGGCGGGCCTGCACAATTTCTCGATGTACTTTGAAGGCGTCTGGTATTCGCTGACCGCTAAGCCGGGCACGTACAACGACAACGACCCGATCGGAGTGCTCGACGTGACGATCCTCTCGAATCTCGTATTCGACAAGATCCTCAACCTGGGTGACCTCCGCACCTCCAACCGCATCGACTTCGTGGGCGGCATCCGTGGCCTGGGCGAGCTGAAGCGGCGCGTGGACAGCGGTGAGATGGTCGCGGCCTTCGCGCTGTATCCGGTTTCGATGAAGCAACTGATCGACATTGCCGACACGGGCAACATCATGCCGCCGAAGACGACCTGGTTCGAGCCGAAGCTCCGCAGCGGCCTAGCTATTCACAAGTTCTAACGGGACGCCCCAGGTATCCCCGGGATTAGCGTCCCCGGGCGCAAAAACCGCTTGTTTTGCTCCCCGATCGGCTATTTTCAGCTGTCGGGGAGCAAATTCGTTTATTTCCGCTCCCGCCCCTGCTGTCATGCCCGGCTTGACTGTTCGTCATGCCCGGTCGGGGCCGGGCCTACACCCAATGAGGATACGCGGCCAGGACGGCCAGGTAGAGCGAGAGCTCGCAGATCAGGAACGTGGCGCCGCAGCAGTCGCCGGTATATCCCTGGATGCGGCGCTTCATCAGCAGGGTGAGCAGCAGCATCACGACGACCGGCACGAGGAGCAGCAGGCAGAAGCTGTGGGGCAGCCAGCCCAGGGCGAATGAGAAGATGAAGGAAGGTGCCAGGCCGAAGAAAACGCAGAGCAGCAGTTCGCCGAGCTTCATCCGTTCATAGACGGTCTTGTTCTTGGCTTCTTCTTCCGTGCGGGCATAAGGCAGGAAGTTGATGAGCTGGGCGGCGCAGCACTTTGCCCAGCAGTCACTGCACAGCACGACGATGATGAGCGTGTCGCGCGAAAGCACGGCAGGCAGTTGCAGCAGCAGCGCGAAATAGACGACCAGCGCGATCACGCCAAACGTGCCGATGTGCGAATCCTTCATGATGGCCAGGGTCTTTTCCCGCGACTTGCCGCCGCCGAATCCGTCGAAGAAATCGGCCAGTCCGTCCTCGTGCAGGCATCCCGTGAGCACCAGGCGCACGACGAGCGCCAGAATCCACGCCACCATAAGCGGGAACACGTGGCTGCCGAGCCAGATGGTGAGGGCCATCATAGCTCCTGTAAGCCACCCGACGATGGGCCAGCGCGGCACCACCCGCTTGAAATCATCGGCAGGTACGTCCGTCAGCCGCCAGAACGGCAGCCGCGTAAAGAAGATCAATGTGGCCAGGAGCATCAACATCGGACTGCAAAATTAGTGAATATTCGCTATCTTTGCAATTGATGAAACGCATCATTTTGATTACAGGCGGTTCCCGGTCGGGAAAGAGCACGTTTGCCGAGCAGCTGGCGTTGTCGATGTCCGACGCGCCGGTCTATCTGGCAACGGCCCGGATCTGGGACGAGGAGTTCCGCGAGCGGGTGCGCCGGCACCAGGAGCGCCGTGGTCCGCAGTGGACCAACATCGAAGAGGAAAAACAGCTAAGCCGGCACTACCTCGCCGGTCGCGTGGTGCTGGTCGACTGCCTGACGCTTTGGTGTACCAATTTCTTCTTCGACCTTGACAGCGATGTAGACCGCGCGCTGGCCGAAGCCAAGGCGGAGTTCGACCGTTTCACGGCCCAGGATGCCACCTTTATCCTCGTAACCAATGAGATCGGGATGGGCGGCACGTCCGACAACGAGATCCAGCGCAAGTTCACCGACCTGCAGGGCTGGATGAACCAGTATGCAGCCGCGCAGGCCGACGAGGTAATCCTGATGGTGTGCGGCATCCCGGTGAAAATCAAAGGATAAGATTCTATCAGCATGGAATTCCATATCTCCCGGCCGGATACGGCCATCCGTCCTGCCCTGCAAGCAAAGATCGACAACCTGACCAAGCCGAAAGGATCGCTCGGCCGGCTCGAGGAGCTTGCGTTGCAGGTGGGGCTCATCCAGCAGACGCTGTCGCCGGAACTCCGGCATCCGCAGAACATCGTCTTTGCCGCCGACCACGGTATTGTGGCCGAAGGCGTGAGCATTGCACCGAAAGAGGTGACCTGGCAGCAGGTGTGCCACTTTACGCATCCGCAAGGCACCGGCGGCGTCAACTTCCTGTGCCGGCAGCATGGCTTCACACTCAAGGTGGTGGATGCGGGGGTAGATTACGACCTGCCGCACGACCGGGGCATCATCGACCTGAAGGTCGCCCGCGGCACGCGCAACTTCCTGCATGGGCCGGCGATGACCGAAGCCCAGATGGAGCAGTGTCTGGCTGGCGGCGCACAGGTTGTCCGGCAGTGTTTTGAGGAAGGGAGCAATGTGTTGAGTTTTGGGGAGATGGGTATCGGCAACACGTCACCGTCGTCCATTTGGATGTCGTATTTTACGGGGATTCCGCTGGCGGAATGCGTGGGCGCCGGCAGCGGCCTCGACAGTGCGGGCATCCGGCACAAGTACGAAGTGTTGCGGCAAGCGATGGGCAACTATGCGGGTGACGGTTCGCCGCGCGACCTGATCCGCTGGTTCGGCGGCTTCGAAATGGTAATGGCCATCGGCGCGATGTTGCAGGCAGCGGAGCTCCGGATGGCGATCCTGGTCGACGGTTTCATCATGACCAATTGCATGCTGGCTGCTTCGAAGCTCTATCCGGAGGTGCTGGACTATGCGGTCTTCGGCCATTGTGGCGACGAATCGGGTCACCGCAAGGTGCTCGACGCCCTCGGCGCGCGTCCGTTGCTCAATCTCGGCCTTCGCCTGGGCGAGGGCACCGGCGCCATCTGCGCCTATCCGATCCTCGACTCCGCCGTCCGGATGATCAACCAGATGGACACCTTCTCAGGTGCCGATATAACCAAATACTTTTGACAATGGAAGTCGTCCTCATCCGCCATACCATGGTTGACGTGCCGACGGGCACGTGTTACGGGCAGACCGACGTACCGCTGAAAGAGACTTTTGAAGAAGAAGCCGCAGTCACGAAGGCTGCGCTGGAAGCATACGGCCCGTTCGACCATGTCTACACCAGTCCCCTCTCCCGCTGCACGCGGCTGGCAGACTACTGCGGATACAAAGATGCCCAGCGCGACCCGCGCATCATGGAGATCGACTTCGGCGAGTGGGAGATGCAGCGTTTCGACGATATCACCGACCCGCACTTGCAGGAGTGGTACGCCGACCATATCAACACCCCCGTTACGGGCGGGGAATCTTTCATGCAGCAGTACCAGCGCGTGAGCCGCTTCCTCGACGAATTGCGCGAAAAACCCTGGCAGCGCGTGGCCGTGTTCGCACATGGCGGCGTGCTGGTGGCCGCCCAGGTTTATGCCGGGACGGTCACCCCACAGGAAGCCTTTGCCGCCCTTTCTCCGTTCGGCGGCGTTGTACGGATTACGCTTTAACGGCTAGAATTCCGTCACATCTATTTCCTTGACGCCTGCGATCGATGCCAGGTCGAAGGCCGTTCCACCGTTCAACTTGATCGTCACGGTATGGCTGCCGCTGGAACTATATGTGTGGCTGAGCGATGTCGTATAGGTTTCTTCGGCACCGTCGCCCCAGCTGACCTTGCCCGTCACACCGCTTCCGGAAATGACCGGGATGGAGAACAGCGTGTTTTCGTGCTTGATGACAAGCGACTGGGCCAGGTTCGCCGGCTGGCTGACGCTGATCGTACGGTTCACGGAGCGGCAGACCACCGTCACGGTCCCTTTCCGGGCTTTGCCCGTATTGTTGGCATCCGCACTGATCGTCAAAGAAGCAGATCCCTTTTGTCCGGAGACGGGCGACACCTGGAGCCAGGAATCGGTCGTCTTGGCCGACCAGTCATAGTTGGCGGTCAGGGTGACGGACTGGGAACCGCCCTCTGCACCCAGGTCTATCGAAGAGCTGCCTACCTGCAGCGAGGGATCAGGCTCCGGCACCGGTTCGGGTTCCGGTTCCACCGGATCACAGGAGACCAGGACAGACAGGAGTGCTGTCAGGAAAAGCGTATAGAATCGTATCTGTTTCATTTGTTTCCCATTTTAAGTGTGATTTCCTGTTTTTCCTTGCCGCGTTTCAGCGTAAGGGTATAGGTGTCCTTTGTCAGGTCGGAGACCGGGATCGAGATTTTGAAATCGCTGCTGACACCTTCCTTGACAGAGGCCGTACCTTTCTTGAGCGACCATTCCACGCGGTCCTTGGTCTTGAGGGTCACTCCGCCGGAAGTCTTGTCGTAATGCAGCGAGGTCACGTCCGCGAGCTTCGAGTCATCGGCCTTGACAGCGACCGACTCGATACTCCCGTCGTCAAGCCGGTACAACGGAACCTTCCATTCCCCTTCCGGCCAGTTGTTGCTCCGATAGATGAGCCGCACCTTGTCGCCCTCCATCGGATAAGCGTTGATCTTGCATTCAATACGGAAATATCCCAGGCCACCACGGGGCTTCAGATTCTTGACGTCTTTCTCGCCGGATATCTTTTCTATTATGTTGCCGTCACTGTCCGTCAGGGCGAAACAGACTTTGCCATTGAAATCCTTGAGGCCACCGTTAAAGAACCACGCCACGTCCATGGTGAAAGATTGTCCGCGTTCCGGGGTGGCGGAAGCTGTAAGACCCTTGTAGAGGACGCCGTCAGATCCCATCGCCGCACCGATATACAGATATTCCGTGGGGTATCCGCCCTGCCCCTTGTCAGGCACGAGTCCCAGGACGGTGGTATGCGCATACTTGTAATTGGATCCGGACACCGGGATGAAAGCGGAGAGCGCAAAATAGCCGTTGTACTTGGGGCCCCATCCCCAGTTGATGTGCAGGTTGTTCTTCTTGTCGTAGCCATCCACCACAAAGGCGTGTCCGCCGCTTTCCTGGTTCGCGGCATAGATCAGCGGATGATCCTGCAGATCGCCCTTGATCATGTCCATCCACTGGTCGTCGGTGAAATACCAGCGCCTGAGGTGCGTGACATTGGAATCGTATCCGAAATAGTCGATGACGCCCGGAACGATCCGCTCGAAATTGCAGTCGGTCATGCCCGGAAGATACCAGGCCTGCCCTGCGATGCCCACGTCACGGAGCATGCGTGCGACCGCATCGGCCTGCTCGTCGGTATAGCTCTTGTTGAAATCGACCGTCTGGAACTTGTCCCAATCGTAGGAATAGTTCAGTTCATAGCCGTCCACATGGTAGGATTTACCATCATACTGATAATCATAGGAAGGGAGGGAACCTTTTCCCTGTGCCGGGTATCCGAAGAAATTCATGACCAGGCCCATCGCCAGCGGCACGCAACCGACATAGGATTCACCTCCTTCAACCTTGGGGCACAAGCGGTTGAACGGAGCGTGCTGGTTCCAGGCGGGGGTCTCGTGATAAACCGCCGGTTTGTATTCGTTACCTGCTTTCGTGGGATACTCGATGGCCATCCATTCCTCACGGGCAGGAGCGGTCCCCTCGGCACGAACCTGGGCGACCTGCGCTTCAAAGTCGTTCAGCCAGTCACGGAGGCCGTCGGGCAGCTGGTCGGCACTGTCAAGACTTCCCTCGAATGAGTAGCCCAGGATGGGTTTGCAGGCATCGTCGCCCGCGATGATTACGAATCCGCCACCTTCGCGGTTGAAAAAGAAAAAGGCAGGTGCGGATTCCCCCGCCTTGGTCAGCGGTGCGGAATACAATTCGACACGATGGACCGGGGCCATCCGGCGGGAACCGACGGGATCGTTCTTGAAAAACGATTTGGCCGCTTCGCCCGCCCGGTACACATCGACCGGTCCGGCCATGGCAGGCAAGGTGAGAAGCACCGCTGCCAATGAAACCAGAATCAGTTTAACAGTTTTCATATGTCAACCAGTTAGACCAAAAGACAATAATATCTACAAATATACAAAAACTATTCGAAAATATTGCCGTCTTCGTCGAGCAAGAGGATGGTGAGAGATGCCCGGTCGGGGCCGGGCATGACGTCACCCCCGGTCAAGCCGGGGGTGACGTTCGGGTTGGGGTATACAGTGGAGCAAGCAGAGTGGCAGCGGGAGAGGATGGCGGAGAAGAAAAGGCGGGCATCGTTGGCAGGCAGCGCCGACCAGAGCTCGCGGGCGAGTGTCAGGCGGTCGATGGCTTCGGCGGCGGCCGGCGAACAGCCGGCCTCCGTGGCGACCTCCTTCAGGAACGCCTTGTTCATCACCACGCTCTTGCTATGGGTGTCGAGATGGCCTTCGGCCAGCTTGACGGCCTTGCCCAGCATGATGCCCATCGTCACGTGCGGGACCTTCAGGTCGGACGCGATCTTCAGGGTCTCGCCGATGAAATTGCCATAATGCACAAACGCCTGCGGCGGCAGGTCGGGAAAACGCGCCTTGAGGAAGGCCTCACTCTTGGCACCCGAGTTGATGACCAGTTGAGGCGCGCCGACGGCGATAGCCACCTCAACCTCCCGCCGGATAGCATCGACGAAGGCTTCGTTCGAGAACGGCCGGACGATACCGGAAGTACCGATGATCGAAATGCCGTCCACGATGCCCAGCTTCGGGTTGAACGTACGCTGCGCCAGTTCCCGGCCGCCGGGTACGGAAATCGTGACGTCGAGGCCGCCGTCATAGAGGGCGGAAAGATTCTGCTCGATCATCTGCCGCGGCACGCGGTTGATGGCGGGGCCGCCGATCGGCAGGCCAAGGCCCGGCAGCGTCACGCGGCCGACGCCCTCTCCCTGCAGAAAATGAATCCCCGGGGTATCACTGAATGCGACGGTTGCGACAATCTCCCGGCCGTTTGTCACATCCGGATCGTCTCCCGCATCCTTAATCACGACTGCCGTAGCAGAGCCCGCAAACTGCGGCTGCTTTGCCCCAGGCGCGTTCAGACCCCGCGTGGCTGTCGAGCACTCGCCACGGCGGAACCGTGAACGCTCCACCAGGCCTGCGCACGCCGCCTTTGCTTGCGGGCTCTGCAGCGCGACGGGCAGGGCGAGCGTTTCGCCATTGGGGAAAAGGACATCGACGGTCTCCCCCACCGGCTGGCCCAATAAAGCCAGTAAAGCTGCCTTCGAAGCCGCCGTGGCACACGCGCCGGTCGTGAAGCCGCTGCGCAACGGGAAGAAGCCCGGCACCAGCCGCTCAATCGCCTTGCGGAGACCATGCTCGCCGGTAACGATCTCGAAACCCGGCGGCAAGGCCGGCCGACGGACCACATACACCGGAATCCCGGCAGCCTGCGCTGCCGCCACCTTCTGCGAAAAGCCGCCCGACTCCCCGCTCTCCTTCGTCAAGATCGCCTGTGGCTGTAATCGCACAATCAGCGCTGCCTCATCCTCTTCATTGTAATAGACCAGATTTTCGGACGGAAATCCCTGTGCGGCAGCCTTTTCCAGCGACTCGTCGCGATGAAGGATCCGGAACCAGCAGTCGTGCTGCGTCCAAAACGCGCGCAGCTTGCCAATGGTCTGCACCCCCGTCAGCGCCAGAAGACGGGTAATCCCGTCGGATTCCAGCTGGCGGATGGCATCGCCGTAGTCGTCACACCAACGGAGAGATGCCCGGTCGGGGCCGGGCATGACGTTCGGGTCGGGGCCGGGCATGACGTTCGGGTCGGGGGCGGTGTATTGGCGCTCGATACGAACCACGGGAAGGTCGAGCGACTCGGCAACCGAGGCCACGGTACGGTGAAGTTCGGTCGCGAAAGGATGCGCCGCATCGACCAGCAGCCGGATGCCATGCCCCGTACAGAACGCAGCCATCGCGGCCTCGTCCAAAGCGCCGGTAATATGCGTCCCATGCTTGCACTCAATTTGCTGCAGGTCGCCCCGCGTCGAGTACCAGTACGGCGAACCCGCCGCGTCCGCCACCCGAACCGCGAGCCTTCCTTCCGTCGTGCCGCCGAATATTAAAATCATAGTCTCGAAAGAGATGTATCCCGTACAATCATGATCGGAACAGATGCTTGAATTCGTGGGCATAAAGCCGCGAGAGTCCCTCGCGGTTCCCGATCGCATCGCCCACCACCAAAAGCGTCGTGAGCGTCAGGTTGTTCTCGCGGACGATCTTCGCCAGGTCGCGAAGCTCGCCGCGATAAATACGCTCTTCCTTCCAGGTAAGCTTGTAGCAAGCCGCCACGGGCGTTTCCGGCGGATACGCCTGCAACAACTCGGCCTGTACTTCCTCCACAATGGCCGCGCTGAGATAGATGCACATCGTGCTCCGGGACTGCGCAAGCTTGTGTAACTGTTCCCGCTCGGGCATCGGCGTGCGCCCCTCGCCCCGCGTCAGGATGATGGTCTGCACCTTCTCCGGAATCGTGAACTGGGAACGCAGCGCAGCAGCCGCGGCCTGGAACGCCGAAATGCCGGGCGTGATGTGGTAACGCATACCGTAACGGTCGAAAAAGGCCATCTGCTCCTGGATGGCGCCGTAGATGCAGGGATCGCCGGTATGCAGCCGCACCACGAGCAAACCCTTGTCATAGAACTCCTTCATCAGCGCAAACTGCTCCTCAAGATCCATGGAAGCAGAACTGCGTACCGTGCAGCCGGGCTTGGCATAATGCGTCAACTCGACCGGGACGAGGCTGCCGGCATACAGGATGAGGTCGGCTTGCTGGAGGAAACGCTTTCCGCGTACGGAAACGAGTTCCGGGTCGCCCGGGCCTGCCCCCACGATTTCGATATGGCCGGCACGGAGCGTAGCGGCCTCCTGCGCCAGGGCAAAGGTAAAGTCGTTGCCCTCAGAAACCTTTCCTTTCTGCTTCTCGATCCAGAGCGGTCCGCCGTGGGCGGAAGCAAGGGCCGCGGCTTCGGCGACACCGGCGCTGCCAGTGGCGGCAAGCGCCTTTTCGGAGGGATTCGGCACTTCTATGGCCGCCAGGGTATCAGCGGGATAGATCTCAGCATGTGCCTGGGGCCAGCGCGACACCAGGGTCTGGAGCAGCCGTTCGTCTTTCTTCAATTCGACGGTTCCGACCGTCGCGACGGAGTTGGGCGAAAAGCCCTCCGCCAGCAGTTTCGCCTCAATGGCTTCAGGGATGCCGGCCGGGTCACACTGCTTACGGCAGCCGAAGCCCAGATGAAGCACGGGCGGTCGGAATGCGAGCACGGAAAGACCTTCCGGCACGTCGGGAAGGGTGCGGGGCGTGACGGCGATGAGCAGGCCGAAATCCTTGGGGTTCAGGTCTTCGCGGCGATAGAAAATGGTGACGTGGTCAGGTTTTGTGCGTTCGAGGGCGTCGGTGCCGGCATCGCGGGTTTCGAGCAGGAGGGCGGTGGGTTGTTTCCGGACGAAGGCGAAGATGGCGCGGTTCATGCGCGCGGGTGTGGTTTCGGCGAGCCAGCCGTATTGCCGGTCGAGGGTATCGAGGGCCCAGAGGCCTTCGTTGTCGCTCTGGGTGGTGACGACAGCCTGGGCACCGATGGCTGCGGCGATGGTTCGTGCCAGATCGTTGGCGCCGCCGACGTGACCGGAGGTGACGGGGATGACGTATTTTCCGGTGCTGTCGATGCAGACGACGGGGGGGTCGTTATATTTGGTTTTCAGGGCGGGGGCGATGCTTCGGACGCAGATGCCGAGGGCGCCGATGAAGATAATGGCGCTGAAGTCTTGCCAATGTTGTTTCAGATATGGTGCGTAGGATCCAATATCTTTTTTCGTGTAGATCCTGACGTCACCCCCGGCCTGACCGGGGGTCTCGCGTTCAGGCCAACGCGCCGCCCGCTCCGCTACGCGGTGCGCCAACGGTAAGGAGGATTCGGATACTAATATGATGGCGATATGGGTCATTCGGCTTTGAGGATTTCGATGGGGTTGAACTGGTTGATGGCGACGTGCATGGTGCTGGTGATCTGGCGGTGGACGGTGGCGACGGCTTCGCGGAAGAGGTCCTGGCTTTGCTGGCTGACGGCGTTGAAGACGATCGTGCCACCGGGCAGGAGGACGCGGTCGATGCGCTGGACCATTTCGATGAGTTTGCCGCCATGGCCGCCGATGAAGACGGCGTCGGGGGCGGGCAGGCCGGTGAGGTCGGTTTCGAGGAAGTCGCCGATATGGACGTCGATGCCGGGGGCGCCGAACTTGCGGGAGTTCTGCTCCATCAGTTCGCGCCCGGCTTCGCGGATTTCAAAGGAAGTCACCTTGAGATGCGGGAACTGCAGCCGGGCTTCGATTGAAACCGAGCCGGTGCAGAAGCCGATGTCCCAGAACGAAGTGCGGCGGGCCAGGTCGAGCTGGCTGAGGGTCAGCAGGCGGATGGGCATCTTGGTGATCATGTTCACCCGGCCGTCGAGCAGGGCGAAATCATGTTCGGGCAGGCCGAAGGGATGGTTCCGCAGGGCTGTCCGTTCCAGCACCAGGCAGTTCGGAAAAGTATATTCGGCCGAAACAGCCTCGACCAGAGAAAGGGTACGGACGCGTTCCGTCTCCCGGTTGCCCAGGCATTCGCCGACGGTCATCCGGTAGTTGTCGTAGCCATAATCCAGCATGCGCCGGGCAATCATGGCCGGGGTCTTCTGCCGGTCGGTCAGCGCGCCGATGAGCCTTTCGCCGGTGATCAGTGCGGTATCGAAAGCTTCCCAGGGCCGGCCAGTCAAAGAAACGGTGCGCATGTCGGCATAGGGCAGCTGCATGCGATGTGCGAGCAGTTGCAGCGAGTTGAACGACGGGAAAACCGTGATATCGGCGTCAGGCAGCTCGCGCCGCAGCGTGTTGGCGAAACCGAAGAAAAGCGGGTCGCCGGAGGCGAAGACCACCACTTCGGGCTGGCCGGCATATTGCGCGAACACCGCTTCCAGCGGCACGGTAATGTCGATCCAGCGAGCACCTTCCGGAAGCAGCGGGGCCACGATTTCATGATGCCGTTTTCCACCCGAAAACACGCGGCCCGCAGCGATGGCTGCCTGCACTTCCGGCGGGAACCATACCTCCCGGTCGTCGGTCATGCCGATGACGATAAACCGCTGGCGCGGCGAGACGGAATCCTTACACATCGCGGCCGGGTTTTAGTGCTTCGGCGTCATTGAAGCAAAGAATCGAATTGACCAGCGTCGCGGCCAGGTTGCTGCCGCCTTTCCGGCCTTCCACGATCAGTTTGGGAATCTGCCGGAACGGCTTGACCATGTGCTTGCTCTCGCGCACGTGGACGAAGCCCACCGGGGCGGCGATGATGCCGGCAGGACGGGCCTTTCCCTTCCGGACCAGGTCGCAGAGCTCCATCAGCGCGGTGGGGGCGTTGCCAAATACGTAGAGGGCGTCGGGATGCTCCTCCACGGCCAGCCGGATGCCCGCCTGGGTACGCGTAATCCCCTTTTCTGCCGCCATTTCCGCAACGCGCGGATCGGAGAGATAGCATTTCACTTCCGCGCCGAGCCGCTGCAGGGCGCCCTTCCGGATGCCCGAAGCGGCCATGGTCACGTCGGTCACGATGGTCTTGATGCGGCCTTCCGCGAAGCCGGCGTAGAGCGATTCGACCGCTCCTTCATCAACGCGCAGGATGTTCTCCATATCGAAGTCGGCCGTGGTATGGATGGCGTGCAGCAGCGGCCATTTGCAGCCAAGCGGGATATCGGGATGGCGCAGTTCCTTTTCGATCGTACGGAAGCTCTCGATCATGATCTCCTGCCCGATGCCTTTCGCGCCTTCTTCGCGGTCTTCGCGGTAATAGCCGCGCGGCGTGATGAACTTCCCTTCAAAGCAGTAGGACTGCGAGTTGCCGATGAGCACCACGGTGAACATGTCCACGGCTTCCGGGTCGAAGTCACCGAGCGTGGTCAGGGTCACCTCCTGGTCGTCGCGGCCTGCCTGGCGGACAAAGCCCACCGGCGTGGCGGGGTCACGGTGCTGCAGGAAGATCTCCTGCAGGCGGTACAGCTGCCAGTAGCGGCCGTTGCTCTTGGGATTGTAGACCGCCGTGATGAAATCGGCCACGGCGGCGGCACGGATGCGCCTTTCTATCTTTTCCCAGGGTGTCATCAGGTCGGAGAGCGAGATGATGCACAAGTCGTGGCCGATGGGCGCACCGAGCAGCGAGGCGGCTTTCTGGAAAGCGCTGATGCCCGGCAGCACCTCGATCTCGACGTCGCTGCCGCGTTCGCGTTTCATCTCCCAGATCAGCGGTGCCATGCCGTAGATGCCCGCGTCGCCGGAACTGACCACGCATACCGTCTTCCCCTGTTCCGCCCGCACAAAGGCCTCTTCCGCCCGCTCGCGCTCCTTCTTCATGCCCGTGTCCACACACTCCGCCCCGGGAGACACATACGGCTCGACGAACTGGAAATAATATTTATAGCCGATGATGACATCGGACTGACGGATGGCCTCGAGCACCGCGGGCGTCACGTCGCCCGCACTTCCCGGCCCGATCCCGGCCACAAAAATCTTCGCTTTGCTCATATCTTACAAATATAATAAAAAGTGAGCGAGCTGCGGGTGATTTTTCGGAACCGTGAGCATTTTTTCTGCGAGCGGGACGAAAAACAGAGCAGCGAAGCGAACTTTATTCGTATCTTTGTAGAAACGAAACAATCATCATGAACATTCTCGTCATTGTTGGAAGCCCGAAAGGTAACGACTCCATCACGCTGCATACCTGCTTGTATCTGGAAAAACACTTCCCGCAACTGAAATTCAGCTACCTGAACGCCGGTCAGAAGATCAAGGCCCTCGAGAAGGACTTCTCCCCCGCCCTGGCAGCCCTGCACGCCGCCGACCTCATTGTCTTCTGCTACCCCGTGTACACCTTCCTCGTGCCGTACCAGCTGCACCGCTTCATCGAGCTGATGAAGGCCTCCGGCGAGGATTTCTCCGGCAAGGCCGCCACACAGGTCAGCACGTCGAAGCATTTCTACGACATCACGGCCCACCGCTTCATCCGCGACAACTGCGCCGATCTGGGAATCCGCTGCCTGGAAGGCCTGTCGGCCGACATGGAGGACATCCTGACCGAAAAAGGGCAAAAACAGGCCACGGACTGGCTGGATCTCGTGCTATGGCAGATGCAGGGCGGCGATTCGGCACCGGCTAGCCCCGTCACGGAAAAGGACACGGCGAAGAAAGCCGTCATCGTCACCGACCTGCTGCCCGACGACACGCGGCTGAAAGAAATGATCGACCATTTCACGGCCGTATTCCCGTACGCCTGCGACGTCATCAACATCGAGGACTTCCCCTTCCAGGGCGGCTGCCTGAGCTGCTTCAGCTGCGCCGCTACTGGCAAGTGCGTGTACAAGGACGGCTTCGACGACTTCCTGCGGAACACCATCCACAAGCACGACGCCATCCTCTACGCCTTCCGCATTCAGGACCACTCCATGGGCGCCCGCTTCAAGATGTACGACGACCGCCAGTTCTGCAACGGGCACCGCACGGTGACCATGGGCACGCCCTTCGGTTACCTGGTGGAAGGCGCTTATTCCCGGGAGGAGAACCTGCGCCTGCTACTGGAAGCCCGCGCCCAGGTGGGCGGCAACTTCCTGGCCGGCGTAGCCAGCGACGAAGGCGACTGGAAGCACAATGTGGAAACGCTCTCCAACACGCTCTGTTACGCCCTGGATCACACGTACACGCCGCCCCAGAACTTCCTGGGCGTGGGCGGCATGAAGATCTTCCGCGACCTGATCTACCAGATGCGCGGGCTCATGCGCGCGGACCACAAGTTCTTCAAGAGCCACGGCCAGTACGACTTCCCGCAGAAGCGCTGGAAGACGTCGCTGAGCATGTACCTCGTCGGCGGGATGATGAACAACAAGAAGTTGAAAGCGAAGATGGGCGGCAAGATGTCCGAAGGCATGATCCGCCCCTACAAGAAAATCCTCGATTCCTGACGGCCCGGAATGCGCGGAATTTTGCAGTTTTTTCGTATCTTTGAGAATTAATCTCACCTCTACGGAACAAACTTTTGACCGATATGAAAAAAACTGCACTTCTTCTCGCACTGCTGCTGATGATCCCCTTCGCAGGACAGGCCCAGCAGCGGGTTTCCGACAAAGAACTTGTAAGCGTCATCTGGGCGATGGGCCAGATGTACCCCGAAGGCTTCACGCTCAGCCTCGATTCGCTCCGCCAGCCCACCCAGGGCCTGGCCGTATCGTATATCGCCACCCAGAACAGCTTCGACAAGAAGAGCCTGCCGGCCGTCATCAAGCACGCCCATGCCCACAACAACATCGTGGGCGGCTGGTACGACCCCCTGGAAGACAAGTATTATTTCGACAGCACCATCATCTTCCCGGAAGACAGCCTGGCCGCAGCGCTGGCTTTCGCCCGGGAGAACCAGCAGCATACCGTGTATGACCTGGCCAAGGGCATCAACGTGAAGAGCAACTACGAGCAGGAAGACATCCGCATCATCCTCGACACCGACATGGGCTCCTCGACCGACGACCTCTTCGCCCTGATGATGCTCTACCGCTACATGGAAATGCAGCGTTGCCAGCTCCTCGGCGTCATCGTGGACCGGATGGGCAAGTCCAACGCCGACATCGTCGATGCGATGAACCTCTACTACGGCTATCCCGACATCCCCATCGGCCTGGAAACCAACGGCGTGAAACATCCGCCGGTGTGGATCCCCTACCACAACCTGGCTTACGCCCGCACGGTCGATTCCGAACTTATGTTCAAGCGTTCGATCGGTGACGACGGATCGTACATGGAAGCCTACAAACTGTACCGCAAGCTCCTGTCCGAGCAGCCCGACAAATCGGTGACCATCGCCTCCATCGGCTTCGTCACCTCGCTGGCACGCCTGCTCGAATCCGGTCCGGACGAGTATTCCCCGCTCAACGGCGTCGACCTGGTCCGCACGAAGGTGAAGGCCATCTACGCGATGGGCGGCGTGTTCGGCAAAGCCGTCGAACCCGATTATAACTTCCTGCAGGCCATCGACTTCTCACTCAAGTTCTTCGAGCTGCTGCCGAAAGAGGTTGACGTGGTGTTCTCGCCCGGTGAGGTCGGCGACCCGCTCGACTACAGGCCGGAACAGGTCATTGCCGACCTGAACTGGACCGACTGCCATCCCATCAAATGGACCTACCAGTTCCTGAACTGCGACACCGGCCAGAAGATGTGGGACCCGCAGGCCGTGATCAACGCCGTCGAGGGTGACGACCTCTACAAACTCTCCGAACGCGGCTGGGTCACCCTCACCCCCAAAGGCGAAACCCTCTTCACCCCCGACCCGAACGGCAACTGCCGCTACCAGGAACCCGGTGACCCCGTCTGGTGTGACATCGTCTTGAAATACATCCGCCTGATGGCCATCCAGCACTAACCCTGCGACGATGGCCAACCGCATCTATACCCGCACCGGAGATGCCGGAACCACCGGCATCCACGGCGGCACCCGCGTCCCCAAAGACGACCCCCGCATCGAAGCCAACGGCGACCTCGACGAACTCAACTGCCACCTTGGCCTCATCCGCTCTATGCTGATGTGCCCTGATAGCGAGTGTAGCGAGGGAGGCATTCCGGTGAGTGAGGCGTGCGCCGGCCTGGTGGAGCAACCGCGGTTCGGTCGGGGCGAGAGCTCGCAGCAACGACCGGCTCCGGTTGCGCCTGGGGCAGAGCCTCACTCACAGCAATCCGACAGAGCGGAGCGAGCGTCGATCGACGCCATCCTGTATGAGGCACAGAAGAACCTGATGACCGTCATGAGCCTCGTGGCTACACCCTCGGCGGAGCGCCAGAAAAACCCCAATGCCCTGCCCGAAAACCTCGTCGCCCATATCGAAGCCACCATGGACGCCCTCACAGAAGCCAGCGGCCCCAGCCTCCATTTCCTGTTGCCCGGCGGCACACCCCTCGCCGCCCAGCTCCAACTCGCCCGCGCCGTCTGCCGCCGCGCCGAACGCCGCCTCTGGACACTCAACCGCCAGGACCCTGTCCCCGAAGACGTCCTGAAATACATCAACCGCCTCTCCGACCTCCTGTTCGTCATGGCCCGCTGCGAACTCACCCGGCAGGACTGGCCCGAAGAACGCTGGAAAGCCTTCGCCTACAAGAACCAGAAATGAAGGAACGACTCCATCCCGTGATGCTCGCCGGAACCGGCAGCGACGTCGGCAAGAGTATCCTGGCCACGGCCCTCTGCCGCATCTTCCGGCAGGACGGCTATAACCCCGCACCCTTCAAGGCCCAGAATATGGCCCTCAACTCCTTCGCCACCCCCGAAGGACTCGAGATCGGCCGCGCCCAGGCCGTCCAGGCCGAAGCCGCCGGCATCCCGTGCCATACCGACATGAACCCGCTGCTGCTCAAGCCCCAGAGCGACCATACCTCCCAGGTCGTGCTCAACGGCCGCCCCATCGGCAACCGCGACGCCTACGACTATTTCCGGAAGGAAGGCCGCGAGGAGCTCCGGGAAGCTGTCTATGCCGCTTACGACCGGCTCGCCGCCCGCCACAACCCCATCGTCATGGAAGGTGCCGGCAGCCTGGCCGAAATCAAACAGCGACCTGGTCAACGTGCCGATGGCCATGCATGCCGGCGCCGACATACTGTTGGTGGGCGATATTGACCGGGGCGGCGTCTTTGCCAGCGTGTACGGCTCGATCATGCTCCTGCGGCCCGAAGAGCGCAAATACGTGAAGGGCATCCTCATCAACAAGTTCCGCGGCGACCTTCGGCTCTTCGAAGAAGGCAGGAAGATGCTCGAAGACCTCTGCGGAATCCCTGTGCTGGGCGTCGTGCCCTATTACCACGACATCCACATCGAAGAAGAAGATTCGGTGGCCCTGGCCGCCAAGAGCGCCGCGGCACAGCGGGGCAAAATCAATGTGGCGGTGGTGCTGCTGCGCCACATCAGCAACTTCACGGATTTCAACGTCCTGGAGCGTGATCCGCGCGTCCATCTCTTCTACAGCAACAACGTGGATGAACTGGCCAAGGCCGACATCCTTATCCTGCCGGGCAGCAAGAGCACGCTCGACGACCTGTACGAACTGCGGCGCAACGGCGTGGCCCAGGCCATCCTGCGCGCCCGCCGCGAAGGTGCCACGGTACTGGGCGTCTGCGGCGGCTACCAGATGATGGGCACGCAGATCCGCGACCCGCACCACGTGGAAGGCACCATTGAGGCAATGCCCGGCCTGGGCCTGCTGCCGATGGTGACGGAGATGCTGGGCGAGAAGGTGACGCGCCAGGTCCGTTTCACGGCCGCCGGCAGTTCAGGTGCGACGATGGAAGGTTATGAGATCCACATGGGCAAGACCCTGCCCGTGGAAGGAAGTGCGTTTACGCCGCTGAACCGACTGGAGGACGGCCAGGGGGACGGCTGTTTCGTGGATGAAAAGTGCATGGGCACCTACATCCACGGCATCCTCGACAACCCGACTTTCATCGACCGGCTGCTGGCGCCGCACAGCGGCAAGCTCGCGAAGGCGGCCACGTCCTTCGATTATCACGCCTTCAAGGAAGAACAATACGACAAGCTGGCCGCCCATGTGCGCAAATACATGGACGTGCCGCTACTTTACGACATCTTACGGGGGAAACGATGATTCAGGGACACGGCGACGATGCATTCCGGTTCGGGCGCCCGATACTGGCGAATTTCAGTTCCAATGTGTATGCGCACGTGGATCTGGAGCCGCTGAAGGCGCATCTGCGCCAGCGGCTTGATGCAATCGGTCGTTATCCGGAGCCGGAGCCCTACTCGCTCGAGCGCGCTCTTGCCGGCCGTCTGGGCATCGATCCCGCCGCCGTCTGCGTGACCAACGGCGCCACCGAAGCCATCTACCTGACCGCCCACGCCTTCGCCGGCGCCCGCACGACGATCCTTCAACCCACCTTCAACGAATACGCCGACGCCTGCACCCTCTATTCCCACTCTGTGGCGCTCGCTCCGCTGCTCTGGCTTATGCAAAGCGAGCGTAGCGATGAGGATTGCCCGATGAGAGAGCCGTGCGAGGGCCTGGTGGAGCAACCGCGGTTCGGTCGGGGCGAGAGCCCGCAGCAACGACCGGTTCCGGTTGCGCCTGGAGCATCGGCGAACGAATCGGAAACCGGAAGAGCGGAGCGAGCGGAGAGATGCCCGGTCAAGCCGGGCATGACTATGTGGTTGTGTAATCCGAACAATCCGACGGGAAGCGTCCTGCCGAAGGAGCAGATTGTGGCGGCCATCGAAGAGAATCCGGAGACGGTGTTCGTCATCGACCAGTCGTATGGATTCTTCACCAAAGAACCCCTGCTAACGGCCGCAGAAGCCGTCCGCTATCCGAACGTCGTGCAACTCCATTCGATGACCAAACGCTACGCCATCCCCGGCCTGCGCCTCGGATACGTCACCGCTAACCCGGCGCTGATCGAAAGAATCCGCGCCGTGCGCATGCCCTGGAGCGTTAATGCACTGGCCATCGAAGCCGGCCTGTATCTCTGTGAACACCCCGACACCGGCCTCATCAACCTTGATGCCCTGCTCGCCGAGACCCGGCGGCTTCGCGAAGCCCTGAACGCCTTGCCCGGCCTGTCGGCCGAGCCGACCCAAACCCATTTCTTCCTCTGCCACCTGGCAGAAGGCAGCGCCGCTGACCTCAAGCAATGGCTCGCTGAACGGCATGGTATCCTGATCCGCGACGCCTCGAACTTCGAAGGACTCGACGCCGGCCACTTCCGTATCGCTACGCAGACGGCAGTAGAAAATGAGGCACTGGTGGCGGCTGTCAAACAATACCTGGAGGAACGCCCGTGAGCCGGATCATCACGCTGTTGGCCGGCTGGCTCCTGGACCTGCTGATCGGCGACCCCGCGTGGCTGCCCCATCCCGTCGTGGGCTTCGGCAAATTGATCGCAGCCGGGGAAAAGCACTGGAACAAAGGGAAGAACCGCCGCCTGAAAGGCGCTTTGCTGACCATTCTGCTGGTTGTCGGCACATTCGCCTTGACGCTGTTCCTGCTCGGTGCACTCCGCTATCTCGGTGAAAAGGCCGGCCTGGGCCACTGGCTGGAGTGGATCGTCAAAGCCGTACTCATCTTCTTCTGCCTGGCCGGCACGACCCTCATCCGCGAAGTCCGCGAAGTCTTCCGGGCCGTGGACCGGTCACTGGAAGAAGGCCGTACGCAGGTAGCCCGCATCGTGGGCCGCGACACGTCGGAACTCTCGGCCCAGGAGATCCGCACCGCTGCACTCGAAACCCTCGCCGAGAACCTCAACGACGGCGTCATCGCCCCCCTCTTCTGGTTCGCACTGCTCGGCGTGCCGGGCATGATGGCCTACAAGATGATCAACACCCTTGACTCGATGATCGGCTACCGCAACGAACGGTATCTCGATTTCGGACGCTTCGCCGCCCGGCTCGACGACGTGGCCGGCTGGATTCCGGCCCGGCTGACCGCTTTCCTGATGCTGCTGGTTGGCGGTAAACTCGGAAAGATCGGCTGGGTGCACAAGAACGGGCAATTGCACCTGAGCCCCAACTCCGGCCATCCCGAAGCCGCCCTGGCCGCCATCCTCGACTGCCGCTTCGGCGGGCCGCACAACTACTTCGGCGAGGAGGTCTGGAAACCGTACATCGGAACGAACGATCGCCTGCTGACCACCGCCGACATGCAGCGGGCGGTCCGCATCAACCGGCTGGCCGAAACTGTGATGGTGCTTCTTGTAATACTGATCCTGTTCCTTTCCAATACCTTGTAGTCCTTGGCAAAGAAATCGTCCATCCTGCTCTGCTGGTTGTTGCTTGTGCTCGGAAGCCTGGCGAACGCCGCCCCGAAACTGGAAGTCATCCATTCGGGCGAGCGGAAATGGGAACTGCTGCTGGCCGACCTGGAGCAGGCCCGCTCGTCGATCTGTCTGGAGTATTATCACTTCGCCGACGACGAATCAGGCCGGGCGGTCCGCGATGTCCTGGTGCGCAAGGCGGCAGAAGGAATCCCGGTCCGGCTGATCGTCGAGAACGTTGTCCACGGCCTCATGCCCAAACGCTTTTTTACCGAAATGGAGAAAGCCGGTATCGAAGTCCGTTTTTTCACCGATTTTAAACGGTGGGACGCCCTTTCCGGCATCGATCTGCGCGACCACCGGAAAATCGTGGTCATCGACTCCCGGATCGGCTATCTGGGCGGGATGAACCTGACCGATGACTACCGTTATCACTGGCGCGATACGCATCTTCGGATCGAAGGCCCGCCCGTGGCCCAGCTGGAATACGTTTTTTACCGCATGTGGACAGCGCTGGGCGGCACCGGGGCACCGGCTGGGCCCCAAGCTCCCGCGCCGGACGACGAGATCGAAATCGTCGCAGGCGGACCCGCCTATCCCATCTTCGTGAAGCGATACCTCGAAGCCCTGCAGACAGCCCGGGACTACGCCTACTTTGAGACGCCCTACTTCTGCCCGCCCGACACGCTTGTTTCCGCCCTCAAAGCGGCGGCAGCCCGCGGCATCGATGTCCGCATCATCGTTCCGGAAAAGGCAGACCACGATTTTATGAGAATCGCCAACCAGTCGTTTTTCCCGGAACTGCTGGAAGCCGGCATCCGCATCTATGAATATCTGCCCCGCTTCGATCACAGCAAGGTTTTCATCTGCGACGACGTACAGTGCTGGATCGGCTCGGTCAACTTCGACAATCGGAGCCTGTATCTCGATTATGAAGTCTGCGCCTTCATCCGCGATACGGCAACCACCGTCGACGAGAAGGCCTGTTTCCTGGATCTGCTGAAAGAATGCCGCGAAGTCTCTGCGGACGAAGCCGCCCGCCGGTCGAAGGACAATCGCTTCCGGGAGCGATTCCTCCGGCTGTTCAAATCGCAGCTATAGCGACTCCAGATAAGTGTAGAAGGCGGGATCCTCGCCGAGAATGATCTTCACGATCTTGCCTTTGGGGTCGAGGACCATTTTCGTGGGGAAACCCTGTATTTCATAGACTTTGGACAGGTCGTTCGCCGCAGGATTGAGCACGCTGATCCAGGGAAGCTCGTATTTCGCCGTAGCGGCCTTCCACTTCGCTTCCGTATCTCCGCAGGCAACGCCCACGAACTCGATCTTGTCCTTGTATTTCGCATACGCAGCCTTCATGTCCGGGAAACCTTTGATGCACCATTTACACCAGCTGCCCCAGAAATCGAGCACGACATACTTGCCCTGCAGCGAAGAGAGTGTAAAAACCGTTCCGTCAACTTTCTGTGCGGAGAAATCGGGGGCCTGGACGCCTTCCCGGATGTTTTGGGCAAAGCCTGCGGCGGACAGTCCGGCCAGCAGCAGGCAGCAGAGCAATATTTTTTTCATTTCAGTCCATTTTCAAGGAATTTGACATATCCGTCCACGTCAAGGTTGTAGCTCCGGGCCGGGACCTTGTTCTTTTCCGTCACCGGATCGAGGATCACATAATAGGGCTGCGCGTTCACGTGGTAGCGCTTCATCATGAAGTACGAGTTGATCTTGCCCAGGCTCTTGAGCACCTTGCCGTCCTCGGTCGTTACCCAGTCCGCCTTGTCGAGCACTTTCTTGTCGTCGCCGAAGAGCGAGCAGACCACATAGTCGTTCTTCATCATTTTCAGCACGCGGGGATCACTCCAGACGCGTGATTCCATCTCCCGGCAGTTCACGCAGCCGTGGCCGGTAAAGTCGAGCAGCACGGGCTTTCCGACCTTCGCCGCGTAGGCACGAGCCTCTTCGTAATCGAAGAAAGCGGGAATGTCGTAGGGCATGTGCAGGAAATCCGCATATTTACGATGGGAAAGGGCGCCATCCTCGTCATCCTGCGCCCCGACGACATAGGTCGTCCCGCCCGAATGCTGTGCCGGGTCTAGCACGAAATCCTGCGTCGTAATGGGCGGCAGATAGCCCGAGAGGGCCTTGAGCGGAGCGCCCCACATTCCAGGGATCATATATACCACGAACGTGAAGTCGATGATGATCAGAATCAGGCGGAAGACGCTGATGTGCTGCACCGGGCTGTCATATTTGAACTTGATCTTGCCCATGAGGTAGAGTCCCAGCAGGGTGAAGACCACGATCCAGATGGCCAGGTAGACCTCGCGGTCGAGCAGGTGCCAGTGGTAGGTCTGGTCGGCCACGCTGAGGAACTTGAAGCCCAGCGCCACCTCGACGAAGCCCAGCACCACCTTCACGCTGTTAAGCCAGCCGCCGCTCTTCGGAAGCTTGCTGAGCAAGCTGGGTGCGAAGGCCAGCAGCGTAAACGGCAGGGCGAACGCGATCGAGAAGGCGAGCATCGTGATGATCGGCTCCCAGAACTGTCCCTGCGTGCTCTTGATGAGCACCGAGCCCACGATCGGCCCCGTGCACGAGAACGAAACCAGCACCAGGGTCAGGGCCACGAAGAACACGCCGGCCAAGCCGCCCTTGTTGCTCTTGGCATCCGACTTGTTGAGCCAGGAGTTCGGCAGGGTAATCTCGAAAGCGCCGAAGAACGAGGCTGCGAAGATCATGAAAATCAGGAAGAAGATGATATTCGGCAGCCAGTGCGTCGCCAGCCAGTTGAAGATGTCGGCCGTCACGGCTTCGCCGCCGGCGAAGTACGTAATCAGGATGATGACCGCAATCGGAATGGTATAAAGACCCACGATCGACAGGCCGAAGATCGTGGCCAGCCACTTGCCGCGGCCTTTCTTCTTTTCCTCCCCTTCCGCCGTCTGGTTCTGCTTCAGGAAGAAGCTCACCGTCATCGGGATCATCGGGAAAACGCAAGGCGTGAGCAGCGCCACGAAACCCCAGGCGATCGCCTCGAGGATCAGGCCCCAGATGGATTTGCCCTCGCCGGGCGCCAAATCATTCGCACCTTCGTCCTCCGTCGCAGCCACTACCGGCAGGCCTTCACCGCCCGGCAGGGTCACATCGATCGTCACATCGTCCGGCGGGATGCAGTTCTCGTCGTTGCAGGCCTGCCATTCCACCGTCACGGGAACCGTCACTTCATTCCCCTGCAGCAGCTCCACTTTCTGGCAGATGATCACCGGCCCGTCGCAGGTGCCGATCTCGATGCCGAACACGTCATCGAAGCCCTTGTGCACCTCCGAGGAGATGTACGGGTCGCCGAGCAACTTGACCTTGTCGCCGGCTTCGACGGTGAACAACGTGCCGTTCGGGCCGTTGTATCCGTAGTCGGTCAGGTCGTAGATGTGCCAGTTGCCGGCAATCGTGCCCGTGGCGCGGATCTCATAGGTATTGCCTTCCACCCGGACGGCCTCGGCCTTCCAGGACACGGGCTGCTGTGCAAAGGCCGGAACGGCCAGCAGCAGGGTCAGGATCAGTAATTTGATGTATCGCATGGGGTTCCCTTTGTCTTTGGTGTATCTGACAAATATACAAATTATCCCGATTCTCCCCTTATTTTTTTAACTTTGTCTTGATGAAAACCTTCGACACCATCCAGATCCGGGGTGCGCGCGAGAACAACCTGCGCGACCTCTCGCTCGACATACCGAAATACAAGATCACCATTTTCACGGGCGTTTCGGGTTCCGGCAAAAGTTCGCTGGTAATGGACACCATCGCCGCGAAGAGCCGCCGTGAGCTCAACGACACCTTTCCCACCTTCGTGCAGCAGTACCTGCCGAAATACGGGCGGCCGAAGGTCGACAGCATTGAGGGCCTGCCCATCGCCATCGTCATCGATCAGAAAAAGCCCGCACAGAACTCCCGCTCGACCGTCGGCACCTACACCGACATCTATGCGCTGCTTCGCCTGCTCTTCTCGCGCGTCGGCAAGCCGTTCGTGGGATACTCCGACAGCTTCAGCTTCAACCATCCGCAGGGCAGCTGCCCGCGCTGCGCCGGGCTGGGCGAGATCCGCGAACTCGACATCCACAAGCTCGTGGATTTTGACAAGAGCCTCAACGACGAGGACACGATCCATTACATCGCCTTCGGCAAGGGCGGCTGGCGCTGGATCCGCTATGCGCACAGCGGCCTGTTCGACCTCGACAAGAAAATCAAGGACTACTCGCCCGAAGAACTGGACCTCTTCCTCAACAGCCCGCAGATCCGGCTCAAGAACCCGCCTGCGAACTGGCCCAAGACCGCCAAGTACGAGGGCCTGATCCCACGCATGTACCGCAGCATCATCAACTCGGAGGAGGGCCTGCTGCACGCCGCCGTGCTGAACCCCATGCTCACCATGGGCACCTGCCCGGACTGCGGTGGCGCGCGACTCAATCCCAAAGTGCTGACTTGCAGGATCGAGGGGCTGAACATCGCGGAGATCTGCGCGATGTCTGTCACGCGGCTGAATGCGTGGGTCCAGGGGCTTTCGGACCCGCTGGCCGCGGATTTGAAAGAGGTCATCGGGGCGCGCCTGACGGCCCTGGAGGAGATCGGATTGGGCTATCTGTCGTTGAACCGGCCGGTCGGCACGCTATCGGGCGGCGAGGCACAGCGCTGTAAGATTGCCAAGTACATCAACTCGTCGCTGGCCGATGTGCTGTACATCCTCGACGAACCGAGCGTGGGGCTGCATCCGCGCGACATCGAGCGGCTGAAACGCTCGGTGCGGCGGCTCCGCGACGCGGGCAACACCGTGCTGCTGGTGGAGCATCATCCTGAGATGATCCGCATCGCCGACCACATCGTAGACCTGGGGCCGGGCCCCGGCATCGACGGCGGCCGGATTATGTTTGAGGGGTCGTGGGACGAACTGCTGAAGAGCGATACCGCGACGGGGCATCTCGTCGAGGAGCGGCTGCCGTTTAAGGCCGTGCCGCGGACAGGCAGCGGCTCATTTCGGGTGGAGCATGCCTCGCTGAACAATCTGCAGGACTTGTCGGTAGACTTTCCGCTGGGCGTCTTTGGCGTCGTGGCCGGCGTGGCGGGTTCGGGCAAGAGCTCGCTGATGGAATGCTTCCGGCAGCAGTTCCCCGATCCGGAGCAAGTCATCTACATCAGTCAGAAGAACATCGGCGTCAGCCTGCGGTCCACGCCCGGCACGTACATGGACGTTGCGGGTGATATCCGCAAGGCCTTTGCGCGGGCGCACAAGATCAAGGAAGCATACTTCACATTCAATGGGGCGGGCGCCTGCCCGGTATGCGGCGGAAAGGGTGTCATCGTGTCGGAAATGGCGTTCATGGATGCCATCGAGACGACCTGCGAGGCCTGCGGCGGACTGCGTTACCGCGACGAGGCGCTGCACTATACGCTGACCAGCCCCGTGACCGGCGAAACGCTCAACATCGCGCAGGCCATGGACCTTTCCGTGCGGCTGGCCTCCCGCTTCTTCGCCGGGACCGTCATTGAGCAGAAACTCCGGCCGCTGGTGGACGTAGGCCTTCAGTACCTGCACCTGAACCAGGCGCTCTCGACGCTCTCGGGCGGCGAGCTTCAGCGGCTGAAGCTGGCCACCTACCTGGGCGTGGAGGGGCGCATTTTCATCGTGGACGAGCCCACGGACGGCCTGCACGTACAGGACATCCGTCACATCATCCGGCTCTTCGACTCGCTCGTCGAGCGAGGCAATACAGTCTACATGATTGAGCACAACCTCGACGTCATCCGCAGTGCGGACTTCCTGCTGGAACTCGGCCCCGGCGCCGGAGAGGACGGCGGCCGGCTGCTCTACACCGGCTCCCCCGCCGGCCTCCTTCGCTGCCCCGCCTCCGTCACCGCCGGCTACCTGTAAGGATTTCAGCAGGCACAATTTTTGTAGTACTTAAACTATTGTTTAATACTATACTATCATGAAAAAGTTTTTCAGCACCATCCTGATCGGCATATTCGCCACATTTATGCTTTGTTCCTGCGAGTCTTTTAATCGTGAAGACGATGTTGACGGGACTCCTTACGGTTTCTGGGTGTTCGACAAGCTTGTCGTCACGGCCTCGGTAACCATAAACGGCAATGCGACAACTACCACAAACACGACTGACTTTTCTACGGAGTACTGTCGCCTGCTACTCAGCAAAACGAACTATGCAACGCTTTGGTTCAATTTTGAGTTTCCGGACATCGAGAGTTTCACCTATAACGAATCGACTGGCATCATAGAATTCAAGAAAGGCCTCGACAAAGGCGATAATGGCAAGGCCATCGTACTGCTCGGTATCTATGAGGTCGAGATGAACGGAGACAACATGATTCTCCGCCAACCCGAGGCAACCGTCGGTCTTTTCGGTTATGGCGCCAGCGAACAGGCCACTTATTATTTACATCGCGCACCCAAGGACGAAAAGCCTCGGGATACCGAAGAATAAGCGTAAATCACAGACCCAGCAGCCAGTCGGCAATCAGGGCGAGCACTTCCGGCGAGAAGGTTTCCTCGATTTGCGGATATTCGGCGGCAATGCCGGTTGTACAATGCTGGAAGAGATGGTTAAGCCCTTCCATCGCCTGGACCTTGTTCTTTTCAGACATCGGCAGGCCGCGGTCCAGGGCGCCCAGGTTCGCCGTGCAGTCGACCTGCGTGTCCTTTGTGCCGTTGAGCGCCAGTACCGGGCAGGTGACCGCATCCAGCCGTTTTGACAGATCGAGTTTCACGAAGTAGCGCAGATACGGAAGCCCCAGCTGTGCCTGCACCTGCTGCAGGTTCTGCTTCAGCGGTGTCGGCAGATTGTAATCTTCTGCCGAAGGCATCGGCAGTCCGTCCGTCACGGCAGTGAAGATATCTTCCAGGGCCTTGCAATAGGCATCCGTCGTCTTCTCGTCGATGCCTGCCTGCAGCAGTCCGTCGCGGTTCTGTGCCAGCAGCGTTTCGCGGCCGGAAACCACCACCCCGGCCAGGCTGATGATGAAATCGACTTTTTTCTCGGTGGCCAGCATCAGGGCGATTGTACCGCCCTCGCTGTGGCCGATCACGCCCACGTGGTCGAAACGCGTGCGCAACAGGGCGATGCCTGCCACGGCATCGTTCTTCAAGTCCTCGGTCGTGACACGAATCATGTCGCCCGTCGATTCTCCGAAGCCGCGGTCGTCGTAGCGCAGCGTCGCGATGCCCCGGCGCGCAAGGTAATCGGCGATGACGGCAAAGGGTTTGTGCTCGTACAGCGTCTCGTCACGGTCCTGCAGTCCGCTGCCCGTGACCATCAGCAGCACCAGTGTCTGATTAGTATAGCCCTCGGGCAAGGTCAACGTGCCGCGCAATACAGCGTCCACATTGGTAAAGGATACTTCTTCCGTCGTATAAGGATAGGGCGGTTGCGGCGTCTGCGGGCGCTTCCGTTCCGGTGCGCCGGGTACGAGTGTCAGCGGAAATGAAACGCCGTACTGCGAGAAGGTGCCGTTGATCTTGTCTCCGAAACGATAGCCCTCGAACGAGGCCCCGATCGAGGGCACATCCACGTGCACGGCGCCCAGCGCCGTCAGCGACGCATTGGCTTTCAAGTCTTTTGTGCCCTGGTCGGGCACGTCGAGCGTACATCCGTCTTCAGAAAAGTTAAACACCAGCGTCAGAGAGACGCCCTGAATGTCAAGCGCGCCCGACCATGTCCCGGCAGGCAGCTGCGCCCGGCACAGACCGCAGGCCATCAGCCCGACAGTCACAAGTAGCAGTATCTTCTTCATAGGAACAAAGGTACTCAACACCCCGAATATATCCAAAACCTTCTCTGCCGTCCAGAGCATCAATGACGCTGTTTGCTTGCTTGGCGCTCTGGGTGTTGCACCATCGACCGTCGCTTCGCTTGTGCGGGCTTTGCCTTTGGCGAGGTCAGAGCCCTCGTGGCT
>LUZE01000144.1 GCA_001602845.1 Bacteroidales bacterium Bact_13 | reverse complement strand
CCGTGACCGACCCGTCGGTGCTCGCCGATCCTTCCCGTTTCTGCTCCGACTATGTGCAGGTGTTCAATACCGGTATCCACTGGGCGTTCATCGTCTCGGCGGTCGCCATGGTCACCTCGCTGGTCATCTTCCTGTGCACCAAGCACAAATTCCCGCAGCCCGGCAAGAAGGTCGCCGCACAGAGCGTTGAATATACCCCCGAGGAGCGTCAGGCCATGGCCAAGGAGATCAAGCAGCGCATGGCAGCGCTGTTCGCAGTGCTCGGCATCGCCATCTTCTTCTGGCTCTCGTTCCACCAGAACGGCCAGTCGCTGATGGTCTTCGCCCGTGACTTCGTCAACTCCGACAAGATCGCGCCCGAGATTTCACAGGCCCTCAACCCGCTCTACGTCATCATCCTGACGCCGATCGTGATGGGCATCTTCGCCGCACTGGCACGCAAGGGCAAACCCGTTTCCACGCCGCGCAAGATCTCGCTCGGCATGTTCATCGCGGGCCTGGCGTACCTGTTCCTGGTCATCCTCTCCGTGGCCAACCACTATCCGTCCGGCGACGCTTTCCGCGCCATGGACTCCACGCAGATGGCGGCTGCAGGCCTTGCCAAATCCGGCTACTGGGTGATGTTCGTCATCTACTTCTTCCTGACCGTCGCCGAACTGCTGATCTCGCCGCTGGGCCTGAGCTTCGTCTCGAAGGTGGCGCCCAAGCACATGGTCGGCCTCTGCCAGGGCCTCTGGCTCGGTGCTACGGCCATCGGCAACCTGTTCATCTTCGTCGGCCCGATCATGCTCAACGCATGGCCGATCTGGAAGTGCTGGACCGTGTTCCTGGTCATCTGCTTCGTCTCGATGTCGATCATGCTCGGCATGGTGAAGTGGCTCGAACGCGTAACGAAAGACTAACCATATCGATATTCAACAATTCAATTAGTATACGGCTATGACTATTCTGATTATCATTGCCATCGTGGCAATTCTGGTCCTCTGGTTCATCTCGGTCCAGCGGAACCTCGTCAAGCACGAAGAAATCTGCAAGAACGGCCTCAGCCAGATCGGTGTGCAGCTCGCCAGCCGCTGGGATGCCCTCAAGGCACTCGCCGAACTGACCAAAAGTTATTCCGAACACGAGTACAAGACCATCACCGACACCATCGCGCAGCGCCGTCCCATCACGGCGACGAGCACCAGCTCTGATGCCAACGCGCAGGAGGAACTCTTCACGCAGGCCATGCAGCGCCTGAACGTCGTGGTGGAGAAGTATCCGGAAATCAAGGCCAACGAGACCTACATCAAGACGATGGACAGCGTCAACACCTACCAGAACCAGGTGCGTATGAGCCAGATGGTGTACAACGACTCCGTGACCAAGTACAACCAGCTCATCCGCCAGTTCCCGAGCTCCATCGTGGCTTCGATGCTGCATTTCGCACAGCGCGAGTATCTGAAGACGAACCAGGAGAAGGAAGAAATGCCTTCGATGCGGCTCTAACCGGCTTGCGCGCATGAAACAGCCTTTCAGAAACCTGATCATCCTTCTGGCCCTGCTCCTGCAGGGCCTTTCTGCCCTTGCGCAGAACCAGGTCCACGATGTCGACATCACCGTGGAGCTGGCGACGGACGGAAGCGCCTTGATCCGTGAGGTGTGGGACATGACGCTCAGCCGCGGCACCGAGGTCTACCTGGGCCGCGAGAACCTGGGCGACATCAAGATCCTCGACCTGACGGTTTCCGACGAGACGGGCGTGACGTACACGACCGACCGGCACTGGGACACCGAGCGCTCGTTCGAGCGGAAGAAGGAGCATTGCGGCCTGAACTCCATCAGCAACGGGTATGAGATCTGCTGGGGCATCGGCGACTACGGCCGGCGCACCTATACCGTCAATTACAGGCTGACCAACCTGGTCAAGAGCCTGGACGACTACGACATGATCCATTACCAGTTCTACACGCCCAACGATTTCCGCGGCGAGCACGTGAAGGTGACGATCGAGAAGCCGGGCTTTGTGATGGACACCCTCACGCGCATCTGGGCCTTCGGGTATGACGGCTACATCTGGCGGGAGGACGGCAAGGTGATCGCCGAGACCGAGAACCCGATGGAGCCCAGCTACTCCATGATCCTGCTGCTGCGCTTCGACAAAGGCACTTTCGCCTCGGAGAGCGTGCAGGAACGCCCGTTCAGCGTCGTGCTCGACCGGGCCCTGGAAGGGGCTGACGAACCCGACGTGCCGATGACGAGGCGGGAGGAGATCCTCTATACCATACTGGGCGTCGTCTTCTTCCTCGGCATGATCCTGCTGCCGTTCGTGCCGCTGATTATCCGAATCGTGCAGAAGCGGAAAAAGAAGAAGAATACCTTCGGTACGCTGAACCTGTCCAGCATTCCCTGGTCGCGTGAAGTGCCGTACGGCGGCGACATCCTGATGAACTATTATGTCATCAGCACGTCGCCCGACCTGAAGGCGAAGAAGAACTCCGTGGCCTCGGCGATGATCCTGCACATGCTGCAGGAGGGCTGCCTGGAGGCGGTCAAGTCGCTCGACACGGGCAAGGTGGACATCTACTTCAAGCCCGACAGCCAGGGCTTCCTGAAGCTCGACCATGTGGAAGAGTCCCTCTGGAAGTTCATGTACGAGGCCAGCGGCAAGAACCACGTCCTGGAAGAGAAGGAGTTCTCCACCTGGGCCAAGAGCCACTCCGGTTCGCTGATCAGCTGGACGACGCGTGTCACGAGCAGCGGCAAGGACCGCCTCTCCACGCGGGGTTATTATACGGCAGGGGAGTATTCCGCTTCCGGCCAGGTTGAAAACCAGAAGATCGTCGGTTTCCGGAGCTTCCTCGAGGATACGACGCTCATCAAGCAGCGCACGTCCCCGGAAGTGGCGCTCTGGCGCGAGTACCTGATCTTCGCCTCGCTCTTCGGCATCGCCGACAAGGTGGCCAAGGAACTCAAGGACATCGATCCGGTGGTCTTCGAGAAGGCTTGTTCGATGGGCTATACCGACATGTCGCGGGTGATCTACCTGACGAACTCCTATGCGGATGTGTTGTCGCGCCATTCCTATGTGCCGTCTTCGTCCTATTCGGGCGGCGGTTCGCTGGGCGGCTTCAGCCGCAGCGGCGGTGGCGGCCATTCGTCTTTCGGCGGCGGTGGCGGCTTCTCCGGCGGCGGCCATTCAGGTGTGCGTTAAACGAATGCCTATGAAGCGGTTCCCTTTGATCGTGATGCTGCTGCTCGTCCTGGCGCCCTGCGCCTGCGACGGGCCGGAGCCTGATCCGGTCGAACCGGAACCCGTGATCGATCCAATCGACGGAAGCGCCGACCGGGGGAACCGTTATTTCCACCGGTCGGCCGCTTTCACTTTCGCCGACTACAGCTGCGGTTCCTGCCCTTCCATGCTGGATGCCGTCAAGACGGCGCAGGGCATGCGCCCGGGACGCATCATCGACGTGCTGTTCCACGAGCGTATCAGCGCCGGGTCGGCGCAGGAGTTCAAGAAGCAGTTGGGCGTGAACGGCTATCCCACGCTGCTGATGGACCTGAACAAGCTCCGGATGACGACGCCCGACGTTTCCAAACTCACGAATTATGTGGACAACCAGACGGTCGGCACGGCCCAGCATGCCGGCATCCGGATTGAGTCGTATCCCAGCTATTCAGGCAATTACATCGATTTCCACGTTTACTGCTATGTCGTCAAGACCGGATTCTACCATTTCTGCGTCATGCTGGTGGAAGACAACATCCCCATCGAAAAGTTCGGCAAGGACCCGGTGGTGTGCAACTCGGTGTTCCGGGGGATGCTGGTTTTCCCGGACAGCGAATTCTATTGCCAGGGTGGTGAGATCTGGGATGCGACGGGCGGTGTCGTGATGCGGTCCCAGATGCCGGAAGGCCGCAAGCTGCGGATCGTCGTCTTCGTCTATGAGGCGATGGAAGGCGGCGGCATGCGGATGGACAATATCGCGTCGTGCCCGGTGCTGGATACGCTGGACCTGCGGTACGAGCCCTATTAGGCGGGTTTTTCCTGCTTTTCTTTCCGGCGGATCTTGCGGTACATGTTACCGCGGACGATGGCCGTGAAGATGCGATAGTGAAGGGGGCGGAGCGCTTTGTCCGCCTCCTTCAGTTTTTCCCGGATCGGGATGGTCTGCGGGCAATGCTTCTCGCACTTGCCGCAGCCGATACACTGGGTGGCGAAGGCGGGGTTCTGCGTGAAGCTGGCTGAGAGCACGTACTGGAAACGGCCGGCCTGCTTCCGCTCGGTGTACATCGTATTGTAGCAGCGGAAGATGGTGGGGATGTCGACGCCCTGGGGGCAGGGCATGCAGTAGGCGCAGCCGGTGCAGCCGACCTTTTCCCGCTGCTGGATTTCCTTCACCACATCGCCGATCAGGGCGAAATCGTTTTCGGTGAATTCGCCGACGCGGGCTTCCGAGGCGGTCCTGACGTTCTCTTCCACCATTTCCAGTGAGTTCATGCCCGAGAGGACGACGGTCACCTCGGGCTGGTTGTAGAGCCAGCGGAACGCCCATTCGGCGGGCGTCCATCCCCGCGGGTTGCGGGCCATCAGCTTCTTGGCCGGTTCGGGGAGCAGGCTGACGAGCTTGCCGCCGCGGAGCGGTTCCATGATCACCACAGGGATGCCCCGTTCGGCTGCGGCCCTGAGGCCGGTGACACCGGCCTGGGTGTTCTCATCGCGGTAGTTGTACTGGATCTGGCAGAAGTCCCAGTCGTACGCGGCCAGGATCTTCAGGAAATGTCCGGGCGTGCCGTGGTAGGAGAAGCCGATGTTCCGGATGGCGCCGCTTTTCTTCTTGGCTTCGATCCACTCGACGAGGCCGAGGCCTTTGAGCTTTTCCCATTGGGCATAGTCCGACATCTGGTGCATCAGGTAGTAATCCACGTGGTCGGTGCGCAGGCGCTTGAGCTCTTCGTCGAAGTACATGTCGAAGGCGGCGCTGCGCTGGACAAGATACTGGGGAAGCTTGGTGGCGATGTTGACCTTGTCGCGGACGCCGTTGCGCTCGAGGATCTTGCCGAGGGCCACCTCGCTGCCCGGGTAGATGAAGGCTGTGTCGAAATAGTTGACGCCGGCCCGGATGGCAGCCATCACCTCTTTCTCGGCCTTGTCCAGGTCGATGATGCCGGCCGTCTTGGTGAACCGCATGCACCCGTATCCGAGTACCGACAGTTCGTTTCCGTATTTATCCTTCCTGTATTGCATGTCTTTATTTTACCTTGATGAAACGCACGCCGTGCGAGGGGATGTTGTAAACCGCGTTCACGGGGATGTCCTGCTGGCGCCAGAGGTCGCGGACGGTGTCCCTGGCCGGGATGCCGGCCTTGGCGAGCGCTTCTGCCAGGGCGACCGGCATGTCATGGCCGTTCAGGTTGAAGATGCCTACCGCCGTGCCGCCGTCGGCCAGCGGGCGGCTCCAGACCTGCAGGCCGTCCTCATCGACGTCCCGGTGGGCCTGCCGGCCCAGGATGTCCTGGTTCACGGCATTCACCTCATTGTTGCAGAGGAGGTTGAACGTAAAGTCGTCGATCTGTGCGATGTCGCAGCCGATGAGCATGTTGGCCGCCAGCAGCGACCACAGGGTGATGTGCGTATACTGCTCGTCGGGCGTGAGGCGGCTGTCGCGGAGCTGGTCGCTCCAGCCCACTTTACCCACCACCAGCATGTCGGGGTCGTTCCAATGGCCGGGGCCGGCGTAGGGGTAGAGGTTCGTCTGCCGGGTGAAGCCGATGTTGTAGAGCGACTTCCAGGTGTCCGTGATGTCGCCGGTGGTGCGCCATGAATTGGCATCAACGGCGTGTCCCCAGGTCCAGACCTCCGCCATGCCGTACTGGCACAGGGAATAGAAGATGTCGCGTGGCTGCTGGCGCAGGTACTCCTGCATCTTCAGATAGGGGCGCACGTAGGAGGCAGTGGAACGGTCAGCCTGTGCGTTGAAGACTTTGCTGTAGCCGCACCAGTCGTATTTCAGGTAGTCCACGCCCCAGCTGTTCCAGGTCTCGGCATCCTGCTGTTCGTGGTCCAGCGTGCCCAGGTAGCCGCCGCAGGTGCGGTCGCCAGGGCTGGAGTAGATGCCCAGCTTCAGGCCGTTGCCGTGCAGCCAGTCGCCCAGGCCCTTCATGTCGGGGAACTTCTCGTTGCAGACGATGCTGCCGTCTGCGGCACGCTCTTCGGCTTCCCAGGCGTCATCTACGTTGATGTAGGCGTAGCCGTAGTCCGCGAGGCCCCGGTTGATGAGTGCGGCCGCGCTGGCCATCACCTTCTCCTGCGAGACGCTCAGGCCCCAGCAGTTCCAGGAATTCCAGCCCATGGGCGGCGTCAGGGCGATCTTGTCGCCCACCTTCAGGGTGAAGGCGGCGCGGGTCGTACCCTTGTCGTTCGTGGCGACGAGCACCAGCGGATAATCGCCCTTTTCGGCGACGCTGCCGCTCAGGACGCCCTGCACCGGGTCCAGTTTCACGCCTTCCGGAAGGCCTTCGACCGCGTAGCGCATGGGCTTGTCGCCCGAGAAAGCCAGGCGGAAGATCACCGGTGAGCCGGGGCGTACGCCGAACACCAGCGGACCGTTGTAGCGCGGCGTGGCGGGCGCGGGCGGCGTAAGGATGTAGGGTGCCGCGTAGCTGGCCGTGAGTTCCCCGTCGATCCGGTTGTCGCGATAGGTCACTTTGACGCGGCCCTGCTCCTTGACCGGCCAGGAGAACCGGGTTTCCTTGCCGGGGGAGAGCCGGACCTTCTTAACGACGGGCTCCTGTTCCTGCAGGATGCCCGCGATATCTCCTTCTGCAGGTTCACTGACGGAGACTTCCAGCGTGCCGGCTGTCTTGATGCTGCTGCGCAGTTCCAGCTGGCAGGCGTCTTTCGTGCCTTTGAGCGACAGGGTCAGGAAGTCCGACAGCTCCGGTTTTCCTATGCGGACGGGCCGTTCAAAGAAGCCGCCCGGGTTGCCGCTGTTGTACACGCGCACCGCGATCACGTTCTCGGCGTCCCAGCGGATCCATTTGGCGTCCACGATATAGCGGCGCGGCACGCTCCACTGGCTGTCATATCCTTCCGGGTCTTCGGGGTTCGTGCCGGTCTTTCCGACGAAATGGCCGTTCAGCCAGGTCTCGTCGGTATCGTCGATGGGCCCCAGGTCCAGCAGGACCTTGTCGGAGACGCCTTTTTTCAGCGAAGCGGGGATGACGACCCGGATGCGGTACCAGGCATAGTTGTAGGCGTTTTTGATGCCCTGGTCGTCCCAGGTCTTGTCGAGCGAAAGCACCTGCCAGGCGCTGTCGTCGAATTGCGGCGCACGCCACGCCGGATCGTCCCCTACATGGAACCGTGCCAGGCCGGCCTCCACCGGCTGGCCCGCCGCCGTCAGGATCGTGCACAAAAGAATGGCTGCAGAGAGAAGAGTACGTTTCATACGTACAAATATACGAAATAAAAAGGTGCCCCGGGTACAAAAAAACCTGCTGCAACTGCAGCAGGTTTTTTTAGTGCCCAGGACAAGACTCGAACTTGCACGCCCTAAAGCGGGCACCAGCCCCTCAAGCTGGCGTGTCTACCAATTTCACCACCTGGGCGGGGATTGGGACTGCAAATATACTGCTTTTTTCTAACTTTGTACCCCGGATGGAAGAAATTTTAGATAAAAATTCAAAAAAGATTGCCGGCATGTTCGATTCGATCGCCGGAAAATACGATCGGATGAACCACGGAATGTCGCTCGGCGTCGACCGGCACTGGCGTCGGCGCTTCATCCGGATGCTGGAAAAAGAAGTCAAGCCAGGCGCTGCCGTCCTGGACCTGGCCTGCGGCACCGGCGACCTGACGAAGGCGCTGGCGGAGAAAGGCTATGCCGTCACAGGACTGGATATTTCAGCGGAGATGATGGAGGTAGGGAAGGCGAAGTGCCGTGACCTCGAGCCGCGGCCGGTGTTCGTGCTTGGGTCGGCTGAGCAGATCCCGTTCGCTGACGGATCGTTCGATGTCGTCACGATTGCCTTCGGGCTCCGCAACTTCGACCACCGTCCGCAGTGTCTGGCCGAGATCCGCCGCGTCCTGAAGCCCGGCGGCCAGCTGGCCGTCCTGGAGTTCGCCGTGCCGAAGAACCGCCTGTGGCGCGCCCTTTACCTGTTCTATTTCAAGCATGCCATGCGGCTGGCGGGCAAGGCCGTCGGAAGCGGCGCCGCCTATGGCTATCTCGTTGATTCTGTCCTGGCTTTCCCGCGCTACGAAGCCCTCTGCGCCGAATTCACCGCCGCAGGCTTCACCTCCGCCCGCTACATCACTTATTCAGGTGGCATTGCCTGCGCGTACTTCGCTCCTTACTCCCATTCGATCGTTGCCGGGGGTTTGGAGGAGATGTCGTAGACGACGCGGTTGATGCCCTTGACGTGGCGGATGATGTCGTTGGAGACGCGGGCCATGAAGTCGTAGGGGAGTGGATACCAGTCGGCGGTCATGCCGTCGGTCGAGGTGACGGCCCGGAGCGCAGCGGTATACTCGTAGGTGCGCTCGTCGCCCATCACGCCCACGCTCTTGACCGGGAGCAGGATGGTGCCCGCCTGCCAGATCTTGTCGTACAGGCTGTCAGCGCGGAGCATGTCGATGAAAATCTTGTCGGCATCGCGCAGGATCTCGAGTTTCTCGAACGTCACTTCGCCCAGCACCCGGATAGCCAGTGAAGGCCCGGGGAAAGGATGCCGCCCGATGAGCGACTGCGGAATGCCGAGCGCCCTGCCCACGCGCCGCACTTCATCCTTGAAGAGCATGCGGAGCGGCTCCACGATCTTCAGGTTCATCTTCTCTGGCAGGCCGCCCACGTTGTGGTGGCTCTTGATCTTCGCCGCCTGGCCGCCGATGGCCGCCGACTCGATGACGTCGGGATAGATGGTGCCCTGCGCCAGCCAGCGTGCGTTCTCGACCTTGCGCGCCTCGGCCTCGAAGACGTCGATGAACGTCTTGCCGATGGCCTTGCGCTTGGCTTCCGGATCGGTCAGCCCGGCCAGGGCCGAAAGGAACCGCTCGCCCGCATCGACGCCCGTAACGTTGAGGCCCATGCCGCGGTACGATTCCATCACTTCCTTGAATTCGTTCCGGCGAAGCAGGCCGTTGTCGACGAAGATGCAGTGCAGCCTCTCGCCGATGGCCTTGTTGAGCAGGACCGCCGCCACCGTGGAGTCGACGCCGCCGCTCAGGCCCAGGATCACGTTGTCGCCGCCCAGTTTCCGGTGCAGTTCATCGACCGTCGTGTCGATGAAGGAGGCCGGTGTCCAGTCGCCGCTGCAACCGCAGATGGTCTTCACGAAGTTGGCCAGGATGCGGGATCCGTATTCCGTATGATAGACTTCGGGGTGGAACTGTACCGCGTAGGTTTTTTCGCCGTAGAACCGGTAGGCCGCATTGACGACGCTGGCCGTGGAGGCGAGTACCACCGATTCGCCGGGAAGGGCGGTGATGGTGTCGCCGTGCGACATCCAGACCTGGCTCTTTGGCGGTACGCCGTCGAACAGCGGGTCGCGCATCTTGACTTCCAGCTCCGCCCGGCCGTACTCTCGCGAGCCGGCACTTTCCACGGCCCCGCCGTAGTGATGGGCGAGGTACTGGGCGCCGTAGCAGATGCCCAGCAGGGGCAGTCGTCCCTTGATGCCGGACAGGTCCACGCGCGGTGCGTCGGGTGCCGTGACCGAGCAGGGACTGCCCGACAGGATCACGCCCTTGACGTTGTCGTCGAGCGCGGGTATCTTGTTGAACGGATGGATTTCGCAGTAAACGTTGAGTTCGCGGAGGCGGCGTCCGATGAGCTGGGTCACCTGGGAGCCGAAATCGAGAATGATGATCTTTTCAACCATACTACAAAAATACGAAACAGTTTCTGAAAATTGCGAGATTATTTATACTTTTGCGCCTTTACAGAGAAAGACAACAAAGACAATATGCAAGATATCAGAAACGTAGCGATTATCGCGCACGTGGACCATGGAAAGACGACGCTGGTCGACCGGATGATCTACCAGGCCAAGCTGACCCGCAAGGCGGAAGATTTGGGAGAACTGATCCTCGACAACAATGATTTGGAGCGCGAGCGCGGCATCACGATCCTGGCCAAGAACGTGTCGGTTCCTTACAAGGATGTGAAGATCAACATTATCGACACCCCGGGCCACGCCGATTTCGGTGGTGAGGTGGAGCGTGTGCTGAACATGGCCGACGGCGTGCTGCTGCTGGTCGACGCGTTCGAGGGTACGATGCCCCAGACCCGTTTCGTGCTGCAGAAGGCCCTCGAGATGGGCAAGAAGCCCATCGTGGTCATCAACAAGGTGGACAAGCTCAACTGCCGGCCCGAAGAGGTGAACGAAGAAGTCTTCGACCTGATGTTCGCCCTGAACGCCACGGAGGAGCAGCTGGACTTCAAGACTGTGTACGGTAGTGCCAAGCAGGGCTGGATGTCCCTGGACTGGCGCAAGCCCACCAACGATATCACCGTGCTGCTCGACACCATTATCGAGGAGATTCCCGCCCCGCAGGTCGTCGAGGGAACGCCGCAGATGCTGATCTCGTCGCTGGAATATTCCCCGTACGTGGGCCGTATCGCCGTGGGCCGCATTACCCGCGGTACGCTCCGCTCCGGCATGCCCGTCTCGCTGTGCAAGCGCTACGACATCGTGGAGAAGCAGAAAGTCAAGGAATTGATGGTGTTCGAGGGACTCGAGAAGAAGAAGGTGGAACAGGTCCAGTGCGGCGACATCTGCGCCGTGGTGGGCATCGATGGTTTCGAGATCGGCGACACGATCGCTGATTTCGAGAATCCGGAGGCCCTGCCGCCCATCGCCGTCGACGAACCCACGATGAGCATGGTGTTCACCATCAACGACTCGCCGTTCTTCGGCCGCGAAGGCAAGTTCGTGACTTCCCGCCACATCAAGGAGCGCCTGGAACGCGAGCTGGAAAAGAACCTGGCGCTGCGCGTGAAGCCCGGCGTCAACGCCGATTCCTTCGTGGTGTACGGCCGCGGCGTGCTGCATCTGTCCATCCTCATCGAGACCATGCGGCGCGAAGGGTTCGAGCTGCAGGTCGGACAGCCGCGCGTGCTCGACAAGACGATCGGCGGCAAGCGCTGCGAGCCGATCGAGTTCCTGACCATCGACGTGCCTGAGGAGTTCGTGGGCCGTGCCATCGAGATGACGACCCGCCGCAAGGGCGCCCTCATCCACATGGAGACGCGCGGTGACCGCACGCACCTCGATTTCGAGATTCCGGCCCGCGGCCTGATGGGCCTCCGCAGCAACCTGCTGACGGCTACCCAGGGCGAGGCCGTCGTAGCGCACCGTTTCAAGGATTACGAGCCTTACAAGGGTGAGATCGAGAAACGGACCAACGGCTCGCTCGTGGCCCACGAGACCGGCCTTTCCGTGGCCTACGCCATGGACAAGCTGCAGGATCGCGGACGGTTCTTCATCGATCCGGGCGAGGAGGTGTACGCCGGCCAGGTGGTTGGCGAGCACATCCGCGATTTCGACCTGGTGATCAACATCTGCAAGACGAAGAAGCTCACCAACGTGCGTGCCGCAGGCACCGACGAGAAGGTGATGCTGCCGCCGCCCATCCGTTTCAGCCTCGAAGAGGCGCTGGAGTACATCCAGGAGGATGAATTGGTGGAGGTTACGCCGAAGTCGATGCGCATGCGGAAGATCATTCTTGACGAGACGGAAAGAAAAAGAGCGTCAAGGAATTGATATTAAAAATAATTTGCTATATTTGCAGCCCAATTTTTCCGAAATGGACGGATTGTATCAGCATATCGTGATTCCAGTCAGGGGTTTGCCCCTGGGAGAGAGCGCCTTCCGTTTCGAAATTGGAGGAGAGTTCTTTCAAGCATTCGAGAACAGCCAGATCAAGGACGCTGACTGCAGCGTGAAGGTGAGCGTCATCCGCCACCAGACCCTGCTGGACGTCGTCTGCGAGATCGGGGGCTTCGTGGTGGTCGAGTGCGACCGTTGCCTCGAGGACCTGACGATGAAGGTGGACATCGAACCGCACCTGACGGTGGGTTTCGGTACGGTGGACATTGACGAGACCGGCGAGGTAGACGATGACGTCCTGGTCATAGACCGCTCCGAGAGCGAGCTCAGCCTCGACCAGTTCGTCTACGACTACATCTGCCTGAGCCTTCCGCTGGTAAAGGTGCATCCCGAAGGAAAATGCAATCCCGAGATGCTCCGTTACATATCCGAGGCGGAGGTTGATGCCGGTGCTGAGGACACGGACCTGTCCCGTCCTTTCGAGGGCTTGAAAGACTTGTTGGAAAACAAAAACAATTAAAATAGAAGGAAAAAATGGCACATCCGAAACACAAGATCTCGAAGCAGCGTCGAGATAAAAGAAGAACCCACGACAAAGCCGTCGTTCCCCAGCTGGCTACTTGCCCGAACTGCGGTGCTACCGTCATGTATCACCACGTTTGCCCTGAGTGCGGCTTCTACCGTGGCCGTCAGATCATCAACAAGACTGTTGCGTAATCTGATCGAAGCATAATAAAAAGCCGGCCAGACCGGCTTTTTTAATTAATGGAGATAAGCGCCATCAGGCGCTAGCGGAGGCCGTTGCGGGGCTTGTGTGATAGCAGGCCGTAGCGGCGGGGTTTGGGGCAGCGCCCCAGTAAAGTTGGCCCTGTAGTTCAACGGATAGAATGGAGGTTTCCTAAACCTTAGATGGCGGTTCGATTCCGCCCGGGGCTACGAAAAGGCCTGGCAAATAGCCAGGCTTTTTCGTAATCTTAAGGCATCCTTTCGTCATGCCCGGTTTGACCGGGCATCTGTTTGCTTGCTAGGCGCTCTGGGTGTTGCGCCATCGACCGTCGCTTCGCTTGTGCGGGCTTTGCCTTTGGCGAGGTCAGAGCCCTCGTGGCT
>LUZE01000143.1 GCA_001602845.1 Bacteroidales bacterium Bact_13 | reverse complement strand
AGGCGGCCGCTGCGGATATCCACCTGGGCGGCCGGGTCGATGAGGTGGACGCAGTCGAGGGCCGAGGAGGCACGCTGGTCGAACTGGCCCGGGATATACTCCACGGCCAGGTAGCGGCGGCCCGTAAGATCGAGGCTGTCGCTGACGGTGTCGGACACGCGCTCGCCGAAGACCGTGTAGCGGCTTTTTTCGAGCAGGTCGTCGCTGAAGCCGCTGAGGTCGTACAGGTTGATGAGCCGGAGGCTGCGCAGGCCTGCCGACAGGTTTTCATTGAATTCTCTGCGAAGGCTCTCGGCCTCCACCCGGAACGCGGGCTTCTTTTCGACAAAGATACGGCGGCTTCCCATCGCTCCCTCCTACAACTCGGTTTGCAGGACCTTGTCGGCCTGGGACTTGCGGAAGGCTTCGAGCTTTGCTGCCAGCACTTCGTCGTGAAGGGCCAGCATCGCCACGGCATAGAGGGCCGCGTTTTTCGCCCCGTCGATGGCCATCGTGGCCACGGGGATGCCGCTCGGCATCTGGACGATCGAAAGCAGGGAATCCATCCCGTTCAAAGCCTTGCTGCGGATGGGGATGCCGATCACGGGCAGCGTTGTCAGGGCAGCAGCCATGCCCGGCAGATGGGCGGCTCCGCCGGCGCCGGCGATCACGATGCCGACCCCGCGGTCGCGGGCTCCGGCCATGTACTCCATGAAGAATTGCGGCGTACGATGCGCACTGATCACTTTCTTCTCATATTCAACGCCAAAAGAATCGAGGGTCTCGCAGGCGGCCGACATCACGTCCCAGTCGCTCTTCGATCCCATGATGATGCTGACTTTCATATGGTTATTGTTTTTTTCGGACTATTAGAATTTCAAATTTACAATTTAAATCCGTTCAGTACGCGCGTGCGTGTGAAAAAAGTTATCAATAATAGATTGTTAATAACTGCCCGGGCTTTCCTATTGCAGTTCATACAAAAGACTTTACCTTTGCATTTTGATGGAAAGAACCCTGTTGCTGAAAGGCGCATCATTGGGCACGGAACGCTGCATCCTCCCGCGTGGCGACATTCTTGTCGCAAACGGCATCATCCGGTCCATCGGTACAGACCTTCCTTGTCCGCCCAGTGCCGAAGTCCTAAATCTTTCCGGCAAGCTGCTTTCCTATGGCTTTGCCGACCTTCACGTCCATTTCCGGGAACCGGGCGCTCCGCAGAAAGAAACCATCCGGACCGGTTCGCTGGCTGCGGCGCACGGCGGCTATACGACGGTATGCGCGATGCCAAACCTCAACCCGGCGCCGGACAGCCTTGAGACGCTGGCGCTGGAGCAGGCCATTATCGACCGGGATGCCTGCATCGAGGTCCTCCCCTATGCCACCATCACCCTGGGACGGCGGGGCGAAGCAGTTGTCGACATGGAGGCCCTCCGCGGCCGCTGCGTCGCCTTCTCCGACGACGGCAGCGGGGTGCAGCACGACGAAGTGATGCTGGCTGCGATGCGGCGGGCAGCGGAGCTCGACTGTATCCTGGCTGCGCATTGCGAAGACAATACCCTCCCCGGCTCGGATCCGAAAAGCGAATGGGGACAGATCGCCCGCGACCTGGAACTCGCAGCGAAAACCGGATGCCGCTACCATATCTGCCATGTTTCTTCGAGAGAAAGCGTCTCGCTGGTGCGCGAGGCCAAGCGGAGCGGCGTGCGGGTAACCTGCGAAACCGCGCCGCACTACCTGCTGCTGTGCGAATCGGATGTCCGCGACGAAGGGCGCTTCCGGATGAATCCGCCGATCCGTTCGGCGGAAGACCGGGAAGCCCTGATCGAGGGCCTGAACGACGGTACGATTGACGCTATCGCCACCGACCACGCCCCGCATACAGCCGAAGAGAAGTCGCGCGGCTTTGCCGGCAGCGCCATGGGCATCGTCGGGCTGGAAACGGCCTTCCCCGTGCTTTACACCGGGCTCGTCCTGGAAGGAAAGTTGTCGCTGGAGCGGCTGCTTGACGCACTCTGCACGACGCCGCGCCGGATCTTCCGGTTGGGCGGCGCCCTGCGCGAAGGCGAGCAGGCCGACCTGACGGTTCTCGACCTCCAGTCCGAATATACGATCGACAGCCGCACCTTCCTGTCGAAAGGCCACGCCACGCCCTTCGACGGCAGGGCCGTCCGCGGTGAGGTAATACTGACCTTTATGAATGGCAAACCTGTATGGAAAAAAGAATCTATACGATAGCCGCCAATACGCCGGTCGCCCCTGCGGTGTACCGCCTGGAACTCACCTCCGACGGCGTGCCGGGACTTCGCGCCGGCCAGTTCGTGGAAGTGGCCGTCCCCGGCAAATACCTGCGCCGGCCCCTCTCCGTCTCCCTGTCGGAGCCCGGCCGGCTGACCCTGCTCTACAAGGTGGTCGGTGGCGGCACCGCTGCTCTCGCCGCGATGGAGCCGGGCGCGGAACTCGAATTGCTGACCGGCCTGGGCAACGGATTCGACATCGAAGCCTGCCGCGAAAAGGCGCTGCTCATCGGCGGCGGTATCGGCGTCGCGCCCCTGCCCCAGCTCTGCCGCGACCTGCGTGCTGCAGGAAAACAGGTGTGGGCAATCCTTGGGTTCAACACGGCTTCCGAACTGATTCTGCGGGACGAATTGGAAGCCCTGGGCGCGACCGTCCATGTCGCCACGATGGACGGCTCAGCCGGCATCCGCGGACTCGTAACCGACGCCCTGCGGCAGGTCCGGCCCGATTTCGACTACTATTACGTCTGCGGTCCGATGCCCATGATGCGGGCCCTGTATCCCCTGCTGCCCGAAGCGGGCGAGTTCTCGCTGGAAGAGCGGATGGGCTGCGGTACCGGCCTATGCTTTGGCTGCACGATCGCCACGATCGACGGACCGAAGCGCATCTGCCACGACGGTCCCGTTTTCAAAAAGAATATGTTGCCATGGTAAAAGATACGTCCGTCACCCTCGGGGGCATCCGCCTTAAGAATCCGGTGATTCCTGCCAGCGGCACCTTCGGCTTCGGCTTTGAAATGGCCGAAAGCTACGACCTCAACCGCCTTGGCGCCATCGTCCTCAAGGGCACGACGCTCGAGCCCCGCTTCGGGAACCCCACGCCCCGCATTGCCGAGTGCCCCGGCGGCCTCCTCAACGCCGTCGGTCTCCAGAATCCTGGCATCGACGCGCTCGTGAGCGACATCGCTCCGCGCGTCCGCAACCTCTGTGACACGCCGCTGATTGCCAACATCAGCGGGTTCTCTGTCGACGAATACGGCATTTGCTGCGAAAAGGCCGATGCCTGCGACAGCATCGACATCGTGGAGGTCAACATTTCCTGCCCGAATGTGCACCAGGGCGGCATGACCTTCGGAACCGACCCGGCGGCGGCAGCCGCCGTGACGCGCCGGGCACGGCAGGCCACCCGCAAGCCCCTGTTCATCAAGCTGACGCCCAACGTGTCGGACATCGTCCCCATCGCCAAGGCCTGCGAAGAGGAAGGAGCTGACGGCTTGACGCTCATCAATACCCTGCCGGGCATGCGGATCGACATCCGCCGCCGCAAACCCGTGCTGGCGAACCGGACGGGCGGCTTCTCCGGCCCCGCCCTCTTCCCCATCGCGGTCCGCTTCGTCAACCAGGCAGCCGCCGCCTGCCGCATCCCGATCATCGGCTGCGGCGGCGTCTCCGCCGCTGAAGACGTCATTGAGATGATGATGGCCGGCGCCACCGCCGTCCAGGTCGGCTCCGCCAACCTCCGCGACCCGCTCGCCTGCCCCACCATCATCGACGCCCTCCCCGCCCTCATGGAACAGCTGAACATCGATAAACTTGAAGATATCATAGGGATTATTTAATTATGGAAACGCTAGCCTTTTGCTTTTTCAAGACCGTCTGCGCCCACGCAGCCGTGAGTGGGAGGGGCCCAAAGCTTGCTTTGGGAGGGATAGGCCCCGAAGGGGCCGTAGTCTTGAAAAAGCAATAGGCTAGCGTTGGAATAAACAATATGAAGAATGACGTGATCATCGCCTGCGATTTCGGCAGCGCTAAAGAAACCTTCGATTTTCTCGGTTGTTTTGCCGAAGAAACACGAAAGCCGTTCCTGAAGATCGGCATGGAACTATATTATGCCGAAGGCCCGGACATGGTCCGCCAGCTGAAACGCCGCGGCCATCGTATCTTCCTCGACCTCAAGCTCCACGATATCCCCAATACCGTTCGCCGCACCATGCAGGTGCTCTCAAAACTCGACGTCGACATGACCAATGTCCACGCCGCCGGCACCATCGACATGATGCGCGCCGCCCGGGAGGGCCTCACCCGCGCAGACGGCACCCGCCCGCTGCTGATCGCCGTTACCCAGCTCACCTCCACGAGCCAGGAACGGATGCAACGCGAACTGCTCGTCGATGCCAGCATCGACGAAGCCATCGCCTGGTACGCCCGCAACACCCGCGAAGCCGGACTCGACGGCGTCGTCTGTTCACCCCTGGAAGCCTCGCTCGTGAAGGCCGCCTGCGGCCCCGAATTCCTGGCCGTCACCCCCGGCATCCGCTTCGCCGACGCCGCCACCGACGACCAGGTCCGCATCACCACGCCCGCCCGTGCCCGGGAGATCGGCTCCGACTTCATCGTCGTCGGCCGACCCATCACAGCTGCGGCCGACCCTCGCGCCGCCTGGCAGCGCTGCATAAAGGAATTCTGCCCCGAAACCCTGGAAAACGCTTAATCCCATGACCGATACCCTCGAAAAGACCATCGCCCGCGACCTGCTCTCCATCGGCGCCGTGTTCCTGCGGCCCGAGCAGCCCTTCACCTGGGCCAGCGGCATCCACAGCCCCATCTATTGCGACAACCGTCTCATCCTCTCCGCCCCCGCGGTCCGCGACCGCGTCGAGGCCGGTCTGGCCAAACTCGTCCGCACCTATTATCCGGAGTGCCAGACATTGATGGGCACCTCCACGGCCGGCATCGCCCACGCTGCCCTCGCCGCTCAGATCCTGGGCCTTCCGATGGGCTACGTCCGCGGCGAGAACAAAAGCCACGGCCGGACCAACCGCATCGAAGGACGGCTGGAACCCGGGACGAAGACCGTCGTGGTGGAAGACCTGATTTCCACCGCCGGCAGCGCCGTCGAGACCGTCGAAGCGCTTCGCGAAGCCGGCGCCGACGTGCTGGGCATCGTAAGCATCTTCACCTATGGCATGCAGCGCGGCCTCGACCGTCTCGCTGCCGCCCGTACCGTCAACCATTCGCTCAGCAACCTTGACGCCCTGCTCGAAGTGGCCGTGGAACAACAGTACATTGCACCCGAGTGGCAGGAACGCATCCGCCGCTTCCGCAACAACCCCGCCGACGAATCCTGGATGAAATCAAACAATTAAACCTTATAAAACCCAATGAAACACCTGATCGAACCCACCGACCTGACCCGTGCCGAAATCAGCGAAATCATCGCCCTGGCCGACCGGATCATCGAACACCCCGAAGAGTACTACGAGGCAATGGCCCACAAGAAACTCGCCACCCTCTTCTACGAGCCCAGTACACGTACGCGCCTAAGCTTCACCGCCGCCATGAAGGAACTCGGCGGACAGGTCCTCGGTTTCTCCGACGCCGCCCGCTCGTCGGTCTCCAAGGGTGAAACCGTCCAGGACACCGTCCGCGTGCTGGCCTGCTTCGCCGACATCATCGCGATGCGCCATCCCATCGAGGGCGCGCCGCTGGCCGCTTCCGAAGTCTCCCCGGTGCCCATCATCAACGCCGGCGACGGCAGCCACAGCCACCCGACCCAGACCCTCACCGACCTGCTGACCATCCACCGCGAGCTCGGCCACATCGACAACCTGACCATCGGCTTCTGCGGCGACCTCCGCTTCGGCCGCACCGTCCACTCCCTGATCAAGGCCCTCTCGGCTTACGAAGGCATCAAAGTCTATCTCATCGCTCCCGACGCCCTGAAACTCCCCGAGTACATCCGTCACGACGTCTGCGACCGCAAAGGCATCCCGTACGAGGAAGTCGATTCCATCGAAGAGGCCATGCCTCATCTCGACATCCTCTATATGACCCGCGTCCAGAAAGAGCGCTTCCTCGACCAGGACGAATTCGACCGGCTCAAGGACAACTTCATCCTCAACGCCGAGAAGATGAAACTCGCCAAGAAGGACATGGCCGTCTTGCACCCGCTGCCGCGCGTCAACGAAATCCTCACCGAGGTCGACGCTGACCCCCGCGCCGCCTACTTCCGCCAGGTCGCCTGCGGCAAATACGTCCGTATGGCCCTCATCAAGTCGCTCATCGACTGGAAAGACGACCCGAAGCACCCGATGCCCGAGAAAAAGGACATCTTCACCGACCCCTCGCTGCGCTGCACCAACCCCAAATGTATGTGCAACCACGAACACGTCACCCCCTACTACAAACGCACCGACGAAGGCGTCGTCCGCTGCGCCTACTGCGAATCGAAGATTCAGTAACGACAGGCATGGGCAAGGTCTCATTTCATCATTGACACCTTGCCCATTCAATCACCGTTCCAAATAGCCTCAATCAAATTCAGATGGGCAAGGTCTGCCACCTAAAATCAGACCTTGCCCATTTGCTAACCGCGGGGCGGGTCGAGCGCTGGCCTGGTGGAGCGGCAGGTTCTTTTATTTCCGGCCTTGCGCCGGGAATAAAAAGGTTCTGCCGCGCGTGGGAGGAGGCCCGCCGGAGCAAAAGGGATGAGGCGAGTACGGAAAGGGACAAGAGAGGGAACGGGCACGGAAAAGGGCAAAAATGTGCCCCGAACGGTGGAAAAACCGTTTCGGGGCACAAATTCGCGGGTTTTCGTTCCCGGCGAGACCCCCGGTCAAGCCGGGGGTGACAGTTATATGAATATATACCGCAGGATGAAAAGCACGGCGAGGACCCACATCGTGGGCGTGATCTGTTTGGCCTTGCCGGTGAGGGCGTAAAGGACAACGTAGGAGATCACACCGATGAGGATACCATCGGAGATGCTGTAAGCCAGCGGCATGAGGATCAGCGTCAGGAACGCCGGGATAGCCTCGCGGTAGTTCGACCAGTCGATTTCGCGGACAGGATTCATCATCATCATACCGACAATGATCAGCGCCGGAGCCGTAGCAGCACCCGGGATGCCCAGGAAGACCGGCGAGAAGAACAGCGCGACAGCGAAGAGCACAGCCACAGCGAATGCCGTCAGGCCCGTGCGGCCACCCGCACCGACACCCGCCGAACTCTCGACGTAGGTCGTCGTGGTGGAAGTACCCAGGCAGGCACCGGCAATCGTACCGATGGAGTCAGCCAGGAACACCTTCTCGGCATCCTGGATGTTGCCCTTCTCATCCACGAAACCAGCCTTCTGCGAAACGCCGATCACCGTACCCATCGTATCGAACATATCGATGAACAGGAAGGTGAACACGACGGCCAGCATGTCCCAGGTGAAGATCTCGCCCCACTGGAACTGGCAGAAGATCGGAGCCACGCTGTCGGGCAGCGAAACGACGCCCGTGAAATGCGTTATGGCTTCACCCGTTGCCGGATCTTTGATGAACAGGCCGATGATGGCCGTCACGAGGATACCGATCAGGATGCCGCCGCGGACGTGCAACATGACCAGCGTACAGGAAATCACCAGACCGATGACCGCCAGCAGGCCGGTGCCGTGGCACACATCGCCCAGGGCGACCAGCGTGGAGTCATTGTTCACGATCAGGCCGGCATTCTGCAGGCCGATGAAGGCGATGAACAGGCCGATACCGGCGCCGATGGCGTGCTTCAGGCTGAGCGGAATCGCGTTCAGGATCCAGGTACGCACTTTCGTCAGCGTAAGAATCACGAAGATGAAACCTTCGATCAGGACGGCCGTCAGGGCAAATTGCCAGGAGTGGCCCATCGTCAGGCAGACCGTGAACACGAAGAACGCATTCAGGCCCATGCCCGGAGCCAGGGCAAAAGGCTTCTTTGCATAGAAGGCCATCACCAGCGTGGCGATGATGGCGGCGAGGGCCGTCGCCGTGAAGACGCTGCCCGCAGGCATGCCCGGGAGGGCGCTGAAGATGCTCGGGTTGACGGCCAGGATATAGGCCATCGTCAGGAACGTCGTCAAGCCCGCCACCAACTCAGTCCGGACAGTATTCTTTTCCGGATTGAAACCGAAAGCTTTGGTGAGAAAACTCATAGTATAAAGTTAAATATGATGGTTCAGGGTTGGTTAGAAGACCCACTTCATACCGAGGCAGGGCAGGCAGTGGAAGCCGCTCATGCCAGCGAAGTTGTAGGAGAGTTCCACCTCGCCGCCGAGGTTGAAGTGCTCGGTGCCGAAGCTGTACCAGAGCTGGGGCTCGGAGAGGACCACAGCCAGGTCGCCTTCACACCAGACATCCACGAAGCCCGAGAAACGGAGGCCCGGAGCGCCGAAGAGGTCCTGGCAACCCCAGACCGTCGTGAACTGCATGGGAATCTTGCTCGGCAGGTGCACGAAGTACTTGTACAGGAGCTTCAGGTTCAGCGTGTTCTTGAAGTCACCGCTATGCAGGAACCAGTCTACGCCCGTCAGGAAGGCGCTGTTCACGGGATAGCCCGAGATGCCGGCGACCGAATTGGCATACATGCCCATGCCGCCATTGTATTCGACCTGGAAACTCAGCGGAGCCAGTGCGGAATTCTGCCAGAAGTTGAGGCAGCGCGCAATCTCGAAGTACGTGCCGCTCGGCGAAACGACGGCATTGCCATCCTTGTAATTGTAGTCGTAGTCGACGAAGAAGAAGGTGTTGCCCCAGTTGTCGGTGTGGAATCCTTCCAGTGTCGTGGTCACGTGCTTGCGACCGAAATCGTAGAACACCTGGAAGTTGGTCTGCGCAAAGGCGGTGAGACCGCACAGCAGGATGGCTGCAGTAAGGAAAAGTTTTTTCATTGTATGGATAGTTTTAGATTCTCAGGTTATTTGTCTTCTTCTTTGGGCTTGTGTGCGCCGCCGAAATTGACGGCCATGTCGCCGCGGTCGTTATCGTGGAACTGATAGGTATTGCCCGGCAGGATGGCATTCAGGATGATGCCCACGAGTGCTGCCACGGCAAGGCCGCTGAGCGAGGTGAAGCCGATGGAGATGGCGTCGTTCGCACCGTATTTGATACCGATGGCCAGCACCAGGATGAGGGCTGTGATGATGACGTTGCGGCTCTCGGTCAGGTCCACGCGGTTCTCCACGAGGTTGCGCACACCGACGGCCGAGATCATACCGTAGAGGACGAGGCTCACGCCACCGATCGTGGAAGCCGGCATGGCGGCGATCAGGGCGGCGAATTTCGGGCAGAAGCTCAAGATGATGGCGAAGCAGGCAGCGATACGGATCACCCTCGGGTCGAAGACGCGGGTCAGGTTGAGCACGCCGGTGTTCTCGCCGTAGGTGGTGTTGGCCGGAGCGCCGAAGAGCGAAGCCAGGATGGTAGCCAGGCCGTCGCCCATCAGGGTGCGGTGCAGGCCCGGGTCAGCCAGGTAGTTCACACCGGTGGTCGACGAGATGGCGCACATGTCACCGATATGCTCGACCATCGTTGCCAGCGAGATCGGCAGGATGGCGATGATGGCAGCCACGATCAGGCCCCAGTTCGGCGACTTGAACACGGCAAAGGCGGTGTTCTGCATCTGGAACGGCGTTCCCAGCCATGCAGCCTCTTTCACGCCGCTGAAGTCGCAGAGGCCGAAGCAGGCCGCCACGATGTAGGAACCCAGCACGCCGAGCAGGATCGGGACGATCTTGATCATGCCCTTGCCCCAGATGTTGCACACGATGATGATAACGATGGCCAGCAGCGCGATCCACCAGTTGGTGTTGCAGTTGCTGATGGCCGAACCCGACAGCGTCAGGCCGATGGCGATGATGATCGGGCCGGTGACCACGGGCGGGAAGAAACGCATCACCTTGTTCGGGCCGAAGGCGGCGAACAGGCCGGCCAGGATGAAATACATCAGGCCCGCGCAGACCACGCCGATGCAGGCGTACGGCAACGATTCGGCCAGGGTCAGGCCCTGCTCAGTACCCATCTGGGTAACAGCAGCATAACCGCCGAGGAATGCGAAGGAAGATCCGAGGAATGCAGGTACTTTCCACTTGGTCAGGAAGTGGAAGATCAGGGTTCCCAAGCCGGCAAAAAGAAGGGTTGCCGACACCGACAACCCTGTAATGACTGGTACCAAGACAGTGGCCCCGAACATTGCAAACAAGTGCTGCAATCCGAGAAGTGCCATCTTGGGCTTGCCAAGCGTACGGGCGTCGAAAATTGCTTGATTCTTCATGGTAACCAAATATTTTTTGCAAATATATGGCAACCCCGAAAAAAAACCATGCGCCCGCGGCAAACTTTATCAACACTTTGTTGACAAGTTGCTACAAAATGTTGATAATGTGCGAGAAACCAGTAATGTCAAAAACTTCCTTCACGTGGGGCTTCATATTCTTGAGCACCAGCTTGGCCCCGCGGGCGGAAACGTTCTTCTGCAGCATCAGGAACATCCGCAGGCCCTGGCTGCTGGTGTATTCCATGTCCGTGCAGTCCATCTCGATCTCCTGGTGCGATCCGTTCATCAGCGGGGTGATATCCTTCATGAACTGGTCCGCATTGGTGGTGTCGAGACGGCCTTCCAGCGTGACGAGCGCCTTGGCGCCCTCTTCGTTGATCGTAACGTTCATCTTATTGTTGTGTCTTTATATAGTTTATTTCAAAAGTATGTTCAGGATTGTGATATCGTCGTTCTGGTCGGCATCGTCCGTAAACCGTTTCACCTGTGAATACAGATCGATCGAAGCAGCCTCTGCCGACGTTTCGGGATTGAGGCTCTCCGCCCATTGCAGGAGTGCCGGCTCTCCGAACTGCGACTTGTCTGCCCGCTCCGCCTCGGTCACGCCGTCCGTATAGAGGATCAGCCTGGAGCCGTGCGCCACCGTCAGCCTTTCCTCCTCATACGGGAAATTCTCGAACAGGCCCGCCGCCAGGTTGGGCTTCGCACGCAAAAACGATGCCTTTCCTTCGGGCGAAACGATGACGATCGGATTGTGTCCGGCGTTGCAGTACTCCATCTCGCCCGTGACCAGGTCGAGCCGCGCTGCAAAGATAGTGACAAACATGTTGTTGTGGTTACCGTCGCAGAGGCAGTTGTTCACGCGGCTCATGACCTCGGACATCGACAGGCCCAACGCCCCGATGAACCGGAACGCGGCCCGCGTGATGGCCATGAACAACGCCGCCGGAACGCCCTTGCCCGAGACGTCGCCCACCAGGAAGAACAGGGTGTTCCCCACCTCCAGGAAATCATAGAGATCTCCGCCCACCTCCTTGGCCGGCTGCACCATCGCATGCAGGAAGCAGTCGCTCCGCTTGGGGAAGTTTTGCGGCAGCATGCTCATCTGAATGTTACGGGCGATGTTCAGTTCGCTTTCGTAGCGCTCATTCGAGGCGGTAGTGGTCTTGAGCTCGCTGATGTAGCTGTTGATGGACCGCTGCATGTAATCGAGCGAGTTGCGCAACGTCAGGAGCTCGTCCTTGCTGTGCACCTCCGGGATGGTAGCCTGGAAATTGCCCTTTGCGATGGTCAGCGCGGAGTTGCTGAACTCTACGATCGGCGTGGTCAGTTTGCGGATGATGCGTCGGCAGCCGAAGAACAGTGCCAGCAAGCCCAGGAGCAACATGAAGAACACAATGATAATCATGTCAATGGCATCGATGAAAACGAACCAGAAGGGGCATTCCATCGCTACGGACCAGCCATTGCTCAAAGGCCCGTAGAACATGTACGCATCCTCCTTTCCATTAAAGAAAACCTGCTCCCCTTTCTGGCCTGCGAGCATTTTCCGGCCGATCTGGAAGGTCGTCGTATCGGTCATTCCCATCGCCCAGGTGAAGATCGTCTCATTAAGCACCTTCGTGCTGTCGGGATGTGCGATATAGGCGCCGTTTCGGCCGATCATCATCGTATAGGAGTTCGGGTAGGGCTTGATCGAGGTGACCAGGTTCGACAGCCATTCCAGCGAGATGTCGGCTGTCAGGATACCGAAGATGTTGCCCTGCTCGTCCGTAAGCGGCATCGAATAGGTGGACATGCGTTGTCCGCCGCCGCCATCGTCGTAATATGGCTCGCTCCAGTAGGAGTGTCCCAGCAGTTTGGGGATCTGGTACCAGTCCAGGACCGGATAATCGTAATCCTCGTTGCCCATCTGGAAGGAATGCAGTTCATGCGACACGTCGCCGATATACGAATAGGGTGAGAAATAACGGCGGCCCTTGTAGAAACCCGGTTCGAAAGCCACCGCACTGCCGATGATGTTCGGGTTGGCGGTTACCAGTTCGCGTGTCACTTCATAGAGGAAATGCTCGTCGTCAAGGTGCTGCTGGACCACCCAGTCGAGGTTGTCCACCGAGCGTTCCACCTCCGTAATCACCTTCTCGATTTTGAGAATCGTATTATCGAGTGTCAGCGCCGCCTTTTCCCGGGCATCCTCCGTGATTCTCATGACTGCCGACAGGGCGATCAGAAAAGCAACAGCGACCATTACGCCTGCCGCCACCAGCAGGACATACAGGCTGAGCCGTGAGGAAAAATTCTTCTTGATGCTCATCGGATCAGGTCCTCATATTTTATATCTGTCGTCAGGTGGCCCGCCTCCCGCAACGATGCATTCATGTCTTCGAAGACAGGACGGCGTACCGGGGCGTAATCCGCCCAGCCTGTCTCCGGGTTGACCTGCAGGGCCAGTATCTCTTCCAGCATCATCTTTTGCAGGGTGATGTTGGTGACCACGTTGTAATCCTGGATAACCCGCATCGAAATAGCCAGCGCCTCGTCCGGATGCTCACGGGCATAATCCCATCCCCGCTTGGAAGCTTTCACAAATTTGTCTACCGCATCCTTGTGCCTCTTGTAATACCTCTCCGTGACATACAGGCCGTCCTCGGGATAATCCAGGCCGTAATCTCGGAAACGGACGATATTCTCTTTCGGAATGCCGCCAGTGGCCAGTACCACCTGGAAATACTCGTTGTAGCTATAGCACAAAACGCCGTCCACGGCTCCGGCCACAAACAGATTGATACCCTGGATAAACGGTATCCAATCCACATGAAGGCCATTCTTCAGGCAGAAGATGTCACAAACCTCCCCGAAGCCCACCTTCCAGCGGCCCAACTTCGCACTGTCGAGCGCTTGCGGATGGTCTACGGGACGGCGGCACACACACATCAGGCCGTTGACCTGCGAGGTCTGGAGCACGTTGACCAAACGGAGCCCATGCTCGCGGGCAATCATCGCCGACACCAGCTGGCTGGTGATGATGTCGGTCTTCCCGTGCGCAATCTTCTCTATCGCGGTGCCCGTGGAACTGCCGCCGAAGTGGTCCATGATCACCAGGACGCCCTCTTCCGCATAGAACCCCTTCTCCATTGCCACGTAGTAGCCGGCGAACTGGGTCTGCGGCGTCCACTGCGGCATAAACCGGATGACCTCCTGTGCGACCGACAGTCGCGGCAGGAGCAGCAGCAGGGCTATCAGATGGCCGGTCACGCCGGCCATGACGGATTGTTTCATGCCACCTTCTTGGACATCATCAGGATGTTGCAGCCATCCTCGTATTTGTAAGAAATATGGTCCATCAACTTCTTGCAGAGGAAGATGCCAAGCCCGCCAATCTCCCGGTCCTGAGCGGAAAGGGTGACATCGGGGTCGGGCTTGTCGAGCGGATTGAACGGGACGCCCGCATCCTTGAGCAGGATGGTCAGCATGACGCCTTCGGGATCCAGTTCCGTGCCGACCTCGATCCAGCCCATACCGCCTTCGTAGGCATAGCGGACCACGTTTTCCACCGCCTCCTCGATGGAGAGACGGATTTTGAATTGCAGTGCCTCGTCCTGCGGAATATCGGGCGAAGACATCAAGTAGTCGATGATTTCACCGCATTTGTCGATGATGGGTTCAAATCTTTTTTTCATGATAACGATGGAAGGAAGTATCAGTTGAATGGATTTTGGCAGAATATCGATGTTGAAATCCTGGCCGGAAAGGATCTCTCCGTCCAGGCAGATGTGGACCAGGTCCCTGGCCTTGACCTTGACGCTGCGGACACGGCGGCGGATGAACTTGCGGCGGCCCGGATTGCATTCAAACTGCGTGCCCCGCTTATAATGCGGCAGGAGCCGCAGGAGCGTAATGCGCCCGATCCGGCGGATGAGGCTGAGTTCGATCAGGCCGTCTTCCGGATCGGCATCCGGGGCGCAGAGATACTTTCCTGCTACCCAGCGCCCGTTCGACAGCGTACAAAGGAACAGCCGCCGCCAGTTCAGGCGTTCCCCGTCGGCGATGACCCGGATCCGGTTGCGCCATCCGTAGAACAACGCGTAGAAAATACCCCTGTTGACGGCATGCTGCCTGCCCGATTCGGTCAGGTCGTAGACGCGCGAAGCGACGACCGCCTCGAATCCGATGTTGATCACATTGAGGGCATAGCTGTCATTGACCCGGATGATATCGACCGCACGCGGTTCGCCGGCCAGCAGTTTCCGGAGGGAGGTAAAGTCCCGGTCCGGATAGCATTTGTTGAAGTCGTTCGTCAGACCATAGGCGAGGATGCCCAGGTACTTTTTGGAAAAGCCCACCAGTCCTGAGGCGACCTCATTGACGGTACCGCTTCCGCCGCAGGCGACAAAACAGCACTCCTTGTTGGGATGCAGGTCGCACCAGATATGGACGAAGCGCGTCCCGTCTCCGACGCCCATGGTGCGGTAGATCTCATAGTCCAGCCCCTTGCCGACCTGAGCGATCTGGCGGTTGACTTCCTCGACAATGAAATCCTTGTCCGGCCTGCCGTTGATGACGAAGATATAATGCATTATTTTAACAATGTATTATCAATTACGGGACGCCAGTGCGGGAGCATCGACTCGCGGTTGGCGAAATGGATCATATAGAGTGCCGCATAAGGCTCGATCGTCCGGTTCACAGTCTCCAGATCCGCCTCGGGCCTGAAGTAGGTGCGCACAAAGGTTTCCCATACCCGCACCATCTGTGCGTGGCTGACATGGAACAGCCGCTGCGCCAGCTCGTCGCTCGGGTTGCTGATGCTCACGAAATACAGCATGCCCAGGTCGAAGTACGGATGCCCGTACCGGAAATCGGCCAGGTCGATCCAGTAGTCCTGGTCGCCGGCCCGGATAATGTTGCCGATGTGCATGTCCCCGTGCAGGCAGGTGGTCGCATCGGGGGCCGCCTTTACGAAGGCGTGCAACCGGGCCTTCTGCGCATCGTCAAAGTCCCTCGAGGCGTCGATCACCCGGTCGAAGTGGTCCTTCACCGACGAGAACACCTCCGTGTTGCAGGGTCTTGCGTGCAGCTCCAGGCACTTCCGCGCGAAAGCCGCAGTGTATTCCTCCAGCTTGTCCGGTTCCTGGGAGATGGCCCGCGCATAAGAGCGCTTGCCCGTGATGCGCTCGAACTCAACGCCGACGCGCTTTCCGTCCGTCACCAGGCGGTACGCCTTGGGGATCCGGATGCCCAGGTCCATGATGGCCCAGTTCATCGCCAGCTCGCGTTCCGGCTCGGAGGCCGGCATGTACTCGGCGTATAGCTTCATCATCCGCCGGCCGTCCTTGTGGTTGTAGCTGATGGCGGTATAGCCGTCGCCGCTTTCTTCGTAGTCGGCCAGATTGATCAGCTCGGGCTTCGGCCGGCCGAACACGTGTTCGATCAGTTGCGTGAATTCCTTGTATGCCGACGAACCCGCCAGGTCGGACAGCGACTGTGCGAGGCCGCGGTAATGCCATTCGTGGTCCGGCTGGCCGCCCGGGGCGTGGAACCGCTCCCAGAGCCGGTCGCCCAGCTCGTCATAGTCGCGGGCGATGGCCCGCATGTTCGAGAGCTTGTCGCCCATCGCGACGATCTTGGCCTCCAGCGGCGCAGCGGCGATCCGGTCGATGGCCGCCTGTTTCCGGTCGCGCCAGCTGTCTTTCTCGCTGCGGCCGTCGACAAACTTGTCGCTCTCCTTTTCGACCAGGAAAGCCACTTTTTCGCCGAATTCCCGGCGCAGGTCATCCAGGGTGATGTCCGTGTCCTCCACTACGTCGTGGAGCGCGGCCGCAGCCAGGAGTTCCTGGTCGGACGTGAGGGTGGCGCAGATGGCCATGGCCTCGAGCGGATGAACGATGTAGGGAAAGCCTTTCCCGCGCCGCTCCGTATTGTGGTGCGCCTTGACCGCAAAGACGATGGCGCGGTCCAGCAGGGTGCTGTCAATGAATGCGTTTGCCATGGGTCGCCGGTGTGTGTATCAGATTTTATGGATATTGCTTAATTTCTCGTATATGCGCACGGCGGTCTGCCGGTTGTACTTTGAAGGCCCGTTCAGGCAGTTCAGGAACATCTCGACGCCTTTTTCCCCGCCCAGTTCCGCGGCTTCGACGAGGCAGACGTTCTGCAGGCCCAGCGTCGAGGCGATGAGGTCGAGGTCCGTGCCGCTGATCTGGTGGAGGGCCAGCTGGTAGGCCTTCTCCGAGCAGCGCTTGCGCATGGCCTCCACGTCACCGAGCGTGTGGAGCCCGAGCATGCGGATGGGCTCCAAATACGGCATGGCGCTGACCTGCTGGACTTCCGCCTGGTTGATGGCGGCGATCTTCGCGTTGAGCGAGGAGAACGGGTCGAGCGCCATGTAGCTGCGCAGCGTGTCGGCATTGAGAGACACGGCGTCGAAATCGCCGTCCTTGACCAGTTGCTCCACCTTGCGCCGGTATTCGGTCAGGTCCCTGCGGATGCGGCTGAACTCATCGTCCGCCAGTTCCAGCAGCCCGGCCAGGCGCGAAAGGCTCCGTTTGTATTCCGTCGGCACCTCGACGCTGCTCTTGTAGCCGGTATCGTGGTTCATGTTCGCCCAGACGTGCTGCAGGGCGGTGCGGATCTGGATCTCGAAGCGCATGTCGTTCAGTTCCGGGCACTCGGGATCGAAATACATCTCTTTCGGGATCCGGCACACATAGTGGAGCGACATGTAGCCGAACGTATCCTTGCCCAGCAGCTTGCGCTTGTCCACGGAATTCTCCCAGTCCACGGCGAAAGAACTGTCGACCATCGCGGCGATCTTGTCCACCTCGTCGCTGTAGAAGGTGATCACGCGTGCGCCGACCAGGTCGGTGATGTCGGAAAGCTGTTTGTATTTATGCCCTTTCAGCTCCAGTTTGCCGGCCAGGCTCTCTTCCTGCTTGACCCTCGCCTCGAGACCGGAGATAATCACGTTGCAGCGGTTCAGACAGTCCTGGAGTTTCTCAACGACCAGTGTCTTCAGGCGGGAGAACACCGGGACCAGTTCCCGGTACTGCTCCAGCATCATCGTGCAGTGGAGGTCCAGTCCGTATTCCTCAAGATTCTTTGCCATGGTTCTTTATATCGTCGTCAATTCACCGTGTTCCATCAGGATCCGGCCGTCGCAGAGAACGGTGTCGATACAGCCGGAACCGGCCGAATACACCCAGTTCGAGACCAGACTGTGGCAAGGCTGCATCCGTTCGTCGTCGAGCCGGACCAGCAGGGCGTCCGCCAGTTTTCCTTCGGCAATGACGCCGGCGTCGATGCCGAAGGCCTCGGCACCGGCACGGGTCGCCATTTCCAGCGCCTCGGAAGCAGGCATCGTCTCGGGATCGTTGCTGCTGACCTTCGCCAGCAGGGCGGCGAACTTCATCTCCTCGCGCATGTCGAGGTTGTTGTTCGAGCTGTCGCCGTCCGTGCCCAGGGTGATGCGGCAGCCCGCATCGTGCAGCAGCTTGTACGGGAACACGCCCGAAGCGAGCTTCATGTTCGAGCAGGGGCAGTGCGAGACCGTGACGCCGCGCTCGGCCAGGATGGCCGCCTCTTCTTCGTCCACGTGTACCACATGGGCGGCGATGACGTTCGGGCCCAGCACGCCCAGCCGGTCGAGATAGCGGACCGGGGTGGTGCCGTGCGCACGGATGCAGTCATCGACTTCCGTGCGGGTCTCCGACAGATGGATGTGCAGCTTGAAGCCCTGATCGCGGGCGACTTCCGCACAGCGGACGAGCAAGTCCGTCCCGACGGTATAGATGGCGTGCGGGGCGACCGTCAGGCTGATCCGTCCGTGGGTCGGGTCCGACCAGTGACGCAGCACTTCGAGTTTTTCGGCCTGCTGCGACTTGCTGTGGGAATCCACGAACGTGACGCCAATCGCTGCACGCATGCCGCTTTTCGCCACCACGTCGATGGTCTCGTCGATGTCGAAATACATGTCCGAGAAGAACACCGAACCGGTGCGGATCATTTCCCGGGCGGCCAGTCGCGACCCCTCGCGGATATCGGCAGCCGTCAACTTGTCTTCATACGGCCAGATGTATTCCTGCAGCCATTT
>LUZE01000142.1 GCA_001602845.1 Bacteroidales bacterium Bact_13 | reverse complement strand
AGTTTCAACGATTGGGCAGCGCCCGTCACGGCGCTGAACATCAGCAATAGGGCAAGTATGCGTTTCATGGGCTTACCAATTTTTCTCCTTCTGTTTCGATTTCAGTTTCGCGGCCTTTTCCTTCTTGACCTTGTCCTGGGTCTTGTCTTCCTGGGCCTGGATGGCCTGCAGCATCTGCTGGGCGGCCTGCGGCGTTATCTTGGGCTGCTGCCCCTGATTCTGCTGCTGGTCGTTGTTCTGATCCTGCTGATCCTGGTTTTGATCCTGGTTTTGATCCTGGTTTTGATCCTGGTTCTGGTCGTTGTTCTGGTTCTGGTCCTGATTCTGATTGTTATTCTGATCCTGGTTCTGGTTTTGATCCTGCTGATCCTGGTTCTGATCCTGATTCTGGTCCTGGTTCTGCTGGTCGTTGCCGCCGCCACCGCCGCCATTCTGCTGCTCGTTCTCGAGCATCTTCTGGGCGTAGGCCAGGTTGGACTTGGTCTCCATGTCGCCGGGATTGCGCCGCAGCGCGTTCTTGTAGGCGTCGATGGCACCTTGCCAGTTCCGTTGCTTCAGCAGGGAATTGCCCTGGTTGTGGAACGCGTCCGCCCCGTGCTTTCCCTTGGCCAGCGAATCGATGCCCGCCTTGTAATACCGGTCGGCCTCGGAATAGTTCTCCATCCGGTAATACGTGTTGCCCAGGTTGTAGTCGGCCGCGACCGACGTGGAATCGGCCACGAGCGCCTTCTTGTAGTTGATCTCGGCCTGCTGCCAGTTTTCCTTGCGGAAATCACGGTTGCCACGGCGCACGCCGGAGCGTTCCTCGCGTCCGCCCTGGGCAAAGCAGACCGCCGTGCCCAGCAGGCAGAACAGAATCGCGCAAAGATATCGTTTCATGCTCATTTGTCAAACAGTTTCCGCCGTGCCTTCGTCTCCGGGACCAGGAATTCCAGGATCAGGAAAAAGAGTGCGATGGCGAAGAAATACATATATTGTTCGTCATAATCCTCGAATACCACCGAGTTGAACTGTTCCTTGTCGATGGTACGGATATCGTCGATGATCGGGTTGAGGCCGAATTCCGCGTTGCCGGCGCGTACATACTTGCCTCCGCCGATGCCGGCGATCTCCTGAAGAATGTCCTCGTCGAGGCGCGAGACCACGATTTCGCCCTGCCGGTCTTTCATGAGGCCGCCACCCGGCTGCGGAATCGGTTTTCCCTGCGGGGAGCCGACACCGATGCAGTAGATGCGGATGCCCTGCTCGGCAATGGTCTTGGCCGCTTCGATTGCTTCGCCTTCGTGATCCTCGCCGTCGGTGATCAGGATGATGGCGCGCGACCGCTCGCTCTGGGTGCTGAAACTGCGGGCTGAAGCCATCAGTGCGGCTGCGAGGTCCGTTCCCTGGATGGGAACGCTCTGCGTGTCGATGCTTTTCAGGAAGATTTTCGCCGACACGTAGTCCGCGGTGATGGGAAGCTGCACGAACGCTTCTCCGGCGAACACAACCAGGCCGAGCCGGTCGCCCTGGAGCTTGTCCACGAGCCTTGAGATGGCCAGTTTGGCGCGTTCCAGCCGGTTCGGGGAATAATCTTCCGCCAGCATCGAGTTCGAGACATCGAGCGCGAGCATCACCTCCACGCCCTGCGATTCATGTTCTTTCAGGCGGGCGCCGAGTTGCGGGCGGGTCAGGCCGATGACGAAAAAGAACCAGGCTGCTGCAAAGAGGCTGATCTTGAGCCAGCCCTTGCCCGTCGATGCGTTGGGCATCAGCTGCCGGACGAGCGCCTCGTCGCCGAAGCGTGCGATACGCTTGCGCCGCATGCGGAGGAACAGGGCGTATCCCACGAACAGCAGCGGGATCAGCAGCAGGAGCAGCAGATATTGACTTTGTGCCAGATAGACCATTACGGAATCCTCCTCAAGATGATGAACCGGAAGATGAGCTCGGCCAGCAGCGCCGCAAGCGCGATCAGCGCGAAGCGCATGAACAGTTCGGAATAGACCGGGAAACTGTCCACCGTGGTGCGGGTCTTCTCCATCTGGTTGATTTCGTTATAGATTTCCATCAGCTTGGTGTTGTTGGTGGCGCGGAAGTACTTGCCGCCGGTCTCCGAGGCGATCTGCTTCAGCAGGTCCTCGTCGATCTCGACTTTCACGTTCTGCACCTGCACGCCCCACGGCGTCATGAACGGGTAGGGGGCTTCGCCCATCGCGCCTACGCCGATGGTATAGACGCGGATATCGTAGGTCTTGGCGATCTCGGCGGCCATCAGCGGCGCTACTTCGCCGCTGTTGTTCATACCGTCGGTCAGCAGGATGATGACCTTGCTCTTGGCGTCAGAGTCTTTCAGGCGGGCCACGGCGGTGGCCAGGCCGTTGCCGATGGCGGTGCCGTCGTCGATCAGGCCGGTCTCCACTTCCTTCATCAGGTTGATGAGCGTGGCACGGTCGGTGGTCAGCGGCGCCTGCGTGTAGCTTTCACCGGCAAAGACCACGATGCCCATGCGGTCGGCGGGGCGGCTGGCGATGAACTCGATGGCGATGTCCTTGGCGGCGCCGATGCGGTCGGGCTTGAAGTCGCGCGCCAGCATCGACGTGGAAACGTCCATTGTCAATACGATGTCGATGCCTTCCGTGTCCACTTTCTCGAAATTCTGGGACGAACGCGGGCGGGCGATGGCCACTATCAGCGCGGCGAGTGCCACCATCCGCAGGATGAAAGGGATGTGCCGGGCCCACGTGACGGCGCGGCTTCCGCCCGCATTCCACTGGTCGGTGCTCGAGACGGTCAGTGCGGGCTCCTTTCCGCGGAGCGTACGCCACACGTACAGGGCGATGAGCGGGATGAGCAGGAGCTCGAGCCAGAGCAGGTTGGGATATTCGAAAAACATGTTACTCTTCCTCCTCCTCGATCTGTTTCATGTAAGTTTCGTTGACGAACCGGATGGCCGTCGGGATGGCGTTCTCGTTCTCCTGGTCGGTGGCCGTATGCTTGGCGAACTTCACGAAGTCGGCGGTGGTGAAGAGATCCTTGAGGGAGTCGGTCAGGGCCGGTTCGATCTCTTTGTCTTTCAGCTCGTTGAACATTTCAGCGGAAGTCTGCTCCATGGCGCTGACATCGTAGCGGTCGGCGATGTACTGGCGCAGGGCGTCGGTCACCTGGGTATAGAACTGTTTCTGCTTCCCGTTCTGCCAGAGTTTCTGCGAGCGGGTCTTCTCGAGGCTGCGCAGGGCGACGATATGGGGCGGGTCCTTCACGACGGGCTTCCCGAAGAAGTCGCGGTTCTGGCGGCGGAGCCGGATCCAGCGCACGAGCGCCCAGATGGCGGCTGCCAGCAGCAGGGCGAGGCCGATCCACGGGATGACTTCCTTGAATGTCAGCGGATAGCGGATCTGGCCCTTGATGTCGTAGGGCTGGAAGGTGGCCGTGTCGATGGGAATGGTGTTGACGGCGAGGGTAGGACCTTCATAGACGAGGGTATCGACGGTGCCGTCGGTGCGGCCCAGCAGCACGAAGAGCTGCGGCAGGACGTAGCTGCCGCTGTCGAAGCTGGTGAGGGTCACGTGGCCGCGCAGGGCCAGGTCGCCTTTTTTCTGCGAGAGGGTGTCAACGGACATTTCGCCGAGGGCTTCCACGCCGGGAACGGGTTGTTCGCCGGGGCGGCTGATGCGGGCATTCTCGCCGGGGGCGAGGGTCAGGTCGAGGGTCCACTCGATCTGGTCGCCGATGAGGATGGAGTCGCGGCTGATGCGGCTCCGGAGGGTATCGTCGTGTACGGTATCCTGTGCCCGGGCCGGAAGGACGCCGAGGACAAGCGACAGGACGATGGGAAGTATCTTGTTCATCATCAAGCTCTGTTCTTGAAGAACGAAATGAGTTGTTTCACATAGTCGTCGCCGGTGCCGATGCTCACGGTATCGATGCGGTACCGGCGCAGGAGGGTACGGGTGTTTTCCGTGGCTTCCCGGCTCCACGCTTCATAGCTGAGGCGTACGTTCCGGCTGCCGGTGTCGATCCAGCGGCTGCGTCCGGTTTCTGCGTCGCGGACGTGCACGAGCCCGATGTCGGGCAGGGTGCGTTCGCGCTGGTCGTAGATGTTGATGACGGAGATGTCGTGGCGGTTGGCTGCGATCTTGAGGGCTTCTTCGTAACGGGGATGCCGTTCGGCGTCGAGGTCGATCATATCGGAGAGCAGGAACGCAGTGCAGCGTTTCTTCAGCGCATTGGTAAGGAACCGGAGGGCTGCGCCGATGTCGGTGCCGCGGTCTTCGGGTTCGAATTCGACGAGTTCGCGGATGATATGGAGCAGGTGGCTGCGGCCTTTCTTGGGCGGGATGAATTTCTCGACCTTGCTGCTGAAGAAAAGGGCGCCGACTTTGTCGTTGTTGATGGAGGCGGAGAAGGAGAGGACGGCGGCGATTTCGGCGACGAGGTCCTTCTTGGTCTGCGTCGTGGTGCCGAACAGGCGCGAGCCGCTGACGTCGACCAGCAGCATGACGGTCAGTTCGCGTTCTTCCTCGAAGATCTTGACGTAGGGGGTGCGTAGCCTTGCGGTGACGTTCCAGTCCATGTTACGGACGTCGTCGCCGTACTGGTACTCGCGCACTTCGCTGAAGGCCATGCCGCGTCCCTTGAACGCCGAATGGTACTCCCCGGCGAATATCTGGTGCGACAGCGCCTTCGTCTTGATCTCAATCTTCCTTACCTTCTTTAACAGTTCGTTTTCCATTACGGAACTTCGACGGTGTTGAGGACATCGGTGATGATGTCTTCGGTGGTGATGTTTTCGGCTTCGGCTTCGTAGGTCAGGCCGATGCGGTGGCGGAGGACGTCGTAGCAGACGGCGCGGACGTCTTCGGGGATGACGTAGCCGCGGCGCTTGATGAACGCGTAGGCCTTGGCCGCCATCGCCAGCGAGATGCTGGCACGCGGCGATCCGCCGAAAGAGATCATGTCCTTCAGCTTGGCCAGATTGTAGTCGCCCGGCTGCCGCGTCGCAAAGACGATGTCCACGATGTAGCGTTCAATCTTCTCGTCCATGTAGACATCCCGCACCACTTCACGCGCACGGACAATGTCCTCCGGCTTCAGCTGCGCGTCCGGACGCGGGAACGTGCCCTGATTGTTCATCCGGATGATCAGCTTCTCCTCTTCCTTCTTCGGATACGTCACCTTCACCTTCAGCATGAAACGGTCCACCTGCGCCTCCGGCAGCGGATACGTTCCTTCCTGCTCGATCGGGTTCTGCGTCGCCATCACCAGGAACGGCTCAGGCAGCTTGAACGTCTCTTCCCCGATCGTCACCTGCCGCTCCTGCATCGCCTCGAGCAGCGCCGACTGCACCTTGGCAGGAGAACGGTTGATCTCGTCGGCCAGCACGAAGTTGGCGAAGACGGGACCTTTCTTGATCTGGAACTGTTCGCTCTTCTGGCTGTAGATCATCGTACCGATGACATCGGCCGGCAACAGGTCAGGCGTGAACTGGATGCGGTTGAACTTGGCATCCACGATCTGCGCAAGCGTGTTGATGGCCAGCGTCTTGGCAAGGCCCGGCATACCTTCGAGCAGGATATGGCCGTTGGCCAGCAGGCCGATCAGCAGATTGTCGACCAGTTGCTTCTGGCCCACGATCACCTTGCCCATCTCCATCTGGATGATGTCCACGAAGGCGCTCTCCCGTCCGATGCGGTCGTTTAACTCTTTAATGTTTACGCTATCCATAATTATATCGTGTTTTTTTGTATTTTTGTACGATTATTTATCCTACAAAAGTAATAAAAATCTCAATATGCGGCTCTTCGTCCAACTCTCCTACGATGGAAGTCCCTTCTGCGGATGGCAGTCACAGGCGAACGTTCCTTCCGTTCAGGATGAGATGGAGCGGGCGCTCTCGATTGCGTTCGGGGAGGAGGTTACCGTGGTCGGGGCGGGGCGGACCGATACGGGCGTGAATGCCAGGCATTACATCGCGCATTTCGACGTTTCCGGCTGGCCGGACGAAGAACCCGTGCGGCTTGTCCGCAAAATAAATGCCATTCTGCCGCCTGCCATCGTGACAGAAGCCTTCTTCCCGGTGGCGGACAACGCGCACGCGCGATTCGACGCCGTCAGCCGCACCTACCGCTATTACATCCATACCGCCAAGGACCCTTTCGCCCGCCATTCCTGCCGCGTCTGGTATCCGCTGGACATCGCGGCCATGAACCAGGCCGCCCTTCCGCTCCTGGGCCGGCACGATTTCTCGAGTTTCGAGAAGACGGGCGGAGCCAACAAGACGGACATCTGCACCGTCACCGAGGCCCGCTGGGAAGCGATCGACGACACCCATCTGGTGTTCACCATCACGGCCGACCGCTTCCTCCGCAACATGGTCCGGGCCACGGTCGGCACGCTTTTCGAAGTGGGAAGGGGACGTCGCGAGCCCGGATGGGTGGCCGAGGTGCTGGAAGCCCGCGACAGGGGCCGTGCCGGACAGTCGGTGTATGCCGAAGCGCTGTTCCTGGAAGATATACGATATCCTTATCCGTTGATAGAAATGAAATAATATGATAACTATGATTACATTCCTGCAAACTGCAACAGAAGCCGCCGTGGAAGTGGCTCCCGTCCAGGAGGAACTCTCCTTCTCGCTCATCAGCATGGCGGCCAAGGGCGGCTGGCTGATGCTCGTGCTGCTCGCACTCTCGATCATCGCCATCTACATCTTCGGCAAGAAATGGTGGGCCATCCGCCAGGCCGGCAAGATTGACAAGAACTTCATCAAGGACATCGACAACTATCTGCTCGAGGGCAAGGTACGGTCGGCCCGTGCACTGTGCAAGCGCAGCGACACGCCGATCGCCCGGATGATCGACAAAGGCGTCGAGCGCATCGACAAGCCGCTTTCCGACATCCGCATCGCGGTCGAGAACGTGGCGAACGTCGAGGTGGCGAAACTGGAGAAGGGCCTTCCCATCCTGGCGACCATCGCCGGCGGCGCGCCGATGATCGGTTTCCTCGGCACGGTGATGGGCATGGTGCAGGCCTTCTTCAATATGGCACAGGCCGGCAACAACATCGACATCACGCTCCTGTCGGGCGGTATCTATACGGCCATGATCACCACCGTCGGCGGTCTGATTGTCGGTATCCTGGCCTATTTCGGTTACAACTTCCTGACTGCGCAGGTGACGAGCCTCGTGGCCAAGATGGAAGCTTCGTCCATCGAGTTCCTCGATGCGGCGCAGGCACGCAAGGAAACCCATAACGAGGAGTAAGCCCATGGCCATCAAGCGATCAACGAAGGTAGACCCGGCGTTCTCGATGTCGTCCATGACCGACATCGTGTTCCTGCTGCTGATCTTCTTCCTCGTTACGTCGACCCTCGTCAATCCCAACGCCCTGAAGCTGCTGCTCCCCAAGAGCACCGGCCAGGTGGCGGCTAAGGCGACGGTCAGCGTGTCGATCAAGCATTATCCCGAGCAGGACAGGGTGACCTACCATATCAACGGAAACCAGAAACCGGTGGCGTTCAGTGAGATCGAGCCCGCCGTAGTAGATCTTCTCCAGTTTGAGGACGACCCCACGTTCTCCATTTACGCCGACGAGACCGTCCCGGTCAAGGAAGTGGTGGCGCTGATGAACATCGCCAAACGCAACCATTTCAAGGTCATCATGGCCACGTCGCCCGAATAGAACCGGCACCCACCCGCATGAATCGTTCCCATTGGATCGGCCTTGGCATGACGGTAGTGTTTCACGCACTGCTGCTGGCCCTGTGCTTCCGCTCCGGCCTGAAATATATCTATCCTCCGCCCGAGGAGAAGTCCGTCGTGATGGAATTCATCGACGAGGAGGAGCCGCCGCAGATGGAAGTGGGAAGGGAACCGCGTGCCGAGAATCCGGATCCGGACAAGGACGTGCAGCTGGTAAAGCGTTCCGAAGCCCCGGTCGAGGGGCACAAGGCCAATGAGGCGGAGGAGGCCACGCCCGGAGACGACGGCGACGTGGAGGTGCCCGCACCCAAGAAGGAAATAGACAAGCGCGCCCTCTTCCCGTCCGCGGCCAACAACAAGAAGGATACGCTCGCCACGCAGACATCCTCGACGCCATCCCAGCGCTTCGATCCCGGCCATGCCAGCGGCAACACGAACGAAGGATCGTCAGACGGTGAGCCGTCGGCCCGCCTGGCCGGCCGCAACGTCGTCGGTTCGCTGCCCCTGCCAGCTTATGGCGTGCAGAAGTCCGGGCGCGTGGTGGTCCGCATCACGGTCGACCGTGAAGGCAACGTGACCGACGCGATCCCGGGCATCGAGGGAACGACGGTACAGGACCGCTCCCTCTGGACGGCAGCCAAGCAGGCGGCGCTCCAGGCCAAGTTCAATGCCAATCCCAAGGCGCCCCTCACGCAGGAAGGCACCATAACGTATATTTTCAAATTGCAATAAATATCAAATGAATAGAGTCGTCATTACCGGGATGGGCATCTGGTCGTGCCTGGGCACGACCCTCGACGAGGTACGCCAGTCCCTCTATACCGGAAAGTCCGGCATCGTCCTCGACCCCGTCCGCAAGGAGATGGGGTTCCGCTCGGGCCTCACGTCCTTTGTCCCGAAACCGGAACTCAAGGGCGAACTGCCCCGTTCGCAGCGTGTCTATATGCCGGAACCGGCGCAATATGCCTACTGTGCCACCCGCGATGCCCTGCGTGACGCCGGCATCGACCAGGAATACCTGAACACCCACGAAGTCGGGTTGCTGTACGGCAACGACAGCACGGCGGACGCCGTGTACAATTCCGTGCAGAAGATCATCGACAAGAAGGACACGATGCTCTGTGGCAGCGGCGCGATCTTCCAGTCGATGAACTCGACGGTGACGATGAATCTGGGCGTGATCTTCTCGCTCAAGGGCATCAACCTCACGGTGTCGGGCGCCTGTGCGAGCGGTTCGCATGCCATCGGCCTGGGTGCGCTGCTCATCCAGAACGGCCTGCAGGAGATGGTGGTCTGCGGCGGTGCGCAGGAGGTCAACATGGCAGCCACCGGCTCGTTCGACGGCATCTCCGCTTTCTCAACGCGGGAAGACAACCCGGCAGCGGCCAGCCGTCCGTTCGACCGCGACCGCGACGGCCTGGTGCCGGGCGGCGGTGCGGCGACGGTCATTCTCGAGAGTTACGAAAGTGCAGTCCGGCGCGGGGCGCCGATTCTGGCGGAAGTGCTGGGCTACGGCTTCTCGGCCAATGGCGACCATATCTCTTCGCCCAATGTGGACGGGCCGACCCGTTCGCTCGAAATGGCCATCCGCCGTGCGGGCGTGCAGGTGGGGGACATCGGCTACGTGAATGCGCATGCCACTTCCACGCATGTGGGCGACGCCAACGAGGCGAAGGCGCTGCTTCGCGTTTTCGGCGAGCGCACGGTTCCCGTTACTTCGACCAAGTCGCAGACGGGCCACGAGATGTGGATGGCGGGCGCTTCGGAGGTGGTCTATTCGATGTTGATGATGAAGAACGGCTTTATCGGCGGCAGCATCAATTTCGAGCATCCCGACGAGGATTCCGAGCACCTGCTCATCCCCGCCACGACCATCGAACGCCACTTCGACGTCTTCCTCTCCAACTCGTTCGGCTTCGGCGGCACCAACTCCACGCTGGTCATCAAGAACCTGTAGCGCGCCACTTTTCGTCGCTCCGCTTGGGCTTGGCCCGTGGCGCAGCCGGAACCGTTTGGTGCTGCGAGCCCTCGCCCCAAACGAACCGCGGCTGCTGCACCAGGCCAGCGCGCAGCCCGCGCTACGCGACTGGTCACCATCGTTGGCGCGCCCTTTTCGTCATGCCCGGCGCGCCCCCTTCGTCATGCCCGGCCCCGACCGGCTTTATTTGCCGACCGGGGCACAAAATGCCAGCCTTTTGCTCCCACAGGTGCACCCGGGGCGATTTGGGGCGAGCGGGAAATAATCGTATATTTGTAAATAATGAACCGAAACACATGGCGACAGAAGGGACATATATTTACGATTACCCGCGGCCGGCGGTGACGACGGATTGTGTGCTGTTTTGCCGGGACGCGAAGGAGGGGCTTTCGGTCCTGCTCATCGAGCGGGGCGGGGAGCCGTATAAAGGGTGCTGGGCGTTCCCGGGCGGATTTCTGGAGATGGATGAGACGGTGGAGGAGGGAGCGGCACGGGAGCTTCAGGAAGAGACGGGTCTGGCGATTTCGGGTGCAGGCATCTAATCACTGAAAAAACGATCATACGATGATAGGCGCAATTGCAGGAGACACCATAGGCTCGGTCTATGAGTTTCACAACACGAAGGATTACGATTTTCCGTTGTTTCAGGACAAGAGTATATATACTGATGACAGCGTCATGACGCTGGCCATTGCATATTGGCTTCTGACCGACAAGGAGCACACATACCAGAAGCTTGAAGATGCCTTGGTCCTCTTCGGCAAGAACTGCCCGTGCCCGATGGGCGGCTATGGGGGCAGCTTTGCCAAATGGCTGTTCCATCCCAAGGGATTGTACCCATATGACGGCAAATACGGCGCATCGCCCTATGAGTCGACGACCGGTCGCCACCCCTATGGCTCTTTTGGGAACGGATCCGCCATGCGTGTCGGTGCTGTCGGCTGGTTCTTCGATACGCTGGAAGAGACGGAACGTATTGCCAAAATAACGGCCGAGATCACCCACAATCACCCGGAAGGAATCAAGGGAGCGCAGGCGACGGCGGCTGCCATCTTCCTGGCCCGGACGGGCAAAACGAAGGACAAGATCAGGGACTACATCGAGCAGACGTATGGTTACGACTTGCACAAGACCTGGGAAGACTGGCACTATGCCTACCACTGGGAGGACAGCTGCCAGGGAACCGTCCCGCAGGCCATCATCGCCTTCCTGGACTCCAATAACTTTGAGGATGCCATCCGCAAGGCCGTCTCAATGGGCGGCGACAGCGACACGCTGGCCTGCATCACCGGCGGCATCGCGGAAGCCTATTATGGCGGCGTGCCTCAAGATATCGCCCAAAGAGTGACACACAATCTGCCATCGGTGTTCTCCAGAATCATCGATGCCATGAAACAAAAGACCGCCTACGGGTCACCGATCGAAATCACAAGCAGCAATTACACCAACTATATCGGCCTCCCCATCGCTGCGTACTCGATTGCCTCAGGCGGAGCCATGGGCGAAGTCTGCGGGGTCGTTATCATCACCCGGGAAGGGAAGAGATATCACACGAACTACGGCGGCCAGATCTCAGAAGAGGAACTCAGCCACATCATCCCCGGCGAAAAGGAAGGGTGGCATAAAGAATACTTGGGCTTTGGGAACCTCCTCTTCGTCCGCGAACCGTTATGGGAGAACGTTGATAAGGAGGCGCAGGCGCTCATCAACAAACGCAAAGAAGAAGGCCGCCCCGATTTGCTGTATAACGTCTGGCAAGAAGCCGTCCGGAAGGTGTGCGCCAACAGTGGTGGCTAGTCGCGGAGCGCGGGCTGCGCGCTGGCCTGGTGCAACGGGCATGGTTCATCGGGGCGTAGAGCCCCGATGGTTCTGCCCGTGCGAGGGCAAAGCTCGCACAAGCGGAGCGACGATGAGAAATGCGCCAACGATTCCAGATGCCCGGTCAAGCCGGGCATGACGAATAGGTCAGTAGCGCAGCAGCGTGACGACGCCGTCCATGGTGGAGACCAGGAGCTGGCGGTCGGGGAGCGGGAGGATCGAGTTGATCAGGGCGACCGAAATCTTGTGCTTCCAGACAGGAGAACCGTCAGCGGCGTTCAGACAGAAAAGATTGCCCTTGTCGGTCGGGACGAACAATAAGGCCCCGTCGGCGCTGCAGGCGCAGGGCGTCGGCGCGATCTCGTAGCCGAACCCCGGCTGAACCTCCCAACGTTTGACCGCCGTATCACTATCCGTGGCATACGCCTGTACGCTGTCGAACATCGACTTCACGTAGACCGTCTCCCCGTCGGGCGATAACGCGATGGACTCGCGGCCGCCCGCCGAAACCCACAGCTGCTGCCCCGTCTTCGCGTCCAACGCATACGTCTTGCGCTCCGGCGTCACGAGGAAGATCTTTCCGTGCGACTTCACCGGATAAACCGCCGCCGGCGAGAACATCCGCGAACCCTTCGTCTTCCAGGTCCACTGTACGGCGCCCGTGCGCGGATCCAGCGAGTAGAGCGTGTTGGCCCAGTCGCCGAAAACCACCTGATCCTGATCTACATACGGCTTGCACTCCACAAAGCCGGCGATGCCGTCCCGCGCCCAGAACAATCGTCCGCTGCGCACCTTCAGCGCACGGAACACATGATCGGAAGAGCCTACATAGGCAATGCCTTTGTAGATGACCGGCGAAGCCAGTACTGATTTGTCGCAGCGATAGCGCCAGCGCAACCTGCCGTCGCGCAGCGACAGACAGTAGATGTACCCGTCGGTCGAACCGACCACGACGCGCTTCTTCCAGACAGCGGGCGTCGAGAACACCTTGCCTTCGGTCGCGAAACGCCATACCTCGCGGCCCGTCGCGGCGTCGAGCGCCTTGACCACGCCCGCCTCGTTGGCATAGAGCACGAGGTCGCCGGCCTTGACGGCCCCGCATCCGATGTCGCCTTCATCCTGGCTACGCCAGATTTCGGCCACCTGCGGGAAGGTCCGGTTGACGTCGAACTTCACGAACGGATAGTCGAGCGGCAGGCCGTAGGGATTGTCGCGCCCGGCGGCCCGGTCGGGTTCGTATTGCGGCGTACCGGTCAGCTGCTGCGTGTACCAGGGCGCACGGTCCAACGGCGTGATGACGTTGCCTTCCTTGTCCACGAGAATGCGCTCGTGGATCGAGAATACGCCGTCAGCGATGTCTATGATGTTGTAACCCACTTCCTTGCCGCGGTCGGGCGAACGGCCCAGGATGCCCGGGACGCCTTCGTAATTCAGCACCCGGTTCTGGTGCCAGTGCCCACCGATCAGCAGCTGGATGTTGCCTTTCTTCAAGGTGTTCATCACCTGGAAGTAGTTGAGGATCGAAGTGTCCTGCGGATAGTGGTTCACGAAGATCACGGGCTGTTCCTTCGGCGTGGCGGTCATGATGGAATCGAGCCAAACCAGGCTCTCGTGGGGCAGCAGGGCCGGGGCCATGCGCATGTTCGGGCCGCTGTTGCAGCCCAGGAACTTGATGCCGCCAGCCTCGAATTCGAACTGCTCGTAACCGTAGACCCGGGCGAACGTGTTGCAGCCGCTTTCCGACCATTTGGCGTCGTGGTTGCCCGCGACGATCCAGTAGGGGTGATCCAGCGAATCGATCATGGCCTTGGTCATCGCGATCTCGTGGTCGGCGCCGAATTCGGTGATGTCGCCGCCGAAGAGGGTGAAATGGATGTCCGGCTGACTGTTGATGTCGGCGATGCAGCGGCGGAGATTCTCGATGCGGGGAGTGCCTTCGCAGATATGGATGTCGCTCAGGTAGGCGAACTTGACGGGCTTCTCCTGCGCTAGTGCCGAAACAACTGCGAGGAGTGCCGCCAGCGTGATGAACCAGCGTCTCATTTCAAGAGGGAAAGAAGATATTGTCCGTATTGGTTCTTGCGCATGGGCTCGGCCACGGCGCGCAGCTTTTCGGCCGTGATCCAGCCGTTGAGGTAGGCGATTTCCTCGAGGCAGGCGATCTTGAGTCCCTGCCGCTTCTCGATTACCTCCACGAACGTCGAGGCCTCGGCAAGCGACTCGTGGGTGCCCGTGTCCAGCCAGGCGAAGCCGCGTCCGAAGGTCAGCACGCGAAGCTCCTTGTCCTGCAGGAAGGCGTTGTTGACCGACGTGATCTCGAGCTCTCCGCGGGCGGACGGCTTCACGGCCTTGGCGACGCGGACCACTTTGTTCGGGTAGAAATACAGGCCCACGACGGCATAGTTGCTCTTGGGCTTGGCGGGCTTCTCCTCGATGCATTCGGGGCGGCCCTCCGCGTCGAATGACACCACGCCATAACGCTCTGGATCGTTCACCCAGCAGCCGAACACCGTGGCTTCAGCCCGCTTTTCGGCATTCTCCACGGCCTGCAGGAGCAGCTCCCGGAAGCCCGTTCCGTGAAAGATATTGTCGCCCAGCACCATGCAGACGGCATCGTCGCCGATGAATTCCTCTCCGATGATGAAGGCCTGTGCCAGGCCGTCGGGCGAAGGCTGCTCCGCATAGGAGAACTGTACCCCGTAATCGGAGCCGTCGCCCAGCAGCCGCCGGAACCCCGGCAGGTCGTGCGGCGTCGAGATGACCAGGATCTCGCGGATGCCCGCCAGCATCAGGACCGAGATCGGATAGTAGACCATCGGCTTGTCGTAGATCGGTATCAGTTGTTTCGAGATGCCCTTGGTGATGGGATAGAGGCGGGTTCCGCTTCCGCCTGCCAGTACAATGCCTTTCATATCAGTTCCA
>LUZE01000141.1 GCA_001602845.1 Bacteroidales bacterium Bact_13 | reverse complement strand
TCCACGCGCCCCGCGCGGGGCGCGACAGTGGGAACAGGCGTCGCGCATCTTGGACATTGCGTTTCAATCCACGCGCCCCGCGCGGGGCGCGACTCGAGATTGACGCCAGATGGATTGACGTAGCGGTGTTTCAATCCACGCGCCCCGCGCGGGGCGCGACAGGCGAGCAAGGCCGTCGAGCGGCAACGATGGGCAGTTTCAATCCACGCGCCCCGCGCGGGGCGCGACAGGCTGATGGCTGGGGTTCGGCCTAGATGGGTAAGTTTCAATCCACGCGCCCCGCGCGGGGCGCGACATGGGCAGCGGGACAACTGGGATTGCCTGCATCCGTTTCAATCCACGCGCCCCGCGCGGGGCGCGACGCTCGCACAAGTGCCCGACGAACCCGCAACTGGTGTTTCAATCCACGCGCCCCGCGCGGGGCGCGACGATTTTCCAGAGCGGATAATCCCACCGCACCGCGTTTCAATCCACGCGCCCCGCGCGGGGCGCGACAGGCGAGCAAGGCCGTCGAGCGGCAACGATGGGCAGTTTCAATCCACGCGCCCCGCGCGGGGCGCGACTATTGCGTCGGAATCGGCACCTGTTCGCACAAATGTTTCAATCCACGCGCCCCGCGCGGGGCGCGACCACCGGATGGCGCACGGCCAATAAAAGGAGTCGGGTTTCAATCCACGCGCCCCGCGCGGGGCGCGACCTGAATCTGGGGGACTCATACACCGGATACTGGGGGTTTCAATCCACGCGCCCCGCGCGGGGCGCGACAGGCGTTGTTGGAATTCCTGGTTCCGAGACATGAGTTTCAATCCACGCGCCCCGCGCGGGGCGCGACCGTGCGCCGACGAACTGACGCCGCATCCGACACAGTTTCAATCCACGCGCCCCGCGCGGGGCGCGACGGTTCACTTGCGCGAGCCTTGCGAGCGTAAAGTGGTTTCAATCCACGCGCCCCGCGCGGGGCGCGACTGCCGACAATGTGGTGTGGCTGATCCCAATGCATGTTTCAATCCACGCGCCCCGCGCGGGGCGCGACATCCCATGACTTGTCTCCTTTCGATGCGCACGCGTTTCAATCCACGCGCCCCGCGCGGGGCGCGACCCATCTGGCGTGTTCCTTCGCAGTATGGAGATAGGTTTCAATCCACGCGCCCCGCGCGGGGCGCGACATGGCCCATTCCTTGGCAAGTCGGGCATTTCCTGTTTCAATCCACGCGCCCCGCGCGGGGCGCGACCAGTGTTCGGTTTTTCTGCGTCCGCACACTCCTGTTTCAATCCACGCGCCCCGCGCGGGGCGCGACGCCTGTTGTTGTGCCTCCTAATGGTTCCAATGAGGTTTCAATCCACGCGCCCCGCGCGGGGCGCGACGCGATTACAGGTGCGCCAGCTCATTTGACCCTACGTTTCAATCCACGCGCCCCGCGCGGGGCGCGACTGGACGAGTTTGGCGACCTGTCCGGCGTGATCCTGTTTCAATCCACGCGCCCCGCGCGGGGCGCGACCCGCCTCCGATGCGGAATGGGCTTGGAAGCTGTGGGTTTCAATCCACGCGCCCCGCGCGGGGCGCGACATGGCGCGGACCCGCGACAGGGCGTCGGGGCCGTTTCAATCCACGCGCCCCGCGCGGGGCGCGACCGTTGACAATTGCGATCACTGACAACCTCCTTGCGTTTCAATCCACGCGCCCCGCGCGGGGCGCGACCCTTGTGCGGAGGCATGAGTGCCATTACATCCGCGTTTCAATCCACGCGCCCCGCGCGGGGCGCGACTCGCCGGTCGGGGCGTATTCGGGTTCCTTACTGCGTTTCAATCCACGCGCCCCGCGCGGGGCGCGACGGTTCTCCGTTCGCCGCTTGGCGGCGATAAGGAGTTTCAATCCACGCGCCCCGCGCGGGGCGCGACGAGGGTGGGTGTGGCGGAACATCGTCACATGGTGGTTTCAATCCACGCGCCCCGCGCGGGGCGCGACCCGTCGAGCAAGACATGGTTGACGACGGGCAAGAGTTTCAATCCACGCGCCCCGCGCGGGGCGCGACTCCTTGTGCGGAGGCATGAGTGCCATTACATCCGCGTTTCAATCCACGCGCCCCGCGCGGGGCGCGACAGACCGTCAGGAGCTTCCTCGCCAAGGCGGGCGCGTTTCAATCCACGCGCCCCGCGCGGGGCGCGACAACCATCCCGGCAATTCAAGACCGATTGCGCGAGGTTTCAATCCACGCGCCCCGCGCGGGGCGCGACACGGATTGCAGATCAAGACGCAGGCCATGTGGCTGTTTCAATCCACGCGCCCCGCGCGGGGCGCGACTTCACATGAACGAGCCCGCACCATTCAAACTAGCGGTTTCAATCCACGCGCCCCGCGCGGGGCGCGACCCAGCTTCGGCGCGGCGACTGTACCGGCATATCGGTTTCAATCCACGCGCCCCGCGCGGGGCGCGACTCCTGTTATTGATCTCATGTCTGATCTCCCGCAGTTTCAATCCACGCGCCCCGCGCGGGGCGCGACCGTGGCATTCCTAGCGTCGCTTTGGTTCCGTAGCCCGTTTCAATCCACGCGCCCCGCGCGGGGCGCG
>LUZE01000140.1 GCA_001602845.1 Bacteroidales bacterium Bact_13 | reverse complement strand
TTCGACACCCGCATCAAGGGCGTGACCAACGACTATGCAGCTACGCGCAATTCGCAAGTGATCATCATCACCTCCGGCATTCCCCGCAAGCCGGGCATGACGCGTGAAGAGCTGATCGGCGTGAACGCAGGTATCGTGAACGGCGTGGTCGGCAACGCACTGAAATATTCCCCGAAGGCTATCTTCATCATCATCTCCAACCCGATGGACACGATGACTTACCTGACCCTCAAGGCTACGGGCCTGCCGAAGAACCGCGTCATCGGCATGGGCGGCCAGCTCGACAGCAACCGCTTCTGCTACTACCTGAGCCTGGCCCTCAAGGCCGCTCCGAGCGACGTGGAAGGCATCGTGATCGGCGGTCACGGCGACACCACCATGATCCCGCTCCTGAGCAAGGCTACCTGCAAGAGCATGCCTGTCACCAAGCTGCTCACCAAGCCGGCCGGCCAGAAGGTCGTTGCGGCTACCATGGTCGGCGGCGCTACCCTGACCAAGCTCCTGGGCACCTCCGCATGGTATGCACCGGGCGCTTCCTGCGCAGCCATGGTCAAATCCATCCTCCTCGACGAGAAGAAGGTGTTCCCGTGCTGCTGCTACCTGGAAGGCGAGTACGGCCACGAGGACCTCTGCATCGGCGTCCCCGCCGTCATCGGCAAACGCGGCTGCGAGAAGATCCTGAAGTACGACCTGACCGAGGAAGAGAAGGCCGCTTTCGACAAGAGCGCGAACGCAGTCAAGAATGTTAATAACGTGCTTTACGAGAGCAAGATCTTATCTCGCTAATTCATAGCCATTTGCACTTTTCTTGCAGAAAGTTGTCAACAATTTTTTGCAAGAAAAGTTGCATTAAATGATTTTTTCTTCTTAATTTTACATACTCCTATCGCGCAAGCGGCGCGATAATTGAAAGAAAACGATAAAAAACGATTCAATATGGAAAGTAAAATTTCTCCGAAAGCGGATCTTCAGAAGAAGAACCTTTTGTTCTTAGAGATCGGCCTCATCGTCGCTCTCGGAATCTGTCTTCTGGCATTCGAGTGGTCGTCCTCCGACAAGGTGGAGACCATCGACCTCGCAGCGCAGACCGTAGCTGTCGAAGAAGAAGAAATCATCAACACGCAGGAACAGCAGGAAATCCCGCCTGAGATTCCGAAGATTCCGGTGCTCTCCGACATCATCGACATCGTGGACGATGACATCCAGGTCAACGACGACCTGTTCATCGACACGGAGGACAACGCCAACCTTGGTGTCGAGATCATGGACTATCACGCAGCCGTAGAGGAGGAAGAAGTGGAAGAGGAAGCCATTCCGTTCGCATTGGTCGAGGAAAAGCCGAAATTCCAGGGCGGCGACGCCAACACCTTCTCAGCTTGGGTCAACAAGAACCTCAACTATCCTGAAATCGCCAAGGAAAACGGCGTGCAGGGTCGTGTGACGCTTCAGTTTACCGTGAACACCGACGGTTCCGTCAGTGACGTGAAAGTCCTCCGCGGCGTCGACTCGTCGCTCGACAAGGAGGCAGTCCGCATTGTCTCGCAGTCCCCGAAGTGGACGCCCGGCAAGCAGCGTGAACGTCCGGTGAAAGTGACTTACGTGTTCCCCGTGATCTTCCAGCTCCGTTAAAGGACAGGGAACTGCATGGCCTGCAAGGCCTGCTGAATCGGAAGGGCTTCGACGATACGACCGTTGAAGCCCTTCGTGTCTGTAGCCATGAACAGCGAGTTCCAGAGGGCCTCGGCAGTCGCTTCGATCGTGGCTTCAAACAACGGGCTCATCGCATCGTTGTGCAGGAGGGTCGGATAATACTTTTCGGTACTCTCGTCGATCAGGTTCTCGGGATAGACGCTCACGGCGATGACATAGTCGCCGCTGCCGTTCGAGGCGATGCCGCCGGACTTGGCCATACCCATCATCGCACGCTTCGCCAGACGCTCCAGATTGCGTGCGTCGAGCGGCGCGTCGGTAAAGACGACCATCATGCAGGAACCGTCCGGATTGAGCAGGTAATCAGGATTTTCCACACTGCTCTTGAAACTGTATTGACCGAGCCGGCGTCCGACCGGTGCGCCGTTGATTTCGAGGATTCCGCCGTAATTGGTCTGGACCAGCACACCCACCGTATAACCGCCCAGGTCGGCCGGCAGCACGCGTGACGAAGTGCCGATACCGCCTTTCCAGCCGAAGCAGATCGTGCCAGTACCGGCACCCACGCAGCCTTCCTGCACGGGTCCGCCCTTGGCGATGAGAATGGCCTTGACCACGTCGTCAGCCTTGACGTGTCGGCCGCGGATGTCGTTCAGCCCGGCATCGTTCGTCTCGCCCACGACGGCATTGACGCTGCGTACAGTCTCGTTTCCCTTCTGGTTCAGCGTATAGGTCAGGATGCCTTCGATGCCCTGGGCCACGGAGAGCGTGTTCGTCAGCACGATCGGCGTCTCGATGTTGCCCAGTTCGCGCACCTGCGTGACGCCCGTGAGCTTGCCGAAACCGTTGCCGACATAGATCGCAGCAGGGCATTTCTTGCGGAACACGTTGCCCTCGTGCGGCACAATGGCTGTGACACCCGTCCGGACACTGTCACCTTCGATAAGCGTAACCTGCCCGACACGGACACCCGGAACGTCGGTGATGGCATTATACGTTCCGGTCTTGAAAACACCCGGCGCAATGCCGAAATCGCGGATCCGGCCGCGCCCTTCCGGCCGTACTATATCCTGCGCCAAAATTGAGCAAGATATCGTTAAAAGTATACCGAAAACGAAGATTCTTTTCATACACATATTTTTTTTACAAATATAGTCTTAATTTTGCGAACTATGAATGAAGATAAGCGTCGCTTAGCGATTGGTATTTGGAGCCGCGAGCTTTTTTCAGCGAGCGGGACAAATACCAGAGCGATGCAAAGCGATAATTTTGGATGTACGAAACAGTAGATAACAGCGTCGTAACCGCCGTCTTTGTGGCCATCATCACCCAGCAACAAGACGAAAACCAGGTCAACGAATATCTCGACGAACTGCAGTTCCTCGCCCTGACCGCAGGCGTCGAAGGCGAAAAACGCTTCACACAACGCCTCGACCACCCCAACCCCCGCACCTATATCGGCACCGGAAAACTACAGGAAATCAAGGAATACGTGCGCGCGCACGAAATAGATTATGTACTCTTCGACGACGAACTCTCACCGTCGCAGATGCGCAACGTAGAGCGGGAAATCAACGAAAAGTGGCCCGACCACCACTGCAGCGTCGTCGACCGTACCGGCCTGATCCTCGACATCTTCGCCGACCGGGCACAGACCGCTTATGCAAAGACGCAGGTCGAACTGGCCCAATATCAATATCTGTATCCGCGCCTGACCGGCATGTGGACGCACCTGGAGCGCCAGCGCGGCGGCAAGGGCGGCCTCAACATGCGCGGTCCGGGTGAGAGCCAGCTGGAGACCGACCGCCGCATCGTGCTCGACAAGATCACCCGCCTGAAAGAGCAGCTCCGCAAGATCGACCGGCAGATGGCCTCGCAGCGCTCAAACCGGGGTCAGATGGTCCGCATCTCGCTGGTGGGTTACACCAACGTGGGCAAGAGCACCATCATGAACCTGCTGGCCAAAAGCGACGTATTCGCAGAAAACAAGCTGTTCGCCACGCTCGACACCACCGTACGCAAAGTCGTCATCGAAAATGTGCCGTTCCTGCTGAGCGACACCGTGGGATTCATCCGCAAGCTGCCCACGCAACTGGTCGAGTCGTTCAAGAGCACGCTCGACGAAGTGCGCGAAGCCGACATCCTGATGCACGTGGTCGACATCTCGCACCCGAACTTCGAAGACCAGATCCGCGTGGTGAGCCAGACGCTCAAGGACATCGGCGCGCAGGACAAGCCCGTCTACATGGTGTTCAACAAGATCGACGCCTACCGTCCGGAGCCGTACGACGAATTCGCGCTGGAAGAAAAGCAGATGAAGAACTACACGCTCGAAGAGCTGAAGAACACGTGGATCTCACGCGAGCACACGCCGTGCATCTTCCTTTCCGCGCTGGAGCGGACAGGCATAGAAAAACTCCGCAACGACCTGTACAAGATGGTTGCGGAGATTCATGCGGGTCGCTACCCGTTCGATAATTTCCTCTGGTGATTCAGCTCCTTCGCGCAAAGCGAAGAATCTCTTCCACACATGCGGCGCGCCGCTCGATAAATGAATTGTGTCCCGTTTCCGGGATCAGCGCGTACGTCACTTCCGGGAAAGCCTCTTTCATTTCCGCCACCTTTTCGAGCGGCAGAAAAGCGTCATAATCGCCGTGGACCAGCATCAGCGGAACCGGCGGATGCGCCATCACATCCTGCTGGTCAGGACGGGTACGCAACCCTTCGATGGCAGCGATAATCCCCTCTGGATCATGCGTTTCGCACAGCTCTACCGTCTCGCGAATCTTCTCGTCGCAGTCGCGCAGGTTTTCCTCGTGATACATTTTCGGGATCGACAGCGCGGCCAGGGCCTGCAGCTTGCCTTCCGCGATCAGGGTCTTCTCGCGGGCGCGGTCCGTGGCTTTTTCAGGCGCATCGGGATAGGGGTGGGAGTGGAGCAGAATGGCCCGTTCCGCCCTTTCCGGAAAGTCGTGCAGGAAGCGAAGGGTCACATAACCGCCCATCGAATGGCCCGCGATGACGGCTTTCGCGACGCCGCACTTGTCCAGCACGCCCGCCACCACCTGTGCCTGGAAGGCCAGGGAATTGACGCGCTGCCCGTCCGCACCGGCCGGCGCGGAGTCGGTAAGCCCGTGCCCGGGCAGGTCGAGCGTAATGACGCGGAAACTGTCTTTCAGTGCATCGACCAGCTCGTTGAAAATATACATCGTCTCGAGATACCCGTGCAGCAGGACCAGGCACGGCTTGTCCGCACTTCCTTCGTCACGGGTGTCCCAAACGTGAACGGAAATACCGTTCGCTATCGTAAAGAATTCCATTATTCGATGATCAGCGGCTGGATATACACGGGCTTGCCTTCGCACGGTCCGTCCATCACGATCCGGACCGCCTTGACGGCCTTAGCGGGAACGAACGCCACCCGGTTGTACATATCAAAATCTCCCACCTTACTGTAAGCATCGGCTCCGTCATACAGCACCTCGACATGGCCCGTCGTCACACCGTAGAAAATGTTGACAGGGTCGGCGGTCTGGACGGTAATCCGCTGGCAGGTAAGCGGTTCGTCAAACGAATAGAGCACATAGTCGCCTGCCTTGACGGCGCCTGCGCTACGGATGGGACGGCCCTCGTATTTCTCGAGATTCCCAATCGGATAGCGGGGATTAAGGTCGATGTTGGTCTCCGCGTGCGTTGCGGGCGTCAGGTACTTGCGGGCGCCCGGCACTTCGACCGTAATGCTCTTGATATCGTTGTAGAACGTCGCGAAGCGAAGCCGTTCCGGACGGTCCGTCACGACAGGGCCCGTCAGCACCGGTGAGTTGGCCGTGGGCTCGGAACCGTCGAACGTGTAGCGTACCACCATATTGGGATACGGGCAGCGCACGTTGCCGTGCTCGTCCACTTCCGGTGCGGGGATCCGGAACCGGATGCCCATCTGCCACAGGCGTTCGAAATGCGTGCGGGACAGACGCCCGTCAAAATCGGCATAGTTGCGCTTTTCCTGCGGGGTCCATCCGACCTCCGAAAGCGCGCACATGCGCGGATAGAGCTGATATTCCGAGAAATGCGGCGGATAGTAGAGCAATTCTGCCCACAGGCCGCCCTGCAGGCCTTTCACCAGGCGTTCCTTTCCGTCCGACAGGTCGAGATCCTGCAGCGGGTCGAACGAATAGACTTTCTCCGCATCGATGATCGCAGCCCACGTATGCCCGCGCTCCGCAGGGGTCTGCTTCATGTCGAAATACAGGTAGAAGCAGTTCTGCGTCACGGCCGGGAAACCGGCGTCCAGGGCTTTCTGGAGCACGTTCTGGTTGTGCCACACGAGCACCAGGTCATTGCGCGAGAGCGTCTCGGTCGGGATGATGTCTTCCCAGCCTTCCACCGTCTTGCCGTACTTGGCCAGGATGTTCTCCATCCGCTGCGCGAAATAACCCTGCAGCTGTTTCTCATCCGTGTAGCCGTTCTTCTTCATCACGGCCTGGCATTCGGGGCAGTGTTTCCACGACTCCGTGGCCACTTCCTCGACGCCGATATGGAAGTACTTGGACGGGAAGATGGCAGCCATCTCCTTGATGATGTTCTCGAGGATCACGTAGTTCTTCTCGCGGCCCACACAGAGCACGTTGTGGACTTCGCCCTGCACGCTCTTGATGTCGGAGTCGTGCTTGCACACCATTTCCGGATAAGATACGGCCAGGGCCTTGGAGTGGCCCGGCATGTCGAATTCGGGAATGACCTCGATGTTGCGGGCGGCGGCGTAGGCCACGACTTCCTTCATCTCTTCCTGGGTATAGTAGCCGCCGTAGCGCTCTTCGCCGGAGTTGAAGGCCGGTTCCAGAGCTTCGTTACGGCCGCGCCAGGCACCCACCTGCGTCAGCTTGGGGTATTTCTTGATCTCCATTCGCCAGCCGTTGTCGTCGGTCAGGTGCCAATGGAACTTGTTGATCTTGTGGTACGCGAGCCAGTCGAGATGTCGCAGGATATAGTCCTTGTCGAAGAACGTGCGCGACACGTCGAACATACTGCCGCGCCATTCGAAGCGGGGCTGGTCCACGATCTCGACGGCGGGAATCTCCCACTGCCGGAGCAGCATCGCATCCGGTCCGGAAACGCGCCGGTATACCTGCGCGGGGAGCATCTGCAACAGGGTCTGGATGGCGTAGAACTCGCCGGCTTTCGTGGTGGAAGTCACGCGGATATGGTTGTCCGCCACTTCGATCGAATAGCCTTCCGCGGGGAAGGAGCGCGTACGCACGAATTCGATGCGGCCCGGTTCTCCTTTCTTCCAGCTGTCGCCGACAGGGTCGATAATGCGGGCGAAATGCTCGCGGAGATAGCTGATATTAAATGCGTCGCCGCCAACGATCTGCGTGTTCTTGTCGAGGATGAAGGGTGCGGCGTCAAGGCTGCGCACCTGGGCCGGCATCGGCACGAAATCAAAATTCCGGGACTGGGCGGCGGAAACCGGCATCAGGGCCGGAAGGAGCGACAGGCAAAGCGTGATCGCCATGAACAGTTTATTTGTTTTCTGCATCTTTCTGCGGGAGGATTAAGTTCGCATAATAACTCATGTAGCGGCTTCCGGTCCCCTGGCATCCGATGAGCGCGGAGCCGTTGTCGTAGACCTGGATGGAAACGGTCCATTTTCCGTTGCCTTCGCCGCCCCGGAACTGATAGCGGTACTCGCCCTTGTCTGCGTCGGCGAAATCCTTGATCAGGTTCACTTTTTCCTTGTTGAAGACGATCGATATCTCATCGCCGCCGTAAGCTGCCTCACGCGATTCACCGAGGAAGGGAAGGCGCGTGGTCACGACATCTTTTTCCAGGCGGAGACGGTATTCGCCCACCGATTCGCGGGAAGGATAGCCACGGGGGATGATGCGCGTGATCTCGAGCGTGAAATCACAGTTCTGGAGTGCGGCGGCAAAAGCGGCCCTTTCCGCTTCCTTTTCAGCGGCACGGCGTTCCTTTGCTTCTTGGTAAGATGCACCGCAAGAGCACATTATCATGCCCGCGAGCACAAGAAAAAGGAGTGTTCTGATGCTTTTCATACCTGTATTGCTTAAAAATTCATGAGTAAAGATACAAATTATTGCAAATATCTTTGATTTTTGCGACATTTGTATGTTTTTGGAACAACTAATATAACGTTATATGACTGAATTAATTTCCAAGGTTCCGGAAGGACCGCTCGAGCTGAAATGGTCGAAGCACAAAGCCGACATCAAAGTCGTGAGTCCTGCCAATAAACGCAAAATGGAGATCATCGTGATCGGCACCGGTCTCGGCGGTGCTTCGGCAGCTGCATCCCTGGGTGAACTGGGATACAATGTCAAGGTGTTCTGCATCAGCGACTCCCCGCGCCGTGCGCACTCCATCGCCGCACAGGGCGGTATCAACGCAGCCAAGAACTACCAGAACGACAACGACTCGGTCTACCGTCTGTTCTACGACACCATCAAGGGCGGTGACTACCGCAGCCGCGAGGCCAACGTCTATCGTCTGGCAGAGGTAAGCAACAACATCATCGACCAGTGCGTCGCACAGGGCGTTCCCTTCGCCCGCGACTACGGCGGACTGCTCGACAACCGTTCGTTCGGCGGTGCGCAGGTGTCCCGTACGTTCTACGCCCGCGGCCAGACGGGCCAGCAGCTGCTGCTCGGCGCATACGCTGCCCTCAACCGTGCTGTCGCAAACGGCCACGTCAAGTCGTATCCGCGCCATGAGATGCTCGACCTGGTCATCATCAACGGTGAGGCCAAGGGTATCATCGCACGCAACCTGACCAACGGCAAGATCGAACGCTTCGGTGCACACGCCGTGGTGCTCGCATCCGGCGGTTACGGCAACACCTACTTCCTCAGCACCAACGCCATGAATTCCAACGGCTCGGCCGCTTGGCAGTGCTACAAGAAGGGTGCTTTCTTCGCTAACCCGTGCTTCGCACAGATCCACCCGACCTGCATTCCGATCCACGGTGACCAGCAGTCCAAGCTGACCCTGATGTCCGAGTCGCTCCGTAACGACGGCCGCATCTGGGTTCCGAAGAAACTGGAAGATGCCAAGAAACTCCAGGAAGGCAAGATCAAGGGTTCGCAGATTCCGGAAGAAGACCGCGACTACTATCTCGAGCGCCGCTATCCGGCATTCGGCAACCTCGTCCCGCGTGACGTGGCTTCCCGTGCCGCCAAGGAGCGCTGCGATGCAGGTTACGGCGTGAACAATACCGGAAAGGCCGTGTTCCTCGATTTCAAGGACGCCATCAAGCGCCTCGGCAAGGATGTCGTGGATGCCCGTTACGGCAACCTGTTCGACATGTACAAGGAAATCACCGACGTCGATCCGCACGAGGAGCCGATGATGATCTATCCGGCCATCCACTACACGATGGGCGGCCTCTGGGTCGACTACAACCTGATGACCACCATCCCGGGCCTGTACGCTATCGGCGAGGCCAACTTCTCCGACCACGGCGGCAACCGCCTCGGCGCATCTGCCCTGATGCAGGGCCTGGCCGACGGCTACTTCATCCTGCCGTACACCATCGGCGACTACCTGGCAAGCAAGTTCAAGGAGCCCAAGACCGACACCAACGCACCGGAATTCGAAGCAGCTGAGAAAGCTGTCCAGGAGAAGATCGACAAACTGATGAACATCAAGGGCAAACGTACCGTCGACTCCATCCACAAGGAACTTGGACACATCATGTGGGAATATGTCGGCATGGCACGTAACGAAGCCGGACTGAAGAAAGCCATCGAGCTGATCCAGGACCTGAAGAAAGAATTCTGGAGCAACGTCTATGTGGCAGGCGAAACCGGCGTGTTCAACCAGGAACTCGAAAAGGCACTCCGCGTGGCGGACTTCCTCGAGATCGGCGAACTGATGGCCCGCGACGCACTGAACCGCAACGAATCCTGCGGCGGACACTTCCGCGAGGAGATGCAGACGGAAGAAGGCGAGACCAAGCGCGACGACAAGAACTACATGTACGTGGCAGCCTGGGAGTACAAGGGTGAGGACAAGACGCCCGAACTCCACAAGGAACCGCTCAAGTTCGAATTTGCACACGTTGCTACGCGTAACTACAAGGACTAATCTTAAGAAAGAAGTGATATGAATTTTACTTTAAAAGTTTGGCGTCAGAGAGACGCGAAAAGCAAAGGACATTTTGAGACCTATCAGGTGAAGGACATCTCGGAAGGCACTTCTTTCCTGGAGATGATGGATATTCTGAACGAACAGCTGATCGGCGAGAAGATCGACCCGGTCGCGTTCGACAAGGGTTGCCACGGCAAACAGAGCGGTCCGGTCTCTTTCGACCATGACTGCCGCGAAGGTATCTGCGGTGCCTGCTCGCTCTATATCAACGGCCGCGCACATGGCCCGGAGAGCGGCGTGACCACCTGCCAGCTTTACATGCGCAAATTCAAGGATGGCAGCACCATCACCATCGAGCCCTGGCGCAGCCGCGGTTTCCCGATCATCAAGGACCTCGTCGTAGACCGTGGTGCCTATGACAAGATCCTGCAGGCTGGCGGCTTCATCAGCGTCAACACGGGCTGCGTTCCCGATGCAAATGCGATTCCGATTCCGAAGAAGAATGCGGACGAGAGCATGGATGCCGCTTCCTGCGTCGGTTGTGGTGCTTGCGCAGCAACTTGCAAGAACGGCTCCGCCATGTTGTTCGTCGCTGCCCGCGTGAGTTCCCTCGCACTGCTGCCGCAGGGCAAAGTGGAAGGCGCACGCCGTGCAAAAGCCATGGTAGCCAAGATGGATGAACTGGGATTCGGTGCCTGCACCAACACCCGCGCCTGCGAAATGGAATGCCCGAAACACATTACGGTCAGCCATATCGCACGCCTGAACCGGGAATTCCTCAAGGCAAAGTTGAAAGACTAGTTGATAAATCCGCAACCGCTTGTTGAAAAGTGTCCTTTCATTCGGGGATTGTTGATAAAACACAACTTTTCAACATTTGTCAGCAACCTTTTTAACAGCGCGCTTTTCAACATCCGGTTCAACCAGCCTTTTCAACAAGACCCGCACCCGTTTCACTCCAACCAGGAAACGGGTGTTTGTTTTCTGTTGAAAACAGTATGGATATCTTTCCGGGAAAAACTTACCAACAGTTTCAACAGGATAAGAAATACCGGGAAAAAGATTTTTAAAAATTTTATTTATTATTTTTGTGTTGTTGACAAAACCGGCGACCGATGGCAGAAGATTTCAATCCACGCACGGAACTTTCCTACAAGGAGAGTGACTTCGACAAGGTAATCCGCCCGCAGAGCTTCGAGCAGTTTTCCGGACAGGACAAGGTGCTCGAAAACTTGAAGGTGTTCGTGAAGGCGGCACAGCTTCGCGGCGAAGCGCTCGACCATGTGTTGTTCCATGGCCCTCCGGGCCTGGGAAAGACAACGCTGGCCCATATTGTCGCACAGGAACTGGGTGTGAATCTCAAGATTTCTTCGGGACCGATCCTCGACAAGCCCGGCGACCTGGCCGGCCTGCTGACTTCCCTGGAAGAAGGTGACGTGCTGTTCATCGACGAGATCCATCGCCTTAGTCCGATAGTGGAAGAATACCTTTATTCCGCGATGGAGGATTATCGCATCGATATCATGATCGACAAGGGGCCGGGCGCCCGCAGTGTGCAGATATCCCTCAATCCTTTTACGCTCATCGGTGCGACGACGCGCAGCGGCCTGCTTACCTCACCGCTCCGGGCCCGTTTCGGCATCCAGTGCCATCTGGAATATTACGATGCAGACGTTTTATTCCAGATTGTAAAGCGCAGTGCGGGAATCCTGGATATCGAAATCAAGGATGAGGCGGCACGGGAGATTGCGTTGCGGAGCCGCGGTACGCCGCGTATCGCCAATTCGCTGCTGCGCCGTGTGCGTGACTTTGCACAGGTGCGTGGAAATGGCGTTATTGACCTGGAAATCACAAAATTTGCCCTTCAGGCACTCAATATCGATACACGGGGTCTCGATGCTATTGATAACAAGATTCTTTTGACAATCATTGATAAGTTTAACGGAGGTCCTGTGGGAGCCGGCACGCTGGCTACGGCCATCAGTGAAGATGTGGGTACGCTGGAGGAAGTCTATGAACCTTTCCTGATCAAGGAAGGTTTCTTAACACGCACGCCGCGGGGCCGTGTCGTAACGGAACTGGCATATAAACATTTAGGTAAATTCAATCCGAATTATGAAACGAATCTTTTCTCTTAGCCTGTTGCTGATGCTGGCTTTTTCGGCCGCAGTGCCTGCTGATGCCTGTACTTCGGCTATTTTTACAGGAAAATCGACGCCCGACGGACGGCCGCTTCTCTGGAAACACCGCGATACGGGTGAACTGAATAACCGGATTGAATTCTTTCCTGCGGGAAACGGTCGTAAATACAGTTTCCTGGGCCTGGTGAACAGTCCTGTGCAGGATGGGGAAGTGTGGACCGGTACAAACGAAGTTGGTTTTTCAATCATGAATACCGCTTCTTATAATTTGCAAAGTGAACCGGCTGATTTTGAAGACCAGGAAGGTGTGGTGATGTATCAGGCACTGGGCAGCTGCAAGACGCTCAAGGATTTTGAGAAATTACTCGACAAGATGAAAAAGCCGCGCGGCGTTGAGGCAAATTTCGGTGTGATCGATGCGGAAGGCGGAGCGGCTTATTATGAAGTCAACAATACGGAATGGCGCAAGATCGACGTGAATGATCCGAAGATTGCGCCGGAAGGATTTTTGGTCTATACCAATCATTCTTATACGGGCCGAAAAGATGAAGGGATGGGCTATGTGCGTTATAATACAGCCAATGAAATCATTCACAAGGCCTGGATCAGGGGTGAGGCATTTACGCCGCAATGGATTTTTAACAATCTTTCCCGCAGCTATTACAATTCTCTGCTGGGAATCGATTTGAACGAGAATCCGGAACTGGCTCCGGACGGCTGGTTCGTGGACCAGGATTTCATTCCGCGCCGCAGTACCAGTGCATCGATTGTAGTAAAAGGTGTGAAGCCGGGTGAGGATCCGCTCCAGACCATCATGTGGACCATTCTGGGTTATCCGCCGTGCGGCATCGCCGTTCCCCTGAAAGTGGCGGACGGATTCAACCAGCCGGAAGGCGTGATGAAACAGGAAGGCAGCAACAACAGCCGTCTTTGCGATGAAGCGCTTGCCCGCCGTGCCCAGGTATTCCCGCTTTCCCGCGGCAATGGCAGGAATTATTTCAATGTACGCAAGGCCCAGGAATTCATGCGGGAACTGGCTCCCATTGAAGAGGAATATTTCCGTCTTTATAAATGATCAGTTCCTCACAGGCCGTCTATATTGCCAATGCTGTGAAGCGCGCCCCGCAGGGTGCGCTTCATGTCGTGATTGCCGACGATAAGAAGCGGGCTTATTACCTTTCTTCAGACCTCGATAATTTCTTCCGCGAAGAAAATCTTTTCTTTTTCCCCGCCACCAGCGAAAAGTCGGAATATAAGAAGAATACAGCTCTGCTGCAACGTACGGCAGCCCTTTCCGCCTTGACACATTGGGAAAAAAGCCCGGAAGTTCCCAAAGATGGTTCGTATGTCATATCCCGGGAACTCTGGACGAAGGATCCGGTTCCTTCTACGATCGTCGTCACCTATACGGAAGCGGTTGAGGAAAAAGTTTTGCGTCCGAAAGCAATACGGGCGGCGATCCTGACCTTGAAAAAAGGAGAATCCCTGTCACACGGAACCATCAGTGAAATATTGTTTGAAGAAGGATTCCGAAAAGTCGATTTCGTGACGATGCCCGGAGAATTTGCGCTTCGCGGCTCTATTGTGGATATCTATTCTTTTGCTGATGAACAGCCGCTCCGCATCGACTTTTTCGGCGACGAGATCGAATCGATCCGGCATTTCAACCCGGATAACCAGCTGTCTGTCGGCGATCCGTTGTCCGCGACGGTGATCTATCCGAATCTCGACGAGATTGGGGAAGAAAAAGAGTATGTGGATTTCATGGACGTGCTGCCCTCCGGCACCACGATCTGGGATTTGCGCGAGGATATCCGGAAGAAAACGGACGAGAACATTGTTCCGCAACCGGCTTTCGCCAAAAATTTCGAGTTGTTGTCTGACGATATTGTCAAGAAGCAGATTGAAGGTTATACGGTGACAATCCTCTCGCCCAACGAGAGCCAGACACGGCGCCTGAAAGAGATTCTCCGCAACGTCAAGCCTGTTTTCCTGCCTGTCTCGCTGCATGAGGGCTATATCGACAAGGAATCGAAAAACTGCTATTATACCGATCACCAGATCTTCGAGCGCTATCACAAGCTGACGGTCCGCCGCCAGGTGGAGCGTTCCGACCAGATGACCATCAACGAACTGAATGCCCTGCGCATCGGCGACTACATCGTGCATATCGACCATGGCGTGGGACAATTCGGCGGCCTGGTGAAAACCAATGTGAACGGGCGCGAGCAGGAAGCCGTCAAGCTGATCTACAAGGACGGGGACGTGGTCTTCGTGTCGATCCATTCCCTGCACCGGATTTCGAAATTCAAGAGTCGGGACGGTGAGCCGCCCAAGATCTACCGGCTCGGCAGCAAGGTGTGGGAGAATCTCAAGCGCAGCACCAAGTCGAAGGTCAAGGATATCGCGGAAGACCTCATCAAGCTGTATAGCGAGCGGCAGCAGGCCCGCGGATTCGCGTTCTCGGAAGATACGTACCTGCAGCACGAACTCGAATCTTCCTTTATGTACGAAGATACGCCCGACCAGGCCACGGCCACGGAAGCCGTGAAGGCCGACATGGAAAGCATCCATCCGATGGACCGCCTGGTGTGCGGCGACGTGGGCTTCGGCAAGACCGAAGTGGCCATCCGGGCCGCCTTCAAGGCCGTGTGTGACGGCAAGCAGGTGGCCGTGCTGGTGCCGACCACCATCCTGGCGCTGCAGCACTGGCAGACTTTCTCGCAACGGCTCAAGGATTTTCCCGTGCGGATCGATTACATCAGCCGCCTGCGCAGCGCCAAGGAAATCAAGCAGATCGGAGAAGACCTGGCGGCCGGCCGCATCGACATCCTCATCGGTACGCACCGGATCCTGAACAGTGCGCTGAAATTCAAGGATATCGGATTGCTGATCATCGACGAGGAACAAAAGTTCGGCGTCACGGCCAAGGAGAAGATCCGGCAGATGAAGACATCGGTCGATACACTGACACTGACTGCGACGCCCATTCCGCGCACGCTGCAGTTCTCGCTGCTGGGCGCCCGGGACCTTTCCATCATCAACACCCCGCCGCCCAACCGTATCCCCGTTACGACCGAAGTCATCAGTTTCGACGAGGAATACATCGCCGATATCCTGAACCGGGAGCTTGAGCGCGGCGGACAGGTGTATTTCGTACACAACCGCGTGGACGACATCTACAAAGTCCAGGAAGTGCTCCATCGCATCTGCCCGAAGGCCGAAATCTGCGTGGCACACGGACAGATGGAACCCCGGGAACTGGAGTCCAAAGTGCTGCAATTCATTGCCGGCGACTACGACATCCTGCTTTCGACCACCATCATCGAGAACGGCATCGACATTCCCAACGCCAACACGATGATCATCAACCGGGCCCAGCGCTTCGGCCTGAGCGACCTGCACCAGCTCCGCGGCCGCGTGGGGCGCAGCAATGTCAAGGCGTTCTGTTATCTCATCGTGCCGGACGAGGAAAAACTTACCGACGACGCCCGTCGCCGCATCCGGGCGCTCGAGGCGTTCAGCGACCTGGGCAGCGGCTTCAACATCGCCATGCAGGACCTGGACATCCGCGGCGCCGGCAACCTGCTGGGCGCGGAACAGTCCGGCTTCATGGCCGAGATGGGCTTCGAGACCTACATGCGTATCCTCAAGGAAGCGATGAACGAGCTGGTGCTCACGCACTCCGAAAAGGACGGCGGTGCAGCGCTGCAGAACATCGCATACGAACTCGACCCTCAGGTCGACACCGACCTGGAAGTGATGATCCCCGACAGTTATGTCAATGTGCCGTCTGAAAAGATCCGCCTCTACAAGGAACTCGACAGCATCAAGTCGGAAGACCTCCTGAAACGCTTCACGGCCAACCTGGCCGACCGTTTCGGCTCGCCCATCCCCACGCCGGTACTCGAACTCATCGATATCGTGCGGCTGCGCATGATGGCCGCCCGGCTGGGCCTTGAACGCATCGTCCTGAAGAACGGCGTCATGCGGGCCAGCTTCATCTCCGACAGCAAGCACCCGTTCTTCCAGAGCGGCCAGTTCGACGATATGATCCAGAAGATCGCCGCCCGCCGCGTCGCCGTGGAACTCGTCCAGACCGAAAAAAACCTTTATTTCAAAGTGAAGGACATCCATTCCGTGCAGGCGGCTTTGAAGGTTCTCGCGCCCTTTTTGGTATAATCTTTGATTTTTTACTAAATTTGCGTTTTACACGCAATCGACACGTATGTTGAAGAAGAAAGGAATCAGGATGACGATCATGGTGGTGGCCGCGCTGCTTGCGGCGGCACCCGCCCATACGGTCCGTGCGCAGGATATTCTCTCGGACGTCGGCTATTCACCGTATTCATTGTATGGCCTGGGCGACCTGGTGCGTCAGGGAACGAGCTACAGCCTGTCGATGGGCGGCATCGGCATCGGCGACCGCAATGTGCGGTACATCAATATGGCGAACCCGGCCGCGCTGACGGCGCGCGAAGCGAAATCCTTCATGATGGATTTCGGACTGGAAAACCGCAATACGATCTACCAGGGCAACGCCGCTACCTCGCTCAGCCCCACCGCGACGGGCGTGATGAAGTCGGCCAGCAACACCACGACGATGCACCACATCATCGCCACGATGCCGATCGAAAGCCATTCCGCCTTCAAGGTGGGCATCATGCCGTACAGCACCGTGTCCTATAAGTTCCGTGCGGAAGAGACTTCCGACGAACTGCTTGCCGACGTGAGCGACATCCAGTATTACAAGACGGGCAGCGGCGGCGTCTACCAGGCCTTCCTGGGTGCCGGCGTCACGCTGTGGGACCGCCTGAGCCTCGGCGCGGAAGCCAACTATTATTTCGGCAAGATCGACCGTTTCAGCGGCGCCTACTTCACGACCAGCAGTTCCTACCGCACCATCAAGTCCGGCACGAACTATCACGTCAGCTCTTTCGGCGGCAAGTTCGGCATGCAGTACGTGCAGCCGGTCGGCAACGCCTCGGCCATCATCGTCGGCGCGACCTATGCGCTGCCGATGAAGATGCACGGCGATCAGACGCGTTATGCGTACAGTGCCACCTCCTCTGTCACCGACACGGTCGTGAACGAGAAGGTGAAGATGACCGACTATTCGGTTCCGGGCGAACTCGGCGCCGGCATCACGTACCACTATGCCGACCGGTTCACGATCGGGTTCGACTACCTGCGGCAGGACTGGCGCGGACGGACGTTCGAAGGGACGCCGGGCGTCGACTTCCAGGCCGTCACGGCGCAGAGTTTCCGGGCCGGCCTGGAGATCACGCCGAACCGCTATGACGTCCGCAGCGGCTTCATCCATTTCCTGCGCAGGCTCTCCTACCGTTTCGGCTCGTACCACGAGCAGTCGTTCATCTCGCTGAACGGCAGGCAGGTGACTTCTACGGGCTTCACGTTCGGCGTCGGGCTTCCGGTCTACCGCTATTACAACAGCATCAACGTGGGCATCGACTTCGGCCAGCGGGGCACCCTGGAGAGCAATCTGGTCCGCGAACGTTATTTTTTGTTCACGGTTTCGTTCAATTTGCACGATATTTGGTTTATCAAGCCATTGTATAACTAAACGGACGTTAAACGACAATTAAAAACTTCAGAACGATATGAAAAAGTTTACCCTTCTCACCCTGACCCTTCTGCTTGTGGTCCCGGCTTTCGCACAGGGCCGCTACGGCAAGGACAGCGCCGAGTGCGTGAAGTACCTCTCCTACTACTCCGAACTGGAGAAGCAGAACAACCTGAAAGATGCAGCTCCTTTCTGGCGCCAGGCGTTCAGCATCTGCCCGCCGACCGCGAACCAGAACATGCTCATCAAAGGACAGAAGATCATCCGCTATGAGATCGCCCAGTCCAAGAAGGATCCCGCCCGTTACAAGGAACTCGTGGATACGCTCCTCATGCTGAACGACGTCCGTGCGCAGTACTATCCGAAGAACGCCGTCAAGAGCAAGGACAACAAGGCCATCGACGTGATCAACTACTATGCGGCTGATTATGAGACGCAGTACAGCCTGCTCACGGGCATCCTGAACGACATCAAGGGCGAGGCGAGCCCCATCGTCTTCGTCAAGCAGATGCAGGCAACCGTCGAGATGTACAAGAACGAGAAACTCGACGCCGAGCAGGTGATGAACAACTACACCACCATCTCGGGCTATCTCGACGACAAGATTGACTCCAGCAACAACCCGGAATACCGCGGTGCGAAGCAGGACGTCGAGTCGATCCTGATCGACAGCGGCGTGGCTTCCTGCGACAACCTGGTCGCCCTCTATACCCCGCGTTTCCAGGCGAACCCGAACGACGAGGCCCTGCTGACGAACATGGTGAAGATGCTCTCCAAGAGCGAATGCATGAACACCGACCTGTTCCTCCAGTCGATCGTGGCGCTCAACGAGATCAACCCGACCTCGAGCTCCGTGTACGGCCTCTACAAGCTCTACTCCTCGCGTGACGAGAACACCAAGGCAGCCGAGAGCCTGGAGCGCGCCATCAGCCTGCTCAACCCGGAAGATGTCCAGACCAAGTCGGACTACCTCTTCGAGCTCGCTACCTACTACTTCAAGAAGTGCGGCAAGGCTGCTCCGGCAGTGGCAAAGGCTCGCGAGGCAGCTGAACTCAACGAGAGCTACAAGGGCAAGGCATACCTGCTCATCGGTACCATCTGGGGCGCACAGAAATGCGGCGGCGACGAAGTCAGCAGCCGGGCACACTTCTGGGTGGCCGTCGATTACCTGCAGCGTGCAGCCGCAGCCGATCCGGAAGTCGCCGAGGAGGCCAACAGCCTGGCAGCACAATATCGCCGCTACTTCCCGAAGACCGAGGACGCCTTCTTCCAGGACATCACCGACGGCAGCGCATACACTGTCAGCTGCAGCGGCATGACCGAACGCACGACCGTCCGTACCAACAAGTAGTGGACCGTCGGAAGACATATTGGATTACCGGTATGGCCACCGTTCTGGTGGCCATACTGTTGTATTCCTGCAAGGGTCCGGCGCCCGCGGCCATCGACTTCGAGCAGACCCCCGTGCAGATCGTCCACGACATGCAGGTGCTGCAGAGCGAGAAGGGCGAAGCCGAGATGCGGATGTCCGCCCCTGTGATGAAGCGCTATGAGTTTACCAAGGATTCCGTGCTCCAGTCGTTCGAGCTCTACAGCGACGGGTTCCTGGTGAACGCCTATACCGAAAACGGCCAGCTGGAGACGACCATCATCGCCGAGCAGGCCAAGCATGTGACCACCGTCGGAAGCGAGTCGTGGAGCGCCTTCGGCGACGTGGTCATCACCAATCACATCAAGGGTGAGCGGGTGGAGACCGACACCCTCTACTGGAATAAGGACGAACATACCATCTACACAGACTGTTACGTCCGCATGACCAGCGATTCCGGCCTGATGCAGGGCTTCGGCATGACCTCCGACGAACGCGCCCGCAACACCGTGATTCTCCGTCCGTTCGACTGGTACGCCGTCGACCGGGACTCCACCTACTACTACGTGGATACCCTCAACCAGATGGGACCTTTCCGCCGTTGACGAAAAAAGTTCATTTTCCGACTCAACGTTTTACCGCCTTTTTGCATCTATTATCTGATTTTTGTGTACTTTTGCAATTCGTCCCGAGAAGGGCCTGATTGGAAAACATACAAAAATTAATAACTAAAACTAAACACACATGGCGGTACTAGAGAAAATTCGCGTCAAGTTCGGAATTTTGATCACAGTCCTCGTCGCGCTGGCGTTGTTGTCTTTTATCCTTGACCCTCAGACACTTCGTTCAGCGGCAGACAGGTTTTCTTCAGACAACAAGGTCGGCTCGATGAATGGCAAGAGCGTCTCCTACAAGGAGTATTACGACGAGCTGAACCAATATACTGAAATCGCAAAGATGATGGGTCAGAACCCCTCTTCGGAAGAAGCCCAGCAGAACCTCCGGGACGCTGCATGGCAGTCGATCTTCGACAACGAGGTGTTCCTCCCGAAGGCAGCCGAGGCGGGCCTGAACGTGGGTGAGCAGGAAATGCTCGACTTGACCCAGGGTAACAATATCTCCAACGTCCTCCTTCAGATGGGCATGTTCTCCGACGCCAACGGCGTCTTCAGCCGTGAGTCGCTGGCCAACTTCGTCCAGTCGATCGACGCCGACGAGACCGGCAACGCAGCAGCATACTGGTCGTTCCTCGAGGAAAGCATCTATCGCAACCAGCTGTACGAGAAGTACAATGCGCTTGTCGGCAAAAGCGACTTCCTCACCGATATCGAGAAGACCCGCACCGTGGCCGAGAACAACGTGACGGTCGACGCAGACTTCGTCTTCGTTCCCATCCCGTTCGCCGACAGCACGATCACCGTCTCGAGCGACGAGATCCACAAGTATTACAACGACCGCAAGGAGCAGTTCCGCCAGCCGGCGAACCGCGACATCGAATACGTGATGTGGGAAGTGGTTCCTTCCGCACAGGACTATGCTGACGCCCGCGAGGACTTCGACGCGCTGTTCGAGGATTTCAAGACCTCCGACAACCTCAAGAGCTTCGTCACGCTGCACTCCGACAGCAAGTGGAACCCGTACTATTTCACGGAAGACCAGCTCGCATCTACGCCTGAGATCCAGGAGACCGCGTTCCACGCACCCGTGGGAACCGTTTCCCCGGTCCTGACGGAAGACCGCGCCTATGCTGCCGGCCGCGTCGCAGCCGTGCGCATGATGCCCGACTCCGTGAAACTCATGTACAAGATCTTCCCGCTGACCGAAGAGGCCGAGGCTGATGCCTTCCTGGCCGCTCAGCAGAAGAACGTCGACCCGTCGGAGTTCACCGAACTCGGCTGGTTTACGCAGGATATCATGCTTTCGAACAACATGACCGATTTCGACCCGGTGTTCGACACCCAGCAGAAGGTCATCAAGGTCAAGAGCCTGAACAACCAGGCGCTCTTCGTCGTATACATCCCCGAGAAGACCCGTCCGCTCCGCAAGGTCCAGATCGCAACGCTCGTGAAGAACGTCCTTCCTTCGGATGAGACCTACCGTGACTTCCAGATGAAGGCCGTCGAGTTCGCAGATGCATGTGATGGCAAGCTCGCCAATTTCCAGCGGATCGCCCGCGAGCAGCAGCTCCCGGTCATACCTATTAATAATATGACGCAGGAAACCCGCCGCATCGGCCCCGCCGACAACGCGCGTGAAGTCGTCTACTGGGTGTTCGACAAGAAGACCAAGGCGGGCGACGTGTCCGACCTGAAGATCGTGGACAACAAGTATTATTTCGTTGCCGCCGTCACCAAGGCGCGCAAGGAAGGCTACATGGATATCGACGAGGCGGCTTCCCAGATCCGTCCGCTGCTCATCGCCCAGAAAGGCGTGGAGAAGAAACTTGCCGAAATACGTGAACAGATCCAGGGCATGACCTCGCTCGAACAGGTCGCGGAGGCGCTCGGCACCACCGTCAGCCACCAGACCGGCCTTTCGTTCGGTTCCCTGTCGTACGGCCAGACCGACCCGATGTTCATCGGTGCCGTCACGTCGTCCGACGAGGGTGTCATCAAGGCAGCTCCCGGCGCCATCGGCGTCTATGTATATGAAGTGATGAACCGTGTCTCCGGCACCTTCTTCACCGACAATGACGTTGCCACCGCGCTTGCACGGCGTGCAGCGGTACATACCAATGCAATCCAGTCGGTTTTGGCTGATGAAGCGAAGATCAAGGATAACAGAGCAAGATTTTTTTAACATTTTTTCAACAACCTGTTGAAAAAACCCTCAAAAATTTGGACAATAAAAATTTATTGTCTAATTTTGAGGCGATAAACTGTGTACAAGTATTTAATGTTTAACCAATAAATAATAAACACACTTAACAAAATTTTTTATGAAAAAGATTATTTATTCATTGGTGATCATGATTGCTGCCGGCAGTCTCTTCACTTCCTGCATCGAGCCCGTCGAGCCCGCAGGTATCTTTGACCTCCGTGAGGCAAAGGCACGCTACTACGACGCGCTCAGCAAACTTCGCGCAGCTGACGCCGAGCTCGTCCTGGCACAGGCTGACCACGAGAAGGCAGACGCAGAATTCCGTCGTGCCGAGGTTGAGAACCAGAACCTCCTGAACGAGTATCAGCGTCTCCTCAACGAGGCTAAGGCTCTCGACAATGAAAAGGATGTCGCTAAGTGGGCAATGGAGATCGAAGAGCTCCAGAAACAGCATGAGCTCAACATGATTGACTACGAGCAGAAGATTGCCGAGGCTAATGAGAAACTGCGCCAGGCACTCAGCAAGATCGAGATGGCTATGCTCGACCTGACCGACGCTGAGAAGGCTGCTCTCACCGAAGCGATCACCCGTTATGAGAATGCTTACCAGAAATGGCTGACCGCTAAGGAGAACGTTACCGCAGCTGAGGCAGCTCTCTGGCAGGCACAGTATGACATGGAGAATGTCACCGACTCCGAGGGTATCTACTTCGAATTCTACGGCGACTATATCCGTCTGGGTGAAGGCACCGCTGAATACTATCAGGATTGCATCGACTACTTCACGATGATGGCAGCTTACTATTCAGCTTTGTATGAAGAGATGGCTGAGAACAGCGACTATGCTGACTGGGCAGCTGAACTCGAGTCTCTGAAGGCAGAGCGCGACGAAGCTAAGTACAACCGTTACGTTGTGACCAAGGACTCCGTGGAGTACATGATGAACGTCTTCCACGATGGCGTTCTTGAGTTCGAGCTCGCAGTGAACAACTGGCTGAACGACGAGGACAAT
>LUZE01000139.1 GCA_001602845.1 Bacteroidales bacterium Bact_13 | reverse complement strand
GTAGGGCGAGTGGAGCCAACGGTCGGATTCGAACCGACGACCGTCGCATTACGAATGCGGAAAATATATGGCAAATTTCCTAGATAACACTTGCAAGGGTAGATAAAGGGTATATGTTTTCCATCGTACTCATAAGAACCGAAAAGGAACGGAGAGACGATGGACAAGGTATCAAAAGCCGAAGCCCCCGACAAGGCGGAGCCGGGGAAAGCCTCCGTTGGCGACTGGAATCCGCGCATATCGGAACGGGCAGAGCAAGGGGCATGGCAAGCTGATTGGTGGGAGAAGAAGCCGGGCGGCGGATACTATCATCGCAAGAAACAATGCCCGACCCGCAAGGCGTTGGAGGATTGGATAGAGGGGGAGAAAAAGAAGCGGGCGAAAGATGCGGCAATCTTCCAGCGCAAAGAACGGCGCGGGGACAATGCCGTCCTCTTGTCCAATCTCACCCCGACGGAAAAAATTGCCCTTGTCGCCGCCTTGCAGAAAATCCGTGATGCTGGCGGTAGGCCGGAGGCAATTGCCGATGCCGCCCACGTCTATGCCCAAAGCCATCTGACGGGCGCGAAAGTCACGGTTGCCGCCCTGCGGGATGAACACCTCAAAAATCTTGAGGCGTTGCGGAAACGCCCGCCGACGATCCGGGACCGGAGGCTATACCTCGCGCCGTTCGTGGAAGTCTACGGGGATAAGCTGGCCGCTTCGATTACGCGCCAACAGGCGGAGGCATGGATAATGGAAGCCGACACCGTGAGCAAGCAAGCAAGCCGCTTTCGTGCCTTGCATGCCCTGTTCCGTTTCGGGATGCGGCGGGAATACTTCTCAAAGAACCCCGTGGCGGGCATAGACGAGCCCCCGGAGCGTTCGCCGGACCGGGTGGACATCTTCACCCCTGCGGAGGCGGAGGCCGTTCTGCGGGCCGCACAAGGGCGGGAGCCGCGCCTCGTGGCGTATCTGGCTGTTGGAATCTTCGCCGGGTTGCGCCCGCAAAACGAATTGACCCGGCTTGACTGGTCGGACATCAACCTCGAAACGGGCAAGATTACCGTGACCCGTAGCACCTCGAAAACGGACCGGGTGCGCCATGTGGACATCCAGCCGAATTTGAAAGCATGGTTGAAGTCGGTGCCGAAGGCGCAACGCAAAGGGCGGCTATTCTTCAACCGCCGCGCATTGTTCCGGGTGCTGGGCCGGGAGTGGCCGCAAGACAAGCGCAAGGCGGAGCGGGCCGCGAAAGAGGCACGGGCGGCGAAGCTGGGCCACAAACTGCCGGGGCCGAAGCCGGAGCCCAAGCCCAAGCCAAAGGATAAGCCGTTGCGGTGGTCGCCCGACATCATGCGGCACACCTTTTGCAGTTATCGCCAAGCGGTGTTGGGGGACATCGGAAAACTGTGCTTCGAAGCGGGGAACACTCCCGACATCGCAAAGGCGCACTATCTCAATCCCCGCGTTTCGGCGGCGGAAGTCAAAGCGTTTTGGAGCATTATGCCGACGAAAGCGGCGCGGAAGTCGAAAGGGAAATGATATGCAGACTATGAAGCAAGTGGGCCGCGAACTGATGCGGCGGGCGGAAGAAGATATGCGGGCGGCTCGGACGGTGGCGGAGGC
>LUZE01000138.1 GCA_001602845.1 Bacteroidales bacterium Bact_13 | reverse complement strand
GCAGATCACTTTGCACCTCCGCACCGGTGCGGCCGGTATGCCGGCTCCGGTATCGTGAATCCCTTCACTAAGTAGGAGAACTCTTCCCACTTGTTCAGTTCCCTGGCCTGGATCTTCGTCCCGTCCTGTCTCACGAATATCTCGCCGCCTATGTTGGCCGCCACCATCACCGCTTCCGCGTCCACCAGTATTTTTTTATACGGGCGGCTCATGATGATGTCGATCGGCTTCCCGCACTTCCGGCACAACTGCACGCCGTTTCCCTTCTTCAAGGCTTCCGCCTCCTTCTCATCGGCTGGTTGTTGTAGCCGTTCCACTTCCGGATGATCTCGATGCTCTCCACCACCAGCGGATGCGGCTGTTCAACATCCACCGCATACACCACCGTGCTTCCATCATCAAAGCTGACGCGGATCCTGTCCGGGTGTTTGCTGGTGTTGTGATCGTAGATCGGCACCATCTTGCCCAGCATGGCCGGTCGCTCCGGTGTCTCCAGGCGCCTCCGCCCGGTCCACCACTCAGGCTCCACCTCGCAGCAGTGCCGTTCGTTTTTCCCGTAGCCCATTGCTTCGCCCCTTTCTGGTTACGTATTTACGAAACCGCATCAGCAAAAAAAATGTCTTTCGTTTCTTCCGGCGTAAGGCGTAGCTCGCTGATGATGCGACCGATCTCTTCCCGGTCAAATTCACTCTGCCCGCTCATTTTCCGGTCGAACGTACACCGCACGAAATTCGCACGGGTGCAGAATTCTCCGATCGTCATGCCGTTTTCTACGATCTTTGCCCTGAGTGCATTGGTTTTCATTGTCTCACCTCCGTATTCGCTTGTCTGTGTTACGCTTTTACGTAACTTCTGGGCATAGAATACACCATTGTTATTTATCCTGTCAAGCGTTTTTGATAAAAAAATTTGCATTGTTGCGTAATGGATGATAATATGAATCCGGAGAAAGAAATGGAGGTGGTTTTTTTGACCATTGGCAGTATTATCCGCGACCGTCGTTTAGAGCTGAACATGACCCAGGAGGATCTGGCCAAAGCCGTCGGGGCGACGAAGGCCACCGTGTCCCGCTGGGAGTCCGGCGACATTCACAAAATGAAGCGCTCCATGATCGCAGCGCTCTCCCGTGTCCTCCGCCTGGATCCGATGCTCTTCCTCCAGCAGGAAGAAGTCCTGCTCCCCGATGAAGTGGACGTTATCCACGCATACCGTGCAGCTGATGACGGCACAAAAGCGGCCGTCCGTAAGCTGCTCGACATCCCTGACGGGGGAAAAAGCCCTGTCGCAACGGTAATATAATCCGAATTTATTGAAGGAGGATCCGATCATGAAAAAGCTGCTTTGTGTCCTGTGTGTCCTGTGTCTTTTGCCGGTCTTTTCTCTCGCTGAATACCCGCTCAGCAGCAATGAGCAGAATTATGTCGGCTCCTGGTCCATGTATGCTGATAATGGAAAAGGAACGATCTACGCTTTTATGATCACGTTCCTGGACAGCATGGAAGTCGTGCAGAGCTCCCTGACTTTTCAGGACGGCACCCTCGCATCCAACAATAAGGCAAGCGGCGAATGGTGCGGATTCACCAGCAAATCTATCATCCTCTCGCTGGCCGGCAATGATATGACCGCCATGATCAAGGATAACGGCTACCTTTATTTATACTTCTACAAGGATATGTCCCTGTGCGGTATTTATTCCAGATGTGAAGATATGACCAGCGTTCTCGGCTGGTGAAATGCTTATGAAAAATACAAATACACCCACCTGCCCGGCCAGGACGGCCGTGGCTTATGCCCGCTATTCCTCCGCCGGCCAGCGTGATGTCTCCATCGAGCAGCAGCTGGCGGATATCCGGGCCTTCGCCGCCCGGGAAGGGTATACCATCGTGCACGAATACGCAGATCATGCACGATCCGGTTTTAAGGATGTCACCGCCCGCACGGCTTTTCAGTCCATGATCGCCGCTGCGGAATCAGGATCATATGATACCATCATCGCCTGGAAGGTGGACAGGTTCGGCCGCAACCGGGAGGACTCCGCCATCTACAAAGGGAAGCTGCGCCGCTTCGGTGTCCGGGTTCTCTATGCTATGGAGCCGATCCCGGAAGGATCCGCCGGCGTGCTCCTGGAGGGTATGCTGGAGGCCACCGCGGAATGGTACAGCCGCCAGCTGAGCGAGAACGTCACCCGCGGGATGACAGATAACGCCCACCGGTGCCTGTATAACGGCACGCGGATCCTCGGATACACCCGCGGCCCGGACGGCCGGTACGCCATCCAGCCGGAGGAAGCCTCCATCGTCCGGAACATTTTCGACCTCTACCGCTCCGGCTTCTCCGCTGCCCGGATCTGCCGGCAGCTGAACGACCAGGGCCTCCGCACATCCCACGGGAAGAACTTCGCCCCGGAGGGCCTGATGCGGATCCTCACC
>LUZE01000137.1 GCA_001602845.1 Bacteroidales bacterium Bact_13 | reverse complement strand
CGCCGAGCTTGCCGTTGGTCGTGTGGATATAGGAAGCCACGTAGGGAGCTTCGAGCTTGCCATAGAAGGCGAGGGTGTGTTTCTCACCGCTCTTGCCGGTCTGCTGGGAGATGGCATCCTCCACGGTCTCGCCACTGGCGATCTTGCAAGCCTTGAGGGCTTCGAGGTCAGCCGGGCAGGCAGCGATGGCTGCATCTGCGATAGCGTCGGCGAGTGCCTGGAACTCGGCGTTCTGGGAGACGAAGTCGGTCTCGCAGCCGAGGCAGACGAGAATAGCCTTGCCGTCCTGGACGCGTGCCTTGACGGCACCTTCGGTCGTCTCGCGATCCGCACGCTTTGCGGCCACGAGCTTGCCTTTCTCACGGATGATTTCCTGTGCACGCTCGAAATCGCCTTCAGCCTCTACGAGAGCCTTCTTGCAATCCATCATGCCGGCACCGGTCATCTTGCGCAGTTTAGCAACATCTAATGCTTTGATTTCCATTGTGTAAAGTATTAAATGGTTCGTTACTCGGCTGCGGGTGCCTCCTCAGCGGGAGCCTCTTCAGCCTTGGGTGCGGATTTGCGTGCGCGGACGCGTTTGACGGGAGCTGCCTCTTCCTTGACGGGAGCTTCGTCCTTCTCTTTCTCCTTTTCGATCCTGCGTTCCTCGAGGCCTTCTGCCACAGCTTTGCAGAGGGTTTCGGTGATCAGCTGGATGGATTTTGCCGCATCGTCATTGGCCGGAATCACATAATCAATCGTGGTCGGGTCGCAACAAGTATCAACCATTGCGATAACGGGGATGTTCAGACGATTGGCTTCGCGGACGGCGTTGATCTCTTTCTGCACGTCCACGACGAAGATGGCGGAGGGAAGACGGTTGAGGTCGGCGATGGAACCGAGGTTCTTCTCGAGTTTCGCTCTCTGGCGTGAAACCTGGAGACGTTCACGCTTTGCCAAGGTTTCGAAAGTACCGTCAGCCATCATCTTGTCGATGGTGTTCATTTTCTTGACGGCCTTGCGGATGGTCGGGAAGTTGGTCAGCATACCACCTGCCCAACGCTCGGTCACGTACGGCATGTTCACGCTCTGTGCGCACTCCGCAACGATATCCTTGGCCTGTTTCTTAGTGGCCACGAACAGGATCTTGCGGCCGGCGTGTGCCAGCTGCTTCATCATGTTGGCCGCCTCATCTATCTTGACAACGGTCTTGTGCAGGTCGATGATATGGATTCCGTTCTTCTCCATAAAAATGTACGGAGCCATTTTGGGATTCCATTTTCTCTTCAGGTGACCGAAGTGAACACCTGCATCAAGTAAGTCCTGGAAATTGGTTCTAGACATTGTGTTTGTTTTTGTTTGTTTTGTTTTTCTCTTTTTTTCAATCCGGAGTAGCGGTGGATCCTTTTTCGGATCGGGCCGGTCTCCTGAATTTTCCGCAGTCGGACAAACTTCAGGCAGCCAGGACGTCTTCGCGACGGGGGTCCTGAGGTTTTGAATCCGGACTGTGCATGTAAATCAGTGTCAGGTGACTAACGTTTGCTGAACTGGAAGCGTCTACGGGCACCGGGCTGTCCGGGTTTCTTACGCTCGACCTCGCGTGCATCGCGGGTGAGGAAACCGTTGGACTTCAGGACCGGGCGGTAAGCTTCGGTATCGACCAGGCAAAGCGCGCGGGCGATTCCGAGGCGGACTGCCTCGGCCTGTCCCTTGATACCGCCACCGTCGACGTTGATCTTGAGATCAAACTGGCCTTCGGTGCTGGTCAGGACAAGCGGCTGGTTGACAATATACTTCAAGGTGTCCTCTTTGAAATACTCATCGAGGTTGCGGCCGTTGATGGTGATATTGCCGGAACCGGTGCAGAGATAAACGCGAGCAACTGCTGATTTACGTCTTCCAAGGGCGTTGATTACTTCCATTACTCTGTTTTAAATTTCGTTTAACGTGAGGGTTTTGGGTTGCTGTGCGGCGTGCGGATGCTCCGGGCCTGCATAAACATAGAGGTTGCGGAACAGCTGTGCGCCGAGGCGGTTCTTCGGGAGCATGCCCTTGATGGCGTGTTCCACGACGGCGGTGGGCTTGTGGTCGAGGAGCTCCTTCGGCGTGGTGAAGCGCTGGCCTCCCGGATAACCGGTATGGCGGACGTACACCTTGTCGGTCAACTTCTTGCCGGTAAGACGGACTTTCTCAGCATTGATGATGATGACGTTGTCACCACAATCTGCATGAGGCGTATAATCCGGCTTGTTCTTGCCACGGAGGACAAGGGCAATGCGCGAAGCGAGACGACCAAGCACCTGATCCGTCGCATCAATGACGTACCACTCTTTCTTCGCGGTAGCGGCATTGGCTGAAATGGTCTTGTAACTTAAAGTGTCCACTTTGTTGATTATTAGGTTAATACTATAAATGTTGCGTTCCCCCGCTTTTTTGGGGGCTGCAAATTTAAGAATTATTTTTTCACTGGCAAAATCAAAAACCGCTTTTGCGCGGTTTCCGGTCAAAAGAGGCGGCCGTCGGCCGGTTTCGCGGGCAGTTCCCCGCGAATGAGCGCTTCGAAGGCGAGCGTCTCGTCCCAGGTCAGGAATTCGTGCTCCACGGGCACATAGAACAGCCGGCGCCGGACTTCCTCGTCGAGCCAGCGACAGTGCAGCAGTCGCTGCGCGTCCTTCTCGGTGGTCAGCAGCAGCGTCCGCGGATTGCGGCGCGCGTAGGCGCGGAGACGGCGGATGTCGGCGCGGGTGAAGCGGTGATGGTCGCCGAAACGCTTGTGTTCGATGCGGTCGTACCGGTCGGCCAGGAAGAGCCGCAGCGGCCGGTCGTCCGCCACGCCCGAGAACAGGAACACTTCTTTCGAATAGATATAGTGCTTGTCGCCCTCCCACCGGAAGACCGGCATCGGATCGCCCTGCCGGAGAGTGGCGAAGAACAGTTTCTGGTCTGCCCGCAGGCGGATCTGCTGGCGGAACTGCGTACGCTCCCACTCATCCAGCATGCGCGGGCACTTGGTGACGACCACCACGCCGGCACGCCGGATCTGTTCGGGAAGGTCGCGCAGATGGCCCACAGGCAGCAGGTTGTCCTGAAAGATGGGGCGGTTGTAATCCACCAGCACGATGTCGAGGGCCGGCTTGAGCTTGCGGTACTGGAATCCGTCGTCGAGCAGCACCACGTCGGGCCGCTCTTCCTCGGGCAGTGCGAGCAGCTGCTGCACGCCGTGGTTGCGGTCCTTGTCGACCGCCACCCGGATATCCGGGAACTTGCGCTTGATCTGGAGCGGCTCGTCGCCCGCGAGCGCGGCCGTATCTTCCGTTTCCACCAGCCGGAAGCCCTTCGACTTGCGCTTGTATCCGCGCGAGAGGACTGCCACACGGTGGCTTCCGCGCAGGAGGTTGGCCAGGTATTCGACCATCGGGGTCTTGCCGGTCCCGCCTGCCGTGACGTTGCCCACGGAAACCACGGGCACCGGATGCTGCACGCTGGCGATCCGGCCCTTGTCGTAAAGGCTATGCCGGATCTTCAGCACCAGATAATACGGGAAAAGGAATACGCTGCTGATCATCCCCACACCTCCGCTATATGGTCCAGCAGTGCATAGAGTTCCGCCGGATCGGTTGACGTGACGAGCTTGAGCCGCGTCTCCTTGAAATTTTCCAGGCCCTTGAAATAACAGCTCAGGTGGCGGCGCATCTCGAAGATGCCCACGCGGTCGCCCTTCAGTTCGAGCGATTTGGCCAGATGGCGCTTCGCCAGGTCGACGCGGTCACGTACGCTCATGGGCGGCAACAGTTCGCCGGTCGCGAGATAATGCTTCACC
>LUZE01000136.1 GCA_001602845.1 Bacteroidales bacterium Bact_13 | reverse complement strand
CGGCCACGCCGTCCGGAATCACGACTACCTTCGCGTCCTTCCCCATCATGTCGTAGGCCATAGCCAGCGCCTCATCCGGGCTGGAGGCCGGGATCATGTTGGCCTTGCGCACCAGGTCGTGGTCCAGGTAGGTGGTCACCAGGATCACCTTGTGTTTCTTCAGGATCCGGGAATAAATCTGCGCGCACCACTGTTCGGAGATGCTCTCCTTCGGCGGGATCTTCGAGAGGTAGGCGTCAATCTCGTCCACCGTGCCCCTGACGATCAGCTTTTCAAAGTGGGTGCCGCCCATGCCGTCCACGCAGCTGCAGCACATGATGATCACGCCGCCGTCCCTGCAGCAGGCTTCCGCGGTGGCCACGGCCTTCGGGCTCTGGTACAGGTTCTGGTCCAGGGGGTATCCGCCGTTGGAGGTCACCACGATGTCCCCGGTGATGCCCGGGCACTGGGCCAGGGAGCGGACGAACTCCACGCCCTTCTCATGGGCCTCTTCCATGTCGCCGGCAAAGGCGGCGATGACCTTTTTCTTCGAGTTCAGCGCCACGTTCAGGATAAACGCCAGGTGGACGCTGCGGGCGGCAAACACCATATCCTCATGGATCGGGTTGTGCTTCAGCACGCCGGTGGTGGAGAACGGGGAAGCGATGGCCTTGTAGGAATGGTTCTCGTTCACCGTGGCGGCGTTGCAGATACCCGGCAGGATACTCTTGCGCCCGCCGGAGAAGCCCGCGAAGAAATGGGGCTCGATGAAGCCTTCGGAAATCAGCAGGTCGCAGTGGGTGGCCAGTTTGTTCACCCACAGCTCCGCGCCGGAGGGCAGCCCGCAGACAAAGTCGAAGTCTTCCTGCTTGAACGCTTCGTTCACGACGATCTTCTCGTTGTCCACGATGGCGTCGCCGAACATCCGGCGCTGCTCCTCCTCCGTGGTCTTGCGGTGCAGGCCCGTGGCGATCAGGATGGTGATGTCCGCATCGGGGTTCCCTTCCCGGATTTCCCGCAGCAGGATCGGCAGCGTCAGCTTGCTGGGTACCGCGCGGGTATGGTCGCTGGTGATCAGGACGATTTTGTTCTTTCCCTTGGCCAGTTCCCGGAGGCGGGGGGTACCGATCGGGTTCCGGAGGGCTTCCTCCACCAGCTCCGCTTCGGTCTTGTCGGTCTTGTATTCATCCGTGCCGGAATAGATGACTGCCTTCAGGTTTTCCTCTTCCACATGAATATCCAGAGACGAGGTGTAATAAGGAATCTGAATCGTTTTCACAGAAACAACAGCCTCCTGTCAGATATGAAGTTGAACGTTCGTCGGTGTACTACATTGTCTAATGTATACATTATACTTTCCAACTTCTTCCCTGTCAATACTCCGGCAGGCAAAAAAATCGTTGAAATATAAGGCTTCGGGAGAGTTCCCCGCTTTACCGCAGCAAAGCAACCGCCACGTCGTTCACGTTCGTGCCGGTGGGGCCGGTCATCACCAGGCCGCCGGTTTTCTCCAGCGCGTGGTACGCGTCATTGTCCTGCAGCACCGCGTCGATGGTAATCCCCTGCTCCAGCAGCTCGCCGCAGGTATCGCCGTCCACATATCCGCCGGCCGCGTCCGTGGGGCCGTCCGTCCCGTCGCTGCCGACGGAGAACACGGCGGCACGGTCCATTCCCGCGATACCCGCCGCGGCGGACAGCGCGATCTCCTGGTTCCGGCCGCCCTTGCCGTGGCCGGTCAGCTTCACCACCGTCTCCCCGCCGGCGATATAGGCCAGCGCCTTGGGATCGCCCTGGTGGGTCTTCAGGATGGAAGCCAGGAAGCTGCCCGCCTCCCGGGCCTGGCAGCACAGCTGGTCGGTCAGCACCACGGGCTCGTAGCCCAGTTCCCGGCAGACCGCCGCCGCGGCTGAGCACAGCTCCCGCACGCTGCCGTTGATCTGGGTATGCACATTGTCCAGGGACTTTGGCGTCTCGATGTCCAGCAGGCGCTCCGCCGCCTCCGACATGCGCAGGTTATACTTCCGGCGGATCCGCTGCGCGTCCTCCGCGGTGGCGGAGTCCGGGCAGGCCGGGCCGGAAGCGATCATATCCAGCGGATCGCCGAGGATATCGGAAAGGATGACGGCTTCCACCTTCCCGGGCCAGCACAGCTGGGCGAACCGCCCGCCCTTGACCTGGGAGAAGCGCTTGCGCAGGGTATTGATCTCCACGATATCCGCGCCGCAGGCCAGCAGCTGGCCGGTGATATCCTGCAGTTCCTCCGCGGGAATCAGCGGCTTTTCAAACAGCGCGCTGCCGCCGCCGGAAAGCAGGAACAGCACGGTATCCTTTTCAGTCAGGTCCGCCACCAGGTCCAGCGCCGCCTGGGTGCCTTTGAAGGAATTTTCGTCCGGCACCGGGTGCCCGGCCTCGAAGCAGGTGAAGTTGGCGATGGGACCCATCACATGGTCGTACTTCGTCACCACCACGCCGTTCTCAATCCGGTCGCCCAGGCAGTCGGAAGCGGCTTTCGCCATCTGCCAGGCCGCCTTGCCCGCGGCCACCAGCAGCACCCGGCCCGGGAATTCCTTCCCGCTGAGGGCGCGCTGTACGGCGGCGTCCGGCTGGACCGCTGCAATCGCCTTTTGAATAATCTGATCGGCGTCATTCCGTAATTCCTGGTTCATGCTGAGTCTCCTTCCTCTGTCTGTCCTGTCCCGCATGAAAGTCTTCCGGTTTCTATTTGATTATTCCGAGGGAATTGTTCTTCTTATGTATTGTATTGCGGATCAGCCTGCAAGTCAAGGAAAAGCAACGCTTCTGGACAAAAACACGGCCCGGGTGTATGATGTATACACATGGTTTTTTCCCCCGACAACCGGATATACGCACAGGAGGTGCCGGTATGGTTACGTACAGAATGGCTTCTGTTCCCGGGGATGGAATCGGCCCGGAGGTCGTCGCTGAGGGCATCAAGGTACTCAACGCGGTGGCAGGGCTGGACGGCGGGTTCCGTTTCGAATGGACCCATTTCCCCTGGGGCTGCGATTTCTACCTGCAGCACGGGAAGATGATGGATGACGACGGAATTGAGCAGCTGAAGCAGTTCGACGCCATCTACCTGGGCGCGGTCGGCGCCCCCGGCGTGCCGGACCATATTTCCCTGTGGGGGCTGCTGCTGGAAATCCGCAAAGGCTTCGACCAGTATATCAACCTGCGGCCGGTGAAGCTGCTGAAAGGCGCACCCTGCCCGCTGAAGGACGCGAAGCCGGAGGACATCGACATGACGTTCATCCGGGAGAACAGCGAGGGCGAATACGCCGGCAGCGGCGCCTGGCTGTATAAGGGCCAGCCCAACGAGGTGGTCATCCAGAACGGCGTGTTCTCCCGCCATGGCTGCGAGCGGGTCATCCGCTATGCCTACGAGCTGGCCCGGAAGGAGCACAAAACGCTGACCAGTATCAGCAAGGGCAACGCGCTGAACTACTCCATGGTGTTCTGGGACCAGATCTTTGCCGAGGTCGGCAGGGAATACCCGGACGTCAGGACATACTCCCTGCTGGTGGACGCGGCCAGCATGTTCATGGTGAAAAACCCGAAGCGGTTTGAAATCGTGGTGACCTCCAACCTCTTCGGGGATATCCTCACCGACCTGGGCGCGGCCATCGCCGGCGGCCTGGGCCTGGCTGCCGGGGCCAACCTGAATCCCGAGCGGAAGTTCCCCTCCATGTTCGAGCCGATCCACGGCTCCGC
>LUZE01000135.1 GCA_001602845.1 Bacteroidales bacterium Bact_13 | reverse complement strand
CCGAGCGGCGGTTTCGGCCTGCTGACCCGACCGTTCCGAAGGGGGGTGCATCCCTGCGCGCTCCGCTTGCCGCCGTCGGTAGCGGCCAGGTCGCCCCACTTCCTGCCCTTGGCGTTCGTTCCTCACACGCGGGCGGGAGCGGCTCGATCCTGGCCGCGATATTTCTCAAGAATTTCCAAGATTCGCCTTGCCCGGCGCGGTCCTCTCGGGTAAACTGAACTCATAAGATCATCTTATGAATGGAGGCTGCGAATGCACTTTGAATTGACCCGGCTTTCTTCGCGGGGGCAGATTGTGATTCCAGAGGTGACACGAAAGGTGATTGGTCTCCGCACGGGCACGAAGTTCGCCATTTTCACGGATGGGAAAAACATTCTCTTACAACCGCTCGCCGCGCCGGAGGTGAAGGGCTTCAGGAAAATTATTGCAGAAGCGGAGAAAACAAAGGCCATGGCGCAATCCAAGGCCAAGGAGGGGGCAAAATGAAGGTGTTTCTATACGCGCGGAAGAGCACGGACGACGAAGAGCGGCAGATTCTTTCGATTGATGCGCAACGAAACGAGTTGCGCGAGTACGCCAATAAACAGGGGCTGATGATCGTCCGCGAGTTCGTCGAGTCCATGACGGCGAAGGAGCCGGGACGACCGATCTTTAACGACATGCTTTCGAGGGTGGAGAAAGGCGAGGCGGATGCGCTGCTGGCGTGGCATCCCGACCGCCTCGCGCGAAACAGCGTGGACGGCGGAAAAATCATCTGGCTGGTGGACACGGGAAAAATCACGGCTTTGAAGTTCCCGACTTTCTGGTTTGAGAACACACCGCAAGGAAAGTTTGTTCTCAACATGGCGTTCGGGCAGTCGAAATATTATGTTGATGCGCTGTCGGAAAATGTGCGGCGGGGCATCCGCGAGAAAATCCGCCGTGGCATCTATCCACACAAGCCGCCTTTGGGCTATGTGAACGAGCCGCGTTTGCGAACCATCGAAATTCATCAGCAAAAAGCCCCGCTTGTCCGGCGATTGTTCGAGACCTATGCGACGGGCCGCTACAATTATGACCAAATGACGGACCTTGCCGCGCAGTGGGGGCTTTTGAGTCATCAGGAAAGACCGCTGGCCCGCAGCGTGATTCCGCTTATGCTTTCGGATCGGTTCTACATCGGATATTTCGCGTGGGCGGGCGACGAGTACGAGGGCAAGCACGAGCGCATCATCCCCGTGGAACTCTTTGAGCGCGTCCAGCGGGTTTTGATGGAGCGCGGCCGGGGGCGCTACCATACCAAGAACGGATTGCAGCCCGTGGCTTTCCTGGGCTTCGTGCGGTGCCGGGTGTGCGGGTCCTGGGTGACGGTGGAACGGCACAAGACCTATCACTACTACCGTTGCGCAAAGAAACTCGGTTCCTGCGATTTGGTTGGATACATCCGCGAGGAATATCTTGCCCAACAGATGCGGCGGGAACTCTTGCGCGTGGGAATTTCCGACGAATGGGCGGAGTTGATGCTGGGGCGGATCGAGGAATGGCGGCGCGAAGGAGCGGACCGCGCGACGGCGGAGGCTTCGGACTATCAGAAGCGGCTGGCCGAGATCGAGGCGAAGGTCACGCGCCTTCTGGATATTTTCCTGGAAGGGTCCATCACGCGAGAGGAATACGCCGCCCGCAAGACCGAATATTTCACCGAGAAGGCCCGGCTACGGGAGAAAATCGACCGGATCAAGACCCAAGGCAACTGCTGGATTGAACCTTTGGCCGATTTCGTGAAATCCGCGAATCTGGCCGAAAAAACGGCAATTTCGGGCAGCTATGCGGAATTGCGCGATTTTTGCCAGCGATTCCAATTGAACCTCTTTTTGGAGCGTCCGGAAGCCGGGAAAACCGAAGACGAAAACCGGATGCACCCCCCTTCGGAACGGTCGGGTCAGCAGGCCGAAACCGCCGCTCGGCGCGGCGGC
>LUZE01000134.1 GCA_001602845.1 Bacteroidales bacterium Bact_13 | reverse complement strand
AACTAGGAATTACTGATGAAATATCTTGTGGAGTCACATTGGCAAAAATTGCGGGTATCATCAGATGGCCAATTCGATGGTGCTCTTTTTGAAAACCTAGTGGAGGTACTGTTACTCGAAGAGTTCGGACCGGGTTGGATAATGACTAAACGCACCAGGGACGGGGGCAAAGACTTCTACCGTCACGAAAGAACAGGCACGCAATGGGCCGAGGCGAAGATCCACAATGCGCCAATCCAGTTGAAAATCATTGCCAATACCCTGGTCATGGCGATTATCGAGGAAGTGCACTTGGTGCTTCTTTTCAGCTATTCTCGGTTGACCGACACCACCAAACGGCACCTGGCCTTGTTCCGTAAAAGTTCCGGGGCGCAAATCGATGTTTTTGACGACGAACTCCTAGAGTTGCTTATTCTAAGGCACCTCAGAAAGCTCGGCAGCTTTTTTGACATTCCCAGGATTGAGGCTGAGCTTCCGGCCCCCCAAGCCATCCTCGGTAGCGAGGAGTTGGAGATCGCCCACTACGTGACACAGGACCTGGACTATTCCCCCATGCCCAGCCAAGAACTTCCCGCACAAGCAAGTCATCAGCGGCGCAGGGCGCACAGCATTGATCGGGGTGGCCTTGTGGTCTACGACATCCTTGCCAGGAACTTGACAGGCCAGGACATTGTGGCCGTGGTGGATCTGACCGGAAGCGGGGTCTGCGCCGATTTCGTCCTGACCAACCGAGACCTTACCACCAGAACACTCAACCTGCGCCTCGCCCCTGGCGAACTTGAACTCGTTCGCCTGCTTTTCCGGCCCAGCACGCACAAGAACAGAGGCAGCATAGAAGGCATCCTGGTTCGCACGGACTCACGCAACTACCCTGTCCCCCAGGAAAACTTTCACTTAAGCAATTTTTACCGACCGCCCTTAGTCGGGCAGCGATTCTACGCGATCGGTTCTGATTTTGGCGTGTTTGCCGCCATCCGGAGACGTCCTATTACCTGCGCCATTGCCGGCGAGTCTGGGAGTGGCAAGACCCGTCTTGTAGAATCTCTGATGGGCGAAGCGGCGGCCAACGGATACCAATGCCACGCCTTAGCAAGCGCCATGCAGATTCCCGGGCAAGCCCATTCCTTTATCGCCGCCGTGGTCTCTAAGGTCTTTAAGCTCCCAGTGCTCGCACAAGAGGATATGGAGTCCGCCCTCCGGGGGGACGGGGCGAGCTCTCTGCATCTGGTCGAACAAGTGCTTTACCAGCCCGGGTTCGACCCGGCACCCGTGCTGGACGAACTGGCGGAGCTCACCAGCCAGCGGATGGGCCTTAGGCCATGTTTTTTGATCTGCGACGACGTACAGCAGTTAGATAGCCTGGGTGTTCGCTTTCTGGGCAAGGCCATACAAGCCCTGCACGGGACGGGAAGGGGCGGAGGATTCCTCCTTGTGTTCAACACCAACGAGATCCCCTTCAATCCTGAAGCAGGCGCTTTGCTTCAGCTTATCACTGAACAGGCAGAACGACAGCCCGCCGCATACAGGAAATACGCCCTGCACGACTTTAATGAAGAGGACGCCAAAGATTTCCTCAACGCCATGATCGCTCCACTTCCGGGAGATACGCAAACTTTTTCGGATGTATTTCCGCAGACCACGAAACTCCTTTTATCTCGGGCCGTGAATCGGCCACTACACATGTACCATACCTTCAAGTATCTTGAGCAATGTGGTATAGTCGGCCGAACAGCAGAACGGTTCTATGTAAAACGCCCCGAGGAGATGGACTCCACCCTATGGAAGACGCCGCGGGAGATACGGGAGATCGTGGCCTTGCGCTGGGAGGCTAGCCTTATCCACAGGCCGGACTTGGCCGCCCTGATGCGGCTAGTGTCTTTGTTCAGGGAAATCGATATACATCATATGGAGGAGCTATCCACCGGCTGGGACCAGGATGCAGGAGAGTCGTTCCGGAAGAATATAGATCTGCTGCGCGAGGCTGGATTTTTGTCTCTCCAGGGACAGAACAGCGTACGATTTTTTCATGGCCAAATCGCCGCGTATTTCATTGACCTCTACGCGTGGCCAAAGGAATATCTAGCCGCAACTGTCAGCGAGTTTATTCAGCGAAAAAACCTGGAATCCCTCTATTACATGCCGTATTTCACTTGCCTTAGCCGCCTGGGCTGCGTCACAGACCAGGACTTGCGGGTGGCATGTGCCAGGATACTCCGGCTCAACCACGATGAGCAGTCTCTTTCCTTTGCAACCCAGGTTCGCTCCGCCCTTTTCGGAAACGTCTCTGCGCTGCCCCCTGCCAGCTTTGTGTCCGTATTGCTGGACATCTCCCGTCATGTTCGTCGCATGCAGGGATACAGAGCACAGAACGTGCACCTAGCCAAGGATGCGCAGTACCTGATAGACGGCAAGAAACTCTTTCATACAGCTGGAGCCGCCGTAGCCAGACTGCTCCACGAATACGCAAGTTCGCACATTGGGCTTAACGAGAATAACGAAGCAGACGAAATCATCGCCCACAGTCTCAATGAATTGAGCCAATTTTCCTTTGAGCAGTCAAGGGAACGCAACATGTGGGAGGGATTGTTGCTCAATCGTCGCTGTGTTACCGCCAAAAGCCTGCTTCTAACCCGCGATGCGTTGGCCTTCGGCCTACGTTCCCTGCGCATCGGCCGCGAACTATCCGACATGGTACTTGTGTTTAGAAATCTCATAGATCTCGGATACATATACTACGATACCAGACCTCGTCTCGCCCGCGTCGTCCACCTGTGGACCCAGGCCGTCGAGGTGTATGATGCGTGCAGAAAAGAGATGTCCACCGAGCAGGCCACTGCGGAACTCATGCGCGCTCGGCTGGCGCTCTTGCATGGCCGCCCAGCCTTCTGCATCGCGATTGCGGAGCAGGAGACGTCCCGTTCCATGGGACGCATGGACTCCTTTCACGCCATCAAGGGAATGATCCTGCAGGCCGTGGCCTATTTGGCCATACCAGAACCCAGTGACAACCAACTTCATCTGGCTAAGATTCTTCTGGACAAATCCATAGACTGGAGTGCGCGATACGCAACCAACCGCTTTTATTGGATGGCTTACTATGCCCTAGCCAAGATTGCCTGCCTGCGGGGCGAAACCCGGGAGGAACTCACCTGCTATAGCCTAGCACTGGAACAGTTGCTGCGTACCCACGATGAGCATGGACAGTACCGCATGCGCTACTTCTTCGACGATCTGATCCAGGCTTTTGCCGGCAGTCCAGAACACCCCCCTGAGTCTTTAGTGGGCCAGATTGCCCCTCCTGGGGTCAGAACCAAGGTCCAATCACTGTTCGGCGGCCTAGCAGGCGCAGGCCAGAAAAGGGCACCGATTGAGCCATCCTCTCCGATCTGTTCATTCAGGTTGGGCAATTTGCCGGGCATCTAGCCGTTCAGATTACCAGTGCTTGCTACTGGAGATCTTCCAGGACCTCGCCCACGGTGAGTACGTTGCCATGCCTGTCCACCACGATATCCGGCATAAGTCGGCGCATATCCCACCAGACCTGGTTCTCTCGTAAGCTGACAAAGCGGTCTACCATGTAGATGATAGGGATGCGTTGGCGGGCGATGTCGTGGCCAAGCAGCGCGTAGAGGCTGAGGAGAGGTGCGTCTCGGTCCCGAGAAGGCGAATGGTGGACGTTGTTCACCGGAAGATACGTATGGACGATGTCCACATACCAGTTGGGGTCTGCTACGTTCATGCATTGGCAGACAAAATAATCTCGAGTGGTTCTCGTACGCTTGATCAGGGCTTGCACCTGGGCCGCGATAAAGCTGTCCATGTCGATGGTGATCCGGTTGGCATTGAGCGCCCAAAACCGGCCCTTCACATCGGCCTTCAGATGGCTGTCTTTGAATGCCTTGGTGAACCGGGATATTTCCGTGCCGAAATGATAAACTTGGGCGGCGTCAGACATGTAGACCCCTGCGCCCACATCCTTGAAGCGGAGGCAAATGTCGATGTCCGTGTAGAGGTTCTCCAACTCCAGGTGAAAGCCGCCAATGGCGTCGAAGTGCTGCCGCCGGCATAGAAGGCAGGCTGAACATGCAGCCTGGACCGGGAAATCCCCGACAGCGGGAAGGAGTTCGGGCCTCCTATCCAGGTAGAGGTGAGGCGTGTTGAACCGGGTGAATCCTAGTCCGAAATCAATGATCCTGCCGGAGTGGGGGTTAACAAGCTTCGCCGCCACCGCCCCTGCCGAAGGATGCTCATCGCGGGTGGCGAGAAGAGCTTCTAGCCAACCTGGCGTGACGATGACGTCGCCGTCCACGAAGACAATATCCTTGCCCGCCGCCATGTTGGCTCCTAGGTTGGCAGCCTGGGCATAGCCCAGGTTGTCCGGGATGCGTTGGGCTCTCACCCTGCCTGGGACCGGAACATCTATAGCCGCCTGATTGCGGTTGTTGAGGATGGCAAAAATATCCACACTTGCGGGGACGGTCCGGACCAAGCTGTCAAGACAAGCCGCCAGGAGCTGGGGGCCGTCATGGTACGTGACAATGATCGCGATATTCATCAGTAATTCCTAGTTAT
>LUZE01000133.1 GCA_001602845.1 Bacteroidales bacterium Bact_13 | reverse complement strand
CATCCGGGTAAAGATGATCAGCAGCAGCATGACCACAATACCGATTGCCATGGCAAGTACGGGGCTCATCATGATAGGTTTCCTCCTTCTTTATGCTTTATATTGTCACCCACTCCGGGTGAAAAAGCCGCTTTCCTCAGATGACCGGGCCGAGGCAGAAGATATCCATGGATCCGTAGTATCCCAGGGCCTCGTTCTTGGTCATCTTTCCGTTCAGCACTTCCAGCAGCAGGGCGAAGGCTTCCTCGCCCACCTCCTCGATGGTCTTCTCGCCGGTGATGATCCGCCCGGCGTTCAGGTCCATATCGTGCTGCATGCGCTCATAGGTGTTCGGGTTGCCGCAGATCTTGATCACGGGCATGGAGGGGAAACCCTGGGGGGCGCCCCGGCCAGTGGAGAACATCATCACCTGGGCGCCGGTGGCCGCCATGCCGGTGAGGATTTCCGGCTCGCGCCCGGGGGAATCCTTGATCCACAGGCCCTTCTTCCCGTCCGCGCGGTCGCAGTATTCCAGCACGCCCTGGATGGGCCGGTGGCCGGACTTCACGATGGCGCCGAGGCTCTTCTCCTCGATGCTGCTCAGCCCGCCGGCGATGTTGCCGGGAGTGGGCTGGCCGCCGCGCATATCCTCGCCGATGGCCATGGCGCGCTTTTCCATTTCATCCACGATTTGGTAGATCTTCTGTCCCACCGGGCCTTCCTCGCCGCCCACGGCGCGCCGGGCCAGGATATGCTCCCCGCCCAGGAACTCCGTGGTCTCGCCGAAGATCACCGTAGCGCCCAGGTCCACCAGCTTGTCCGCCACATAGCCGATCACGCAGTTGCTGGCCATGCCGCTGGTGGTGTCGGACGCGCCGCACTTGATGGACATCGTCAGTTCGGAGATGTCCGCGGTTTCCCGCTGCATGCCGGAGATCTGCTGCACCATCCTCTGGGCGGCGTCGATGCCGGCCTGGATGGCCCGGCTGGTTCCGCCCAGTTCCTGGATCCGGATGATTTCCACCGGCTTGCCGGTGGCCCGGATTTCTTCCACAATGCGCTCATGGTCGGTACCCTCGCAGCCGAGGCTCACCACCAGCGCGGCGCCGACGTTGGCGCTCTGCCCCAGGTTGGACAGCGTGTCCGTCACCCGCTTCAGGTCCAGCGGCAGCTGGCAGCAGCCCTGGTGGTGGAAATAGCCGATGGTTCCCTGCACCTGCCGGCAGATCGCCTGCCCCACATCGTTGGCGCAGATGACGCTGGGGATAATCGCGACCAGGTTCCGGGCGCCGATCTTGCCGTCCGGACGGCGGTAGCCCTGGAATGTATATGCCATCTTCAAGCCTCCCCTTCCAGGTCGCCGCGCCCGCGCAGCGCCTTCATATTATGGACGTGCACATAGTCCCCGCGGCAAATGTCCGTTTCCGCTTCCCCGATGGATTCGCCGTACTTCATGATATGGCTTCCGGCGGGGATGTCCGTCACCGCGATCTTATGGCCGTAGGGTATATCCGAATGAACGGTGATTTTGTCGGTATTGCCGCGCTTGTCGCGGACTTCGATTTCCGTTCCGGCGATGACGCCGTTGGCAAACACCGTTGCCACATTGTCCACGTCATCCACGCGGAGTGCCAGCGCG
>LUZE01000132.1 GCA_001602845.1 Bacteroidales bacterium Bact_13 | reverse complement strand
CCGCAAGATCTACGATTTCAGCCCCGAGCAGGAAAAGAATTTGCTCTCCATCGTCTGGCTGTACCGGGAGGAAACCGACAAGTACCTCGCTCTGCTGGCCGAGCACTGCCGCCGCGCCCTGGAAGAAGCCGAGGCCTGCTTCGCCCTGCCGGCCGCGGGCGGGCCGGATGCCGAACCCCTCCCGGAATTCATCGCCGCGATGGGCAAGCTATCTGCCGCCATGGAGCCGTTCCTGAAGACACCGGCGGCCAAAGCGGCGCTGGCCGCGCCGATGACGGAGCTGGATGCCGCCCGCCGGGNNACGGCGACGGCCGGCCAGCGGGCCGCCTGGAAGAAGCCGCCGACCACCAATGCCGAGCTGAAGAAAGCCGTTGGACGCCTCGCGGCGCTGGCCGATTCCAGCCGCGACCTCGTCCATCAGGCCGACCTGTTCTACAAGCTCGCCTGCCGTCTAGTCGACGCCTGCGAAAAGGACTGCGCCGCCAAGGACAGCGAGGACTGGGCCGGGCGCGACGTCAACCGCGCCCGCAAAGCCGCCGACGAAGCCCGACAGACGGCCGTCGATCAACTCAAGCTGGTGCGCTATTTCTGGAAGCACGCCCATTGGCTGACGGAGCGCTTCCCCGACGCCAAGCTGCGCGACGTGGCCGGGCTGGTCAAATTGGTGGACCGCGCCGAAATCGCCGCCAACGACTGGAGCCTGACCCCGGGGCGCTATGTTGGCGTCGCGCCCGAAGAGGTGGACGAAGAATTCGACTTCGAGGAAGCCATCCGCGATATACACACCGAGCTTAGTGACCTGAATGCCGATGCGGCGGAACTGGCGGCGACTATTCAGCGGAACATCCAGGGGCTGCTGTGACCTTCACCGCGAAAACTGCACTCGCAGATGTTTGCGCATCGGTCCAATACGGCTACACCGCATCCGCAAGTGAAAATCCGTGCGGGCCTCACTTTCTGCGAATTACAGACATAGTTCCTGACGCAATCGACTGGGATTCTGTTCCCTACTGCCCGATCAACGACAAAGACAAGGAACGGTTTTCCTTGGCAGTGGGCGACATTGTTGTGGCCCGGACCGGAGCCACCGTGGGGTATGCGAAGCTCATACGCGAACCCGTCGATGCTGTTTTTGCATCTTACCTCGTGCGCTTTCGGGTTGACGAAAGGATGGCGGTACCAGCCTATGTTGGCAGACTGGTTGAATCGCATGTTTATAAAGCTTTTGTAAAATCCAGAATTGGTGGCGCAGCTCAACCAAATGTCAGCGCACCGGTCCTTGGCTCATTCACATTCAGCCTGCCTTCGGCACGCGAACAGGAGCGCATAGCTTCTATCCTCTCCGCCTACGACGACCTGATCGCAAACAACCGGCGGCGGATAAAGCTGCTGGAGGATGCGGCGCGGTTGCTCTATCGGGAGTGGTTTGTCCGCCTGCGGTTCCCCAGCCACGAGCACGCCAAGATCCGTGACGGCATCCCGGAGGGGTGGGAAAAGAAAACCGCAAATGATGTTATGGATGTGCTAAGCGGGGGCACGCCGAAAACCACCAATTCGGCTTATTGGGACGGTAATATCCCCTTTTTTACCCCCAAGGATTCGTCAGAATTTGCCTATGTGGCAACGACGGAAAAGATGCTTACCGAAGAAGGACTGCGTAACTGCAACAGCAAGCTGTATCCTAAAGACACCGTGTTCATCACCGCCCGCGGTACTGTGGGGAAGATCAATCTTGCCCAAACTGCGATGGCTATGAACCAATCATGCTATGCCTTGGCCGCCCGCCCACCGATCAATCAGTTCTTTCTGTACTTTGCCCTTGTGAATGGGGTTGAGCAGTTCCGTAGCCGTGCAAGCGGTGCGGTATTCGATGCGATTGTCTGCGACACTTTCAAACTCATCCCTTTCATTTTGCCCGAACCCAGACTCATAGAAATGTTTACGGACTTCGTGACGCCAATGCTTCGGCAGGTCGATATTCTATCTATCCAAATCAAAAGACTTCAATCTGCCCGCGACCTGCTGCTGCCGAAGCTGATGAGCGGAGAGATCGCCGTGTGACAACTAGAGCCAAAGGTCGGCCATGAAGTGGAAAGCGCTGGTATCGACGCAGAACCTCAAGCTCGCTTGGCGGCGCATCAACACCGGCCGCAACCTCCAGTACAAGCGATTTTTCCGTGAAGCCTATCTGGTCTACGAAAGCGCGCTGGACCACCACATCCGCGAACTGCACCGGTCGCTGGCCGCCAAGGCGTGGCAACCGACCTGCGCCACGCGGATCTATTTGCCCAAGCCGTCCGGGCTTCAGCGGCCCCTGTCCCTGTTGGATCTGGAAGACCAAATCGTTTTGCAGGCCGTGGCAAACCGCTTTGCGGCCAAGCTGTATGCCCAACGGCAGCGGGTTGAACTGCTCACGGTATTCAGCAACAAGCTCGCCAGCCCCAAGGATTCCATCTTTTTCCTGGACCAGTGGCAGCGGACATACGGCGAATTCCAGAACAAATGCCAGGAGGTGTTCGCCCAAGGCTACCGCTGGGCGGCGCATTTCGATTTAGCGGCGTTCTACGACACGATTTCGCACAAGTTGCTGCTGGAGGGAATGTCAACGAAGGGGGATGAGGAGGAAACAAAGAATACCGTCCAGGATTGGCTGGGCTGCTGGTCCTCCGGGGACCTCGACTCAGCCATCGGCCACGGCATTCCGCAAGGTCCGGTTGCGTCGGGTTTCCTCTCCGAGGCATTTTTGCTGCCCATCGACCAACAGCTCCAAAAGGCCTCCTTCAAATACATACGCTACGTGGACGACATTCGGCTGTTCGGGCGGTCGGAAAGCGAAGTGCGGGAAGCGGCCATTTTCCTGGAGCAGCAGTGCCGCAACCGCGGGCTGATTCCGCAAAGTTCCAAGTGCGGCATCAAGGAGCTAAGCTCCGCGGCCGAAGCGATGGGGTCGTTGCCCAGCATTCCTCCGCAGGACGGGCGCGGCGAAAACGAACCGCCCATGAAGGCTACCGCTGCGCGAAAACTGCTTGCCGGTGCGATTGCCAGCAGGCCGTACGAGATCAAGGACAAGTCCCGTTTCCGCTTCGTGATGTATCGCGCCCCGCAAGATTCGGAGATCCTTGGACGGGTGTTGCGGCTGCTCCCCCGGCATCCCGAGCAAATCGACGCCATGGCCGCATATTTCGGCAACTACCGGCGAAGCCGCAGGATCGTTGTAGCCGCGTTGGATTACCTGGCATCGGGGGTGCCGTACTCGTACGTTCGCGGGGAACTATGGCATATGGTCGCCCGCCTGGCCCCTCCGGAGGTGTTGCAGCATGGCTTGGACTTGGCCCGCCAAGATGCCCGACGCCGATCCCGATGCGTGGCACTGTCCTGGGGCGTGATGCACTATTTGTTGCGCTGCGAATCCGCTGGGCTTATCCGGAACAATCAGCGCCTGTCCTCCGAAAATCCAATCAGTTTGAGCCTGCTTTCGCCCCTGTTCAGCGATATGGGGCACAAATCCATCAGGCGGATCGTTCGCCTGCTGAAGGGCCGCACCTTGATGGAGCAGTTTGCCGGGGCACGGGCCATGCAGCACCAGGGGCTGTCGCTTGCCGGCCTGGGATTGCGCCAGCGCGATTTGCCGTCCGCCTGCATCGTGAGTCTGAAAGCGCTGGGCGTCATCCAGCGCCAATTGCACGTGGAGGTGCGGGATTACGTCGGGGACAAGCTCGCCGAGCTTTATAATTGCGTGAAGGTGTCCATATGGCGAACCCTGCTTGGTGCCGAGTATGAGTACGCGCTCCAAGTGTTGATCGAGGCCGCTGTCCGTTATCCGGGGGCATGCTCCGACTGGCTCTCGCTTCAGGATAGCTTCGGCGATCTGGCGCTCAGGCAATTCATGAGATTTCTATCCGAAAAGGGATTGCCGGGGCATATGGCTGCGGTCAACGGAGATCGCCTGGTAAAATATGGCAGGCTTATTGTCACTGATTCGGTGTTTCAGCGCCAGTATCCCCAGATAGCAGATCCGCTCCGGAGCATTCACAATCGCAGAAATATGCTGCCGGGATCGCATCCTTACGCGGACCGCGGCGGGAGCAGAAACAGGTATTTGACGCGGAACGAGCGTGACGGTTTGCGCCAACAGGCTAAAATGGCCTTTGATGAAATGGCCGCAATTGTGGCACAACATACGTAGAGGCATGAGCGCGGCGCGAAATTTCACCGAAGACACGCTGGTTCAGCAGACCACGGCGGACTATCTGGAAAAGGCGCTGGGCTGGGATGCGGTGCTGGCCTACAACAACGAGGACTTCGGCCCGGAAAGCCTGCTGGGGCGGCTTACCGACCGGGAAGTGGTCTTGACCCGGATATTGCGGGCAAAGCTCGCGGAGCTGAATCCGGGGCTGCCGGATGCGGCCTACGACGACGCGGTGCGCCAGATCGTGGAAACCACGGCGACGCAGTCGCTGGTGGCCACCAACCGCGAAAAGTACGCTCAGGTCCGCGATGGGGTCCAGGTGGCCTATCGCGATNNGACTTCCGCCAGCCGGAGAACAACCATTTCCTGTGCGTCCGGGAGCTGTGGGTCCGGGGTGACCTGTACCGCCGCCGGGCGGACATCGTGGGATTCGTCAACGGCATCCCCCTGCTGTTCGTGGAGTGCAAGAACATCCACCGGAACCTGCGGGCGGCGTTTGAGCAGAATTATTCGGACTACAAGGACACGGTGCCGCACCTGTTCCACCACAACGCCATCGTGATGTTCGGCAACGGCGACCAGGCGAAGATCGGCTCGGTCACCAGCCGCTGGGGGCACTTCCACGAATGGAAGCGCCTGGCGGAGAACCAGCCGGGCGCGGTGGACATGGAAACCCTGCTGAAGGGCGTGTGCGACAAGCGGAATTTCATGGATCTGGT
>LUZE01000131.1 GCA_001602845.1 Bacteroidales bacterium Bact_13 | reverse complement strand
CCGAGGACTACGCCTGCGCCTGCATCGGCTTGCTGCGCGATCCGGCCCGCCGCGACCGCCTCGCCGCCGCCGGCCAGCCCCGGGTGCTGCGGGATTTTTCGTTCGAACGGATTGCGGGCGTCGTGGGACAGACTTTACGGTCGTTGGCAAGTAAGGGTTAAAGACCATTTCCGTGAAAATCGTCTTTTTATCCTGCTATTCAGGGGTGGTTTTCCGAGGGGCGGAAACCGTCTGCGACTCGTTGGCAAAAAGCTTGGCGAAGCACCATGAGGTCACGGTTTTCCAGCCCAAGAAGTTTGATGCGGACCGGCCATACAGGATCATCGAGATTCCCAGAAGAGGTGGCGAAAAAAAGGCGTCACGGACGGTTCTGAGATTCCTGCGGTTGGATCAAGCGCATCGTGAAATACTTTCATTTTCCCTCCGGGCGATTGGAAAGTGCCTTTTCATTCGTCCAGATATCATCGTGCCCATGAATGGAAGCTGGGTGATCCTGATTTCGAAAGCCTATTCGTTTCTGTCGAAAGCTCGGCTGGTCGTATCCGGTCAATCCGCCATCAGCCCGGATCCATTGACTTTGAAGCTTCGCCCGGATCTGTTTGTGTGCTTGTCGGCGCAAAATGAAAGGGGCGTGAAGGAAGCAGCTCCTAAGCAAAAAACCGTGATTATTCCCAATGGGGTGGATCTGAATGCGTTTGTCCCCGCGCCTAAAACCAACCCCTACGGCTTGCCGCGCCCCGTCGTTCTATGCGCGGCCGGTCCGGATCGGTATAAAAACGTCCAGGAAACGATCCAGGCCGTCTCCCGGCTGGAGGGGGTCTCGCTGCTGGTGATGGGCGGCAATCCAGAAACGCAAGAGATGGGCATCCGTCTTCTTGGCACACGATTCAGGCAGGCCAAGGCGCCCCACGACCAAATGCCGGCGATTTTCAATTCGGCGGATCTGTTCACCTTGGTTTCTGAATCCTCAGAGGCCTTTGGCGTTGTTTATCTCGAAGCGATGGCCTGCAATCTACCCGTCGTGGCGACCGACGACGAATTGAGGCGGGGAATCGTGGGTGATGCCGGGCTGTATGTGGAAGATCCGCATGACATAGACGGGTATTCGCAAGCACTGGCCGGCGCGTTAGCGGTCAAATGGGGGGATTCACCCCGGCGGCAAGCAGAACGGTTCGACTGGTCCAAGATTGTTTCCCAATATGATCGGGAATTCCGTCTTCTGCAATCCCCTCCCCGCTGAATCGCCTGGCGGCGAAGCTTCCCGCCTAGCTGAGAATTGCTCGGCAACCGCGGAAGAAACACCATCGTTGTCCCCCGAAATCCTCCAGTTTCTGGCAGACGGCAGAATGGATTACGTGGGGCGTTGCCATTGCCCCGAACGATCACGGGAAAAGTCTTTCCCGCAAGCGCATCGGCGGAGGCCATCGCTGTCGAGTCAAGCTCCGGGAAGCTTCTATATGCCTAATTGCGGTCGATTGTGCCGAACTAGAGCATTTCCATATATAATGTAGCTTGCCAAGGGGGGCGGGTTCACCTACGATGGGGACATGAAATCCATACCTGTGCCGGTTCGAGAACGCATCCTGAAACAGTATGAGCGCGGCAAGGGGACGGCGGAGATCGCATCCGCGTTCGGTTATTGCGTGGCGGCGGTTCGGCGGGTACGCCAGCAATTCGCGGCCCGCGGGACGCTGGAGCCCCAAACCCACTTGTGCGGCCGCAAGACCATTCTGACCGAACCGCGCAAAACCCGCCTGCAAAAGCTGGTGGCCGAACGTCCCGACGCCACGCTGGCTGAACTGGGGACCCAGTTGGATCGGCCGTTTGGAACGTCGACGGTCGATCTGTGGTTGCGCCGCCTGGGGCTGAGCTTTAAAAAAAACGATGCACGCCGCCGAGCAGCAAAGGCCCGACGTGGCCGAACAACGGAACCGGTGGCACGAACGGCTCTCCGCCGTGCGCAGCGCCCGGCTGTTGTTCGTGGATGAAAGCGGCGCCAACACCAAAATGGCCCGCCGGGGCGGTCGAATGGCCATCGGCAAGCGCCTGGTCTGCCATGTTCCCTTCGGACGATGCGAAACCCAGACGCTCATCGCCGCCGTGAGGTTGGACGGCGTTCGGGCGCCGTGGGTGTTCTCGGGAGCCATGAACGGCGAGATGATCTTGGCCTGGGTCCGGCAAGGACTGGCGCCCACCTTGCAACCGGGGGATTAGGTGATCATGGACAATCTGGCCACCCACAAGGTCGCCGGCGTGCGGGAAGCCATCGAGGCCGTCGGGGCCTACCTGCTGTATTTGCCGCCCTATTCCCCCGACTTCAATCCCATCGAGAACATGTGGAGCAAAATCAAGCAGCTCCTGCGAAGCCTGGCCCCACGCACGGCCGAAGATCTCCTTCGCGCGGCCGCCCTGGCTTTCGCCTCCGTCTCCAAGGCCGACTGCCGGGGGGGCTTTTACATGCCCAATGCGCTATATGATATATGGATATGCTCTGGAGGTGGGCTGAACCCACAGGGCGCGCCAGCGGCCAATCACTGCGGGACATGCATGTGGAGATCGCAATCCGCCGTCTCCACGTTCCGGGAGCATCATGTCGTCGGCACAGCCCAATCTTTTCGTGCGCCATTTGATGTGCTGGCCATGAGCATTTCTGGCGTCATTTGCTGATGCCCTTGCCTGCAAGCTGGCATTCGGAACCGTTGAGCTTGGCGGCGTAAAACTTGACAGCGGCTTCATCCGACGGCGGGCGATGTACATGCCCCCGGGAGATCAGCCATCTGCCGTTGAGCCAGCCGATGATTCGCGCCAATCGAAGGACCCATTCCCAAAGTAAGTAGTGGCCAAATTCCTTGTACGGTCTCTTCCTTCGCACGCGCAGCTGCCAATGGTCCGCAACCGGGATTGCCACCAACACCACTAATGAAAGTAGCCAGTGTTGGCCGCCGAGTAGGAGGCCCGCAGCTCCAAACAACGGCACTGCGGGACGGAGGAGGCCAAGGCCGATTTCCGGATGTAACCGGATGCATCCATTGGCTTGGCCATAAAAATAGAACTGTCGCAGCAGCGGCCAGAGCAAAGGTTTCGGGCGCCAGCCGACAATAGCTTTTGGTGCCACTTGGAACTTGCATTCCGCCGCATGGAGCCGAATGGCGTACAGAGTGTCTTCGCCGAATTTGGGCAGCCATTCCGGGAAGCCGCCGGATTTTTCCCAGGCGGAGCGCTTGAAGGCAATGGATCGGGATGCGGGGCAATAGGTACGGGCATCCGCAAGTTCGCAGTCATGATAGATGGATCGGGCCACCCAGCATTCCGACGGGGTTTCTCCGTAGGGCTCCCAGACGCCACCGGAGACGTCAGTGCCGGAATCTGCCTGAAGCGGATCAAGGAGATGTTCCAACCAGTCGGACGGAATGCGGGTGCCGCCATGGCAGCAGGCAATTATTTCGTGACGGGCGCGAGGGATCGCCATGTTGAGCATTTGCGCAATGGTTTTGCCGGGCAGAGACAAGACCGTCACGGGGAAACGGCTCGTTTCCGAATGCTGGACCAGCCATTCGCAGGTGCCGTCGCTGGAGCCGTTGTCTGCGATGATCCATTCGTCTGGCGTGCGGGTTTGGCCTTGGATGGTTGCCCAAAGGCGGTCGATATTGTCCATTTCGTTGCGCAGGGGGGTGACCAGCGTACACCGAAAGGTTGCTGCGGATTTTGTCATATGGATCGTTTCTGCATAGGAATATTTTGACGTGTGCCAACTGGCCTCGAATAGTGCGAGAAAACAGAAACGGGGTCAAGCATCGCGCAAATTCGGCCAGACCAGATTATCCCAGCAGGTATCGCTTGGCCTGTCCCAGTCTTCTTCGGAGATATAGCCAGCGGGGGACGGAGAGAGGTTTGTCGCGGCGATAATTAGCGATGAACTCGAGAATATCCGCGCCGGGGGTCCATCTAAGCGAACGCCATATTTTTGGATAACACGGATGAAGATCGTGGAAATTTTGATAGTTATGTCGATCAATGGATTTCCATAGATTGAAATAGCTTTGACCGTTGAATCCGCCCGAATGGCTCCAGTTCTGCATTTTTGCCAAGACTTCGTCGTCCGGCCGAGCCCAGGTCTGGTGGAAGACACAATGGCGCGTGTAGCGGATCAAGTGCTCGCTTTTCCGGGCGCTTATATATTCCGGGCAATTGGTGGCTAAGGGGAAGGATTCGTAGCCGTTCTTTACATACAGAAACCCACCGTCGATTTTCCGGAACAGCGGGATCCAGAACGCTCCAATATCGAGCGGGGGGTGTTTCGGCGCCGTCCATCGGGAATGCCGCCTCAAAAACCGGGCGAAGGCGCCGAAATCGGGAATGTACTCGTCGCTGTCGACTTGCACGTGCCAGCCGCCCTCGCCCATCTGTCGAGCGAGCATGTTCCGCTCCCGGGTGTCGTTTTCCATGGTGTCCAACTCGGGCAGATAGAAGTTGTCCCGATACACCTCGATTTTCTTGTGAACATCCAGGTCCCGAAGCCACTTCCAAAAGGAATCTTCAATCGCGAACGGGTTTCCGGCCCAGGTGCGGCAGTCTTGGTCGATGGCCAAAGTGATGCGGTCCGCATGGTCGTAGAGCAAGGGCAGGGAATAGCGGGCATACCGATAGTCGTAGGAGATCAACATGCCGACTTTGATGGGCGCCGCGTTCATGGGGTCAATGCCGCCAGCCTTGGACTTGCCGGATGACTTTCGCCGGATTGCCGGCGCAGATGCTGTGGGGCGGGATGGAATGGACCACGACCGCGCCGGCCGCGACGATGGAGTCGTGCCCGATGGTCACGCCCTTGAGGATCAAGGCCCGGGTACCGATCCACACCCGGTCTTCGATGACGACGGGAGCCCGGTTGGGCAGCGCTTGGCCATCTTCTGACACGATGGTGTGCATGTCGGCGTCCAAGATTTCGATGTCCCAGGAGATGGCACAGTGCGTGCCGATCGAAACGGCGGTCTGGCAATTGATGTGCGTTCGGTCGCCGATGATCGTGTGCGCGCCAATGCGCAGGGTGGCCGGGTCGTTTGGGTTTTGCCCGACCACGCCAATTCCAACATGATGTCCGAATTTGAC
>LUZE01000130.1 GCA_001602845.1 Bacteroidales bacterium Bact_13 | reverse complement strand
AGAACCCGAAAGGCGACGTGCTGGTCAAGATCCTGCGCAACGAACGCGAGACCACCATCCCCGCCCTCAAGCCCTACCAGGGTCCCTACTACCGCTGGAAAGACCTGCGGAACTACTTCGTGAACCTGCCGTAGTGTTTTTCATTCCGCCAAACAGGCGCAAAATAATCGGCCTCACATGCATTGTGGGGCCGATTGTTTTGCGCCTGTTTGGCTGAATGGAAGGGCGGATTACGATTTGGAGAGATGGTCAAGCCCGGCGCGGCGGAGGCCGGAGTCGGCGAAGCGCGTTTCGAAGTCCTCTGCTGTGAGCGACGCCCAATCGGCGTCGTTCATCGTTTTCAGCTCCTGGCGGTGGGTCTCGAATTCCGGCAGCGGGGCGAGGGGCTTGTCCCAGGGGCAGGCGCGCATGCATTCTTCGCAGCCGAAGCGCCAGCCGTGGCGCGTTTCGAGAGAAGCCAGGTCTTCCGGCAAGGGCTCGTGCGACTCGATCGTCAGATAGGAGATGCACCGTCGCGCATCCAGTTCGAACGGCGCGCGTAAGGCTCCGGAAGGGCAGGCACGGAGGCAGGCTCCGCACGACCCGCACTCCGTGACGGTGAGGGGCGCATGGGGGACGAAGCGCTCGTAAGGGATATTGCAAAGGATCACGCCGATGATGGTCCGCAGCCCGAATTCGGGCGAGATGAAGAAATTGTTCTGCCCGATGAATCCCAATCCCGCCTTCACGGCCCAGTAGCGTTCCAGTACCGGTGCGCTGTCCACGAACGGCCTTCCCTCAAATGCGGGGAACTGTGCTTTCAGGTCGGACATGACGGCGAAGAGCCGGTCCTTGACGACCTTGTGGTAGTCCACACCCTGCGCAAACCCGGCGACGCCGCCGGAGGCCTGTCCGTACGGAGCCAGGAAGCAGAGCACGCTTTGGGCGCCGGGAACGAGCTGTGCCGGGTCGAAACGCTTGTCGACATTGCGGGCCAGATAGCCCATTCCGGCATGCCTTCCCTCCTCCAGATAACGGCCGAAATCGCCTTGCCGGTCTTCCGAAACTTTTTCTACCCGGGCGGCGCCGAAATCAAGAAAACCGTATGCGCTTTTATCGATTTTTATTAAATTTGTGGACAAATTGAAAGTAAAACACTAAAAATAGTATGAAAAGGATTCTTGTAGTCGGAGCAGGCGGACAAATCGGCACCGAGCTTGTCCCTTATCTCCAGCATATCTATGGCGAAGATAATGTAATTGCCGCAGATTTGAAAGACGAACTGGTCGAAAAGTTGGGCCGCGGCGCCATTGCCGAGAAACTTGACGTGCTTGACGCCAAGCATTTCGAGGAACTCGTGGTGAAATACAAGGTCGATGCGATCTACAATCTCGTCGCGCTCCTCAGCGCGAAGGGCGAGCACATGCCCGGCGTAGCATGGCACCTCAACATCACGGCCCTGATCAACGCCCTCAACATCGCACAGGCACACCATTGCTCGATCTTCACGCCGAGCTCCATCGGAGCCTTCGGCCCGAACACGCCGCACGACAACACGCCGCAGGACACCATCATGCGCCCGAATACCATCTACGGCATCTGCAAGGTGACGGGTGAACTGCTGGGCGACTACCACTGGCAGCGCTTCGGCGTGGATGCCCGCAGTGTCCGTTTCCCGGGCATCATCTCCAACGGCGCCCTGCCGGGCGGCGGCACCACCGACTATGCCGTTGAGGTCTTCTACGAGATTCTCAAGCCGGGTCACCACTACACCTGCGAGGTGCCCGAAGACAGCTACATGGACATGATGTACATGCCCGACGCACTGCGCGCCGCCGTGGAAGTCATGGAAGCCGATCCTACGAAACTCATCCATCGCAACAGCTTCAACATCGCCAGCATGAGCTTCTGCCCGCGCGAGCTGTTCGAGGTCATCAAGAAGCGGATTCCCGATGCAACGTTCGATTACAAGGTCGATCCGGTGAAGGCAGCCATCGCCGATTCCTGGCCGAATAAGATGGATGACACCTGCGCCCGCGAAGAATGGGGCTGGAAGCCGGAATGGGACATCGACATGATGGTCGACGACATGCTAAAGGTGATCGGCGAAAAACAGAAGAACGCCGCAGGGATGTGAGAGCGTCAGCGTGAACGCGTCGGATAGCGCCTCGTTGAGGGTGGCTTTCCAGAGCGTATCGAAGCGCACCTGATCGGTCGGGTATTTCAACCCGGCCGATTTTATTGTCAGGCTGTTGTCAAAGGCGAAGATCGAGACTTGCTGCCCGGGGACAGCCGGAAGGGTCGCCGTGTCGAAGATAGCCGTGAAACGGCCGTAATCGGTCAGCATCTCGACAGGGCACTCCGATTCACGGGCATAGTCGAGCAGCAGGGAGACGTTGCCCAGCGTATGGTCCTCGCGTCGGCCGGTCGCCCCGACGAGGGTAATCCGCGCGGGGTTCAGCGTAAGCGCCAGATGGAAAGCCTTGGTCAGGTCGTTGTCGTCCTGCTCCGCAACGTGGGTGATGATATCTGCGTAACATGCCTGGAGCTTGGGCGACAGGGAATCCATGTCCCCCACGATGCGGTCGGGCTCAAGGCCGTACGCCACCAGCGACTCCGCCGCCGAATCGCAGCAGATGCGCAGGTCCGCCTCGTGCAGCGCCCGCAGCGGCGCCGCCGCCTTCGGGAAATCGCCCGCAGCGAGAATGACGACAGTAGGATTTAACCGTTTCATACTGCGAAATTAGCTATTTCCGTCCGTTCCGCCAAATAGCCACAAACAGAAGCCTTTAATGATTATTCCTATTAAGCAAGGAATCAATGCTCGACAAATCATGATCAGCTGAAAGTAAATAACTTCTTTCTCTGCAAAGAGAACCGTCGGCATTGATACATATGTACCATTCTATCGGATCATACTCGTAATAAGCTTTTATGCATCGACCTTGCTTTGGCGCGTCTTTCAATACAGAGAAAAACAAGGAGTCAGCCATTCCAAACACTCTGATGCAGTAATTATGGTATGCTGTTTTGCCAAGATACTTGACATCTTCTCCAACGTAATTTTCATAACAATCTCGGCGATATTGTTCACTATTATTTGACCACAAAGACAAAGAAGAACAAGTATCCAACGGGAAGCAGACCAGCGTTATTTCATCATCAGTCCCTAAATTATCAATTACAAGAGAATCTTCCAGATAAAGGGTAATTATATCTTTGGTAAGAGATGTCAATTCAATGTTGTCAATAGGATCAGAATATGTATTCCGTCCGCATGCAATAACGGTTAGTGATATCGCCAACAAATAAAAGGATATAAAGATTCTGTTCATTTATCCAAGAAAAACGTTTCCCGTATCTTCTCCCAGGCCTGTCGGTTTTCCAAAGGTAACAAAACTCTTGAGAATAAACAAAAAGCGGCTGCGCTGGAGTTTTCTCCCGTCAGGACGCTGCGGGATAAAGAAGGTCCCGCAGCGCCTGCCGAGGAAAACCCCACGGCCGGCGAGTTTCGCCAACTATCGCAACGTCCCCGTCGGATTCCGCCAAGATGGCGCAAGACAACATGCCTTCTAGCGCCGTCTGGCAGCGGCCGCTTTGCGGCTGCGCCCGATTACGGCCCTAGGCGCAAAGCAATCGGCCCCATAATGCATGTGAGGCCGATTATCTTGCGCCTGTTTGGCGGAAAGACGACGGGCAATGATGCGATTACTCGAACCGGCAGGTTTCGGGCTCGCGGAAGCCGAGGAGGAAGGCGGCGATGTCCATGCGCTTCTTGCCGGCGAGCTGGATGTTGAGGATGCGCAGGGAGTCCTTGCCGCACTTGACCTCCATCCAGGTCTTGTGGTCCGTGGTGATGGTGCCGGCGGGCAGTGTTGTGTCGGCGCTCGGGACGACGTAGGTCTCGAACAACTTGACGCCCACTTGCGTGCCGTCGGGCTTGACCAGCGTGGTCCAGGCGGCGGGATAGGGGCTCAAGCCGCGGATGAGCAGGTGTGCGCGGTACGCGCTGCCCGTCCAGTCAATGTGGCAGTTGTCGCGGGTGAGTTTCGGCGCCGGATACAGCCGCTTGTTCATGCCCGGTGTCTGCTCGTAAGGCTTGACGCGGTGATTCTCGAGGGCATCGACCGTCTTGAACACCAGTTCGGCGCCCATCGCCATCAGTTTGTCGTGCAGGGCTCCGGCGTCTTCGTAGTCTTCGATGGCGCACGATTCCTGGAAGAGGATCTTGCCCGTGTCGATCTGCTCGTCGAGCAGGAAGGTCGTCACGCCGGTGAACTTCTCCCCGTTGATGATGGCCCAGTTGATCGGGGCGGCGCCGCGGTACTGCGGCAGCAGCGAGGCGTGGAGGTTGAACGTGCCCAGCGCGGGCATCGACCAGACCTCTTTGGGGAGCATGCGGAAGGCTACCACGACGAACAGGTTGGCCTTCAGTGCGGAGAGCTGTTCCAGGAAGGCGGGGTCCTTGAGCTTTTCGGGCTGCAGCACGGGGATGCCGTGCGCCACGGCGTATTTCTTGACGGCACTCTCGTTCATCGTGAGCCCGCGGCCGCTGGGCTTGTCGACGGCCGTAACGACGCCGACGATCTCATAGCCGCCCTTGATAAGCCGCTCGAGCGGCGCCACGGCGAATTCCGGGGTGCCCATGTACACGATGCGGATCTTGCCGCCGCCCTTGCGGAACAGGTTGATGAAGCGGTGGAAGCGTTTCGAGATCCACTTCCAGATTCGCTGGAAGAATTCCTTGTAGGAATCGAGGTTGAACAGCGAGGAGTCCTGCGTGGACTTGCGCGTGAGCAGCACGGCAATCGGCACGAGGATCAGTGTGGAGATGATGGTGCCTTCCAATGGTGTCAGCGTGCCGTTCTTGGCCAGTTTCCGCCCGATGATGTCGATGATGTAGTAGATCAGGTAGAACAGGATCGAGATGATGACCGGCGTTCCGAGTCCGCCCTTGCGGATGATGGCACCCAGCGGCGCTCCCACGAAGAAGAAGATGATGCACGAGAGCGACAGGGTGAACTTGAGGATCGACTCGATGTCGATCATCCGGATGTGGTTGAGGTAGCGCTCGCTTTCCCGGCCGTAGCTGATGACCTGGTCCTGTCCCAGCGAGGACCGCTGCAAGGCGGTGTTGCGGGCTGTCTGCAGTTGCTCGGGCGAAAGGCTGTGCATCAGGCTGTCGAGGCGGAGGCTGTCGCGGAATCCCTGGGCCGTCCGCGCGGAATCGAGCTGGTACAGGAAATTCAGTCCGGTCGAGGAACGGAAACGGATCTTCTGTCTCCGGATCAGCGTGTCGAGTTCGCGGCCGATGGAATCCCGGTCCATGCGCAGGCCGTAGAGGCTCCGTGATTTCGCTTCGTCGCCGAAACGGTCTTTCTCGGAGCGCGTGAACTGGTAATTGGCCAGCTCGATGATGAGCTGCTGCTCGTCGAAATTGAGGCGGTTGAGCGTCAGGGTGGTATCGCGGTAGTTGATGCTGTTGGTCTCAGTGTAGGAGCAACCGTGGTAGAGGTTGAAGATCAGGTTCTTCTTGTCGGGCGTGATCTCGATGCGGCCGCTGTCGGCGACGGTCATCGCCGTGTTGCCCGCATTGGCGGTGTGGTCGTACACGATGAGGTTGTGCATCATTCCCGTGACATCGTTGCGGCTCTCCACGCGGAGGATGTAGCCGTCGATGCCGTCGTAGAACGTCCCGGTGGGGATCTTGATCTCGTCGCGCGTGCGGGCGATGTCCTCGCGCAGCGTGTAGATCTTGTTGAAGGCGACCGGCACCAGCCGGTTGGACGCGAAGAAGGCGCCTACCGTAATCAGTGCCGAGACCATCATCAGCGGCATCAGGATGCGGGTAAGGGAGACGCCGGCCGCCTTCATGGCCAGCAGCTCATTGCGTTCGCCCAGCCCGCCCATCGTCATGATGGAGGCCAGCAGCGTGGCCAGCGGGATGGCGTTGGGGAAGAGCGTGCAGGACGCCCATCCCATGAATTCCATGATGACGCCGACGCCCAGTCCTTTACCGATCAGTTCGCCCATGTACGCCCACAGGAACTGCATCGAGAGGGTGAACACCACGACGAAGAAGACCGCCACGAAGGGGCCTGCGAACTTCTTGATCAGGTAAAGGTCGAGCTTTTTCATCCGGTTATCTGGTGGCCGATGCGACCAGGGCTTCCAGGGCGTCCGGTAATCCAGCAAGATTCTTGCCACCGGCCGTTGCCAGGCCGCTCTGTCCGCCGCCGCCGCCCTGGATGAACCGGGCCGCTTCCTTGATGTCGGCCTGTGCGTTCTTGCCGGCCGCCACCAGGTCGTGCGAATACATCAGCAGCAGCTGGGGCTTTCCGCCCGCTTCGTAGGCGGCTGCGATGACGAGGTTTTCGGTTTCGTTCTGCAGCATGAAGGCGGCATTCTTGAGTATCTGCGGGTTGGGACAGGTGTCCATCGACACGACGCGGCGGCCGTCGATGTCCCGGGCCATCGAGACCAGGTCTTTCTTGAACAGGACGGTCCGCTCGCGCATGACCTCCTCCATCTTCTTCTTGTACTCGTCGTTTTCGCGGATCATCTTCCGGATGGCGCCGGAGAGGTCGGGCACATTGTTGAAGAAGGCCTTGGCTGCGCGCAGGGCGTTCTCCATGCCGTCCACCACCATTTCGGCTTCCAGGCCGGTAACCGCTTCGATGCGCCGGATGCCCGCCGCCACGGCCGATTCGCCGGTGATCTTGAAGAAGCCGATGGTGCCGGTGGCCGCGGTGTGGCAGCCGCCGCAAAGCTCGACGCTGTCGCCGAAACGGACCACGCGGACGCGGTCGCCGTACTTCTCGCCGAAGAGCGCCATCGCGCCTTCACGGCGTGCTTCTTCCATCGTCGCGTCGCGTTTCTCGCAGAGCGGATAATTCATGCGGATCAGGGCGTTGACGCGGCGTTCCACCTGGTCGATGATGTCGTCGCTCAATTTCTCGAAATGCGAGAAGTCGAAGCGGAAATACTGGTCGCAGACGTAGGAGCCCTTCTGCTCGACATGGGTGCCCAGGATCTCGCGGAGCGCCTGGTGGAGCAAGTGGGTGCAGGTATGGTTGTTGGCGACTTTCTGGCGTTTCTCCGCGTCGACGGTGAGGGTGAACAGTGCCCGCACGTCGGTCGGGATGCGCTCGGCGACATGGATGGTCAGGTTGTTTTCCTTGATGGTTCCCAGGATCTTGATGACTTCGCCCGTCGCAGCCGTGGCCGTGCCGGTGTCGCCGATCTCGCCGCCCATCTCCCCGTAGAACGGGGTGCGGTCGAAGACGAGCTGGATCATCTCCTTGTTCTTGGCCCGGACCGTACGGTATTTCATCAATTCCGCTTCGTTGGAGAGCGTGTCGTAGCCCGTGAACTCGCAGCTGGTGAACGGATGGATCTCGATCCAGTCGCCGTTCTCCACGGCCGTGGCATTGCGGGCGCGTTCCTTCTGCTTGCCGAGCTCGACGCTGAAGCCGTCCATGTCCACCTTGAAGCCGTTCTCGGCGGCGATGAGTTCCGTCAGGTCAATCGGGAAGCCGAACGTGTCGTAGAGGGTGAAGGCGTCGATGCCGGAGATGACCATCGTTCCGCGGCTCTTCTCCATCATCGAATCCATGAGCTTGATGCCCTTGTCGAGCGTGCGCAGGAACGCTTCCTCCTCCTCGCGGATGACGCGCTCCACGAGCTGCTGCTGCGCCACGAGTTCCGGATAGGCCTCGCCCATGTCACGGATGAGCTGGGGCACCAGGCGGCAGAGGAACGGATCCTTCAGGCCGAGGAACGTGTAGCCATAGCGTACGGCACGGCGCAGGATGCGGCGGATGACGTAGCCGGCCTTCACGTTGCCGGGCAGCTGGCCGTCGGTGATCGAGAAGCTGATGGCGCGGATGTGGTCGGCGATCACGCGCATCGCCACGCCGGACTGGGTGTCGGGCTCGTACGGCCGGCCGCTGAGGCGGACGATGGCGTCGATCATGCCCGTGAACACGTCGGTGTCGTAGTTGCTCTTCTTGCCCTGGATGGCCATGCAGAGGCGCTCCAGGCCCATGCCGGTGTCGACATGCTTGGCCGGCAGCGCTTCGAGCGAGCCGTTGGCCTTGCGGTTGTACTGCATGAACACGAGGTTCCAGATCTCGATGACCAGGTGATGGCCCTGGTTAACCATCTTTTCGCCCGGGACGGCGGCGCGCTCGGCTTCGTCGCGGAGGTCGATGTGGATCTCGCTGCACGGGCCGCACGGGCCGGTGTCGCCCATCTCCCAGAAATTGTCGTGCTTGTTGCCGGCGATGATGCGGTCTTCCGGCAGGTATTTCCGCCAGTAGCCGCGTGCCTCGTCGTCAGCGCCCAGCCCGTCGGGGGCGTAGCCCTCGAACACAGTGGCGTAGAGACGGTCCTTCGGCAGGCCGTACACTTCGGTGAGCAGTTCCCATGCCCAGTCGATGGCCTCTTCCTTGAAGTAGTCGCCGAAGCTCCAGTTGCCGAGCATCTCGAACATCGTGTGGTGGTAGGTGTCGTGGCCGACCTCTTCCAGGTCGTTATGTTTTCCGCTGACGCGAAGGCACTTCTGGCTGTCCGCCACCCGACGCGCCGCCGCCGGCGCATTGCCGAGGAAAATGTCCTTGAACTGGTTCATTCCGGCGTTGGTGAACATCAGGGTCGGGTCGTTCTTGACGACCATCGGTGCCGAGGGGACGATCGTGTGCCCCTTGGATGCAAAGAAGTCCGTAAAGGTCTTCCTGATTTCTTTTGCTGTCATAAAGCGGGTCTGTTCTGAATTTGCAATTTGGCACAAAAATAGTGTTTTTTCCGGGTAATTTCCGTAATTTTGCAAAGATATATTGTATTGGTTCCGGCTGATGTCTGGTGAGAAAAGCTATATTTTCAACGAAGAAACCCGTTCCTACGAGATAGACCGCCGATCCGTCAGGGCACCGCTCTTGAAAACGGGCGCGGTCCTGGTGGCCGGGCTGGTCTTTTTCCTGCTGTATTTCTTCGTTTTCAACCAGATCCTGGGCTATGAGACGCCCAAGGCACTCTTCCTCCAGAGCCGCAACGAGGCGCTGGCCGGTCAGATCGCCCAGCTCGACGACCGGATCGAAATGGAAGAACAGGAACTGCGCGACCTGGCGCTCCGCGACAACCTGGTGTACCGTCCTGTGTTCGGCATGGCCGAGATCCCGTTCGAGACCCGCAGCACGGGCTTCGGCGAGGAACGCTATGCGGAGTATCTGGGCCTGGACCACCAGGACCTGATGACCGCCACGGCCCGGCGCATGGACATGCTTGCCCATGCCGCCTATATCCAGTCGGTTTCCTACGATGAGGTGAAGGTGCTTTCCGCCCGGGCGGGCGACATGGCTTCCTGCATCCCGTCCATCTATCCGGTCAACCCGAAGACCGTGCAGCTGACCAGTCCCTTCGGGGCACGCTACCATCCCATCCGGCAGGCCATCGTCGTCCATGAGGGCGTGGACCTGGCCGGCCCGGCCGGACAGCCGGTCTACGCGACGGGCGACGGGGTGGTGGAATCGACGCAGATCAATTTCTCGGGCTATGGCAACGTGATCGTCATTGACCATGGTTTCGGCTACAAGACCCGCTATGCCCACCTCAAGGAGATCAAGGTGACGGAAGGACAGGTGGTCATCCGCGGCGACCGCATCGGCACGCTGGGCAGCAGCGGCCTGTCCACGGGCCCGCACCTGCATTATGAAGTGATTTACCGCGGGGTGCAGATCAACCCCTGGAACTACCTCAATCCGGACATTTCCCCGGAAGAGTACAACAAGACGGCACGCAATGGCTAGATATGTGTTTGACAGGAAGAAGTCGGCCTTCGTCCCGAAGAAACCCGGGGTGAAGGGCGTGCTGGCCGCCATCCTGCGCTATCTGCTGGCGAGCCTCTTCACCGCCGTGCTGTTCTACGCCGTCTTCGCGCTGGCGTTCAGCACCGACCGGGAGAAGTTGCTCCAGAAGGAGAGCCGCCTTCTGGCGGCGCAGCGGGACAGCCTGTCTGAAGAACTGGCGCTCGTGGAAGGCACGGTGGGAAGCCTGCGGATCCGCGACCGTGAGATATACAACAACATTTTCAACGCCGATCCGCCCAACTATCTCGTCGAGGCGCGCGATACGCTGCCGGCCGAGGGGCCGGATGCCGAGTTTCTGGATGAATCTGAACTGGTGTGGGATGCCTACGCGGTGACCAACCGCGCGGAGAGCCGCGCCCGGCAGGTGTCGGAGTGGATCGCCGGCATTGAGGCGGCCTTCCTTTCGGAGGATTTCCAGCCGGCCTCGATCCCGTCCATCGCGCCGGTGCGGAACTTCTCCCCGATCCAGACGGGCGCATCGGTCGGCAAGAAGGTGAACCCCTTCTACAAGAACGTGCGGGACCACCACGGTCTCGACATCGTCGCGCCGGCCGGGACGGAAGTGCTATGCAGTGCGGACGGCAAGGTGGTGAAGGTGGAACAGAGCGAGAAGGGGATGGGCAACACGGTGACCGTCGAGCACAAGGGCGGTTTCCGCACGTACTACGCCCACCTGGGAAAGGTCCGGGTGAGTGCGGGACAGAACGTCCGGCAGGGAGCCCTGCTGGGCGAGGTGGGGCAGTCGGGCGCTTCTTTCGCCCCGTGCCTGCACTACGAAGTGCTGCGTGACGGCGTGCCGCAGGACCCCGTGAACTATTTCTTCGCGGAGCTGGACCCGGCGACGTACCGCGACATGATGATCGTGGCCCTGACCACGGGCCAGTCAATGGATTGATATGACGACGAAACTCTATTACAAGATCGGCGAAGTGGCGAAGCTGCTGGAAGAGGAGGTGTCGACCATCCGTTTCTGGTCGGATACCTTCCCCGCATGGGTCAAGCCCGAACGTAACGCCAAGGGAAACAGGCTGTTCCATCCCGAAGACCTGGACAACCTGCGGCTGATCCATTATCTTACCCGGGTCGAGGGACTGACGCTCGACGGCGTGGCCCGCAAACTCGACGAAAACCGCGACGGGCTGTCGCACAAACGGGAGATCGTGGAGAAACTCTACACCATCCGTTCCCTGCTGGTCGACCTTCACGAAAACATCTGACCATGAAAGTACAGGACATCATCGACGTGCTCGAGGCCTTCGCTCCCGCCGCGACCCAGGAACCCTGGGACAATGCCGGCCTCTGCATCGGCAGCCCGCAGCAGGAAGTCCGCGGCGTGCTGGTCGGTTTCGATTGCACGGAATCCCTGATTGAAGAAGCCGTGCGCCGGGGTGCCGACATGGTGGTGACGCACCATCCCCTGATCTTCGGCGGCCTCAAGCGCATCGATCCCGACGATCCCGTCGGGGCCACCGTGATGGCTGCCATCCGGCACGGCGTGGCCGTGTATGCGGCCCACACCAACGCCGACAAGGCCGACGGCGGCGTGAATGAACTGATGGCGCGGAGGCTGGGCCTGATCGAGCCGCAGCCGCTCGACGAGAGCGGCCTTGCCTGGATCGGCGTGCTGCCCGGCCCGATGACCGGAGAGGCGTTCTGCGCATACGTCAAGGAATGTTTTTCCCTCCCCACGCTGCGCTGCTCCGCGCCCGTGGAGGAAGTGACTCTCGTGGGAACCAGCTGCGGCGCCGGATCTTCGTTCGCCGAAAAGGCTTATGCGGCTGGTGCTGAGGCTTTTGTGACGGGTGATGTGTCCTATCACCACTTCTTCGTCCCGGAGGGCCGGATGATCCTCGATATCGGGCACTATGAAAGCGAGGTAGAGATCGTCTCCAAGTTCGTTTCGGTACTTCGGAAAAAATTGCATACATTTGCAGTTTACACGACAGAGAACAAAAAGAACAATCCAGTATATCATTTTTAATCCCGTAGTTATGGCTACAAAGAAAAAGGTAAACAAGATCGTAACCCCGATCGACCAGCGTGAGACCTTCGTCTCGCTGCAGAAGAACATGGCCGACACCGATTCGATCGCGATGGAGCAGAAGCTCCGTACGCTGTACCGGATCCAGCAGACCGACACCAAGATCGACAAGATCTATCTCCTTCGGGGAGAGCTTCCGCTCGAGGTTCAGGATCTTGAAGACGAGATCGCCGGCCTCCACACCCGTATCGCGAACGTGAAGGCGGAGATCAAGGACATCGAGAAGGTCAATGCAGACCACAAGCACACCATCGAGGAAAGCAAGCACCTGGTGGCAAAATACGAAGCACAGCGCGACAGCGTGAAGAACAACCGCGAATACGAATCCATCTCCAAGGAGATCGAGTACCAGGATCTCGAGCAGCAGGCAGCCGCCAAGAAGATCCGCGAGAACGAGGCGCTCGCTTCCGAGAAGAAGCAGGTGCTGGAAGATGCGCAGAAGGAACTCACCGTCCGCGAGGCCAATCTGGTGGAGAAGAAGAAGGAACTCGACACGATCGTCGAGGAGACCGCGAAGGAAGAGGCGGCCCTTCTCAAGGAGCGCGAAGAACTCGTCGGCCAGATCGACGAACGCATGATGGTGGCTTACACGAAAGTGCGTGCCAACGCGCACAACAAGCTCGCCGTGGTCACGGTTAGCCGCGATGCCTGCGGCGGATGCTTCAACAAGATCCCCCCGCAGCGCCGACTCGATATCGCCGAGAGCAAGAAGATCATCGTCTGCGAGTATTGCGGCCGCATTCTGGTGAGCCCTGCCTTCGAGCAGGAATAACCTGTAGCGACAATGGCCAGGAACGAAAAACGGAACCCGCAGCGGGTGAACCTGGAAGCGATCGCCGAGGATTTCGGCGGTCGCAAGCCGCCGCAGGCCATTGACATCGAGGAAGCCGTGCTGGGCGCACTGCTCCTCGAGCCCGAAGTGGTTCCCGACGTTCTCGACCAGATCCAGGCGGACTGCTTCTACAAGGATATCCACCGGAAGATCTTCGAAGCGATCTCGACGCTGTCGAGCCGCAACGACCCGGTGGACATCTTCTCCGTTTCGGATGAGCTTACCAAGCGCGGGCAGCTGGAGGAAGTGGGCGGAATGGCCTACCTGAGCCAGTTGTCGAACAAGATCGGCGCGGCGGCCCATATCGATTATCACACCAAGATCCTGCTGCAGAAATTCCTGCAGCGCGAGCTGATCGCCATTTCGTACGACGTGCAGAAAGCCGCCTTCGACGACTCCCTGCCCGTGGACGAGCTGGTCGACACGGCCGAGGAGAAGATCTTTACGCTGGCCGAGCGCAACGTCCGCAGCGAAACCAAGCCCATCAAGTCCGTCATCAACCGCGCCATCGAGCAGATCGAGGCGAACCAGGCCCGCGAGGACGGGTTGAGCGGCGTTCCTTCGGGCTATACGGGCATCGACAAGGTGACCTTCGGCTGGCAGCCCGCCGACCTGATCATCCTGGCGGCACGTCCCTCCGTCGGTAAGACGGCGTTCGTGCTGACCATGGCCCGGAACATGGCCGTGGAACACAATATCCCGGTCGGCATCTTCTCGCTCGAGATGCCCGACACACAGCTTGTGATGCGTATCATGGTAAGCGAGACGGGCCTTCCGACCGAGAAGCTCCGTGGCGCCAAGAAGATGAACCAGCAGGAATGGGGCCAGCTCCACAACGGACTGAACCGCCTCTCGACTTCGCCGCTGTACATCGACGACACGCCGTCCCTGTCCATCTATGAATTCCGCTCCAAGGCCCGCCGCCTCGTGCAGAAACAGGGTGTGAAACTGATTATCATCGACTACCTGCAGCTGATGGCCGGCCCGCCGGAGCTCAAGGGCATGCGCGAGCAGGAGGTGGCAGCCATCTCCCGTTCGCTCAAGTCCATCGCCAAGGAACTCAACGTGCCGATCGTGGCCCTGTCGCAGCTCAACCGTTCGGTGGAGACCCGGGGCGGCAACAAGCGTCCGCAATTGAGCGACCTGCGCGAGTCGGGTGCCATTGAGCAGGACGCCGACATCGTGATGTTCATCCACCGTCCCGAATTCGTGGGAACGCAGGAGGAGGGCGGTTTCCCCGGCGAGACCGACCTGATCATCGCCAAGCACCGTAACGGCGAGGTCTGCGACGTCAAGATGCGGTTCCTCTCGTCGGAAGTGAAGTTCGTGGACTACAACGACATGCCTTTCTCGGAGGAACGTTCTTCCCTCACGGCATCCCGGATGAACAGCCTCCCGCCAGAATTTGAATTATAAGTTACCCCGATGAGCAAGGAACGGATCGAACACGAAGGCACCGTGATTGCGGTGGACAAGGATTACATTTCTGTGGAGATCCTCAACAAGTCGGCCTGTGCCGCCTGCCATGCGAAGGGCGTCTGCGGCGCTTCGGAGCAGTCGGTCAAGGTCGTGGATGTGGCCCAGGACATCACGACCCTTGCCTGTGATTTCCAGGTGGGGGAGCGTGTCAACGTGGTGATGTCGTCCTCGATGGGCGTGACGGCCATCTGGCTCTGCTACGTGGTGCCGCTCATCGTGCTGATGGCATCCATTCTCATCCTTTCGAAATGCGGTGTCGGCGAACTGGCCGTGGGACTCGTCTCCCTCGGCGTGGTCGCCGTGTATTATTTCGGGGTGTACCTGTTCAGGAACAAGATATCCAAAATATTTACTTTTTCAATCGAAAAACAACCTAAATGACTGGAACTATTCTTTTTACAATTGCCACTCTGGTAGCCCTCGGGCTGCTGTTCGCAGTTGTGCTCTATTTCGTGGCGCAGAAGTTCAAGGTGGAGGAAGATCCCCGGATCGGCACCGTTGAGTCCATTCTGCCCGGAGCGAACTGCGGCGGCTGCGGACACGCTGGCTGCCACGCATTCGCGGAAAATGTGGTGAAGGCCCCGGACATGGAAGGTTTCTTCTGCCCTGTGGGCGGCAACCCGGTGATGACGAAAGTCGCCGAGGCGCTCGGCCGTGCGGTTGAGGAGAAGGCTCCGATGGTCGCGGTGGTCCGCTGTAACGGTACGCTGGCCAACCGGCCCCGTACCAACGAGTATGACGGATATGCTTCCTGCAAGGTGATGGCCAGCCTCTATGCCGGCGACACCGGTTGCAAGTTCGGCTGCCTGGGCAAAGGCGACTGCGAAGCTGCCTGCAAGTTCGACGCGATCCACGTCGATCCGGCCCGTGGCGTCGCGACCGTGGACGAGGACAAGTGCACCGCCTGCGGCGCGTGCGTGAAGGCCTGCCCGAAAGGCATCATCGAGCTGCGCGCGAAAGGATTCAAGAACCGCCGCGTCACGGTGCTCTGCGTCAACAAGGACAAGGGCGCCGTTACCCGGAAGGCCTGCTCGGCGGGCTGCATCGGCTGCGGCAAATGCGCGAAGACCTGTCCGTTCGGTGCCATCACGGTCGAGAACAACGTGGCCTACATCGATTTCAACGTCTGCAAGCTCTGCCGCAAGTGCGTAGAATCCTGTCCGACCCACGCCATCAACGAATTCAATTTCCCTCCGAAACCCAAAATCGAAGAAAAGCCCCATGAAGAAAACGTTTAGAATCGGTGGCGTCCATCCGGACGACAGCAAGATCTCCGCGGAAGCCGCGATAGAGATCTTCCCCGCAATCGAGACGGCTTACGTTTCGATGGCCCAGCATCTGGGCGCACCGGCCACCCCGATCGTGGCGGCAGGCGACAAGGTGAAGGTGGGACAGGTGATCGCCGAACCTTCCGGATTCATCTCCGGGTTCGTGCACTCGCCCGTTTCGGGTACCGTGAAGTCGGTCGGCCCGCGTGCCGACATCGCCGGCAACATGGTGCAGCATGTGGAGATCACGGTGGAAGGCGACGAGTGGATGGAAGACATCGACCGGAGCGAGACCATCGTCAAGGATATTCCCTTTACCCCTGAAGAAATCATCGAGAAGGTCAAGAAGGCCGGCATCGTCGGCCTCGGCGGCGCATCGTTCCCGACACACGTGAAGCTGGCCCCGCCCAAGGACAAGAAGGCGGAGTGCCTGATCCTCAACGGCACCGAGTGCGAGCCGTTCCTGACCTCCGACGACCGCATCATGCGTGAGCATCCGCAGGAGATCCTCATCGGCGGCGCCATCATGATGAAGGCGCTCGGCGTGACCCGCGGCTATGTGGGCATCGAGGAAAACAAGCCCGCGGCCATCGCTTCGATGAAGGAAGCGGCCAAGGCGTTCCCGCAGATCGAGGTCGTGGTGCTCAAGAAGCGTTACCCGCAGGGCGGTGAGAAACAGCTCATCGACGCGGTGATCCGCCGCCAGGTCCCTTCGGGCGCCCTGCCGATCGACACCGGCGCCGTGGTGCAGAACGTCGGCACCTCGCTGGCTGTCTACGAGGCCGTCCAGAAGAACAAGCCGCTCATCGACAACGTCATCACGGTGACAGGCCGCTGCCTTCCCGTCCAGCACAACTACAAGGTCCGCATCGGTACCCCGATGTCGAAGATCCTGGAAGTGGCGGGCGGCGTTCCGGAGAAAGCCGGCAAGATCATCAGCGGCGGCCCGATGATGGGACGTGCCATCGCCAATCTCGACGCGGCGACGGTCAAGGCCAACGGTGCCATCCTGGTGCTGACGCCCGAAGAGACGCGCCGTCGTCCCGAGTCCAACTGCATCCGCTGTGCCAAGTGCGCTTCGGCCTGCCCGATGGGCCTCGAGCCGTGGCTGCTCAACAAGCTCAGCCGTGCCGGCGGCCTCCATGCCGAGCTCGAGAAGGAGCGCGTCTACGACTGCATCGAGTGCGGCTGCTGCAGCTTCACCTGCCCGGCCGGCATCCCGCTCCTTGACATGATCCGCATGAGCAAGGCGGAAGTAATGAAGATAATGCGTAGCAGACCTAAAAAATAATTGACTGATGAATAAACTTATCGTATCTCCTTCTCCCCATACGCATGGCCGGGAGAGCACGCAGTCAATCATGCGCGACGTGCTCATCGCCCTCACGCCGGCGATGGTGGTGTCGGTGCTGGCGAGCGGCTGGTCCGCGCTGATCCTGATCGTGGTCGGCGTCGCCGCCTGCATCCTGACGGAATTCCTGATCCAGAAATACCTGCTCAAGACGCCGGTCACGGTCTGCGACCTGTCGGCCGCCGTCACGGGCTGCCTGCTGGCCCTCAACCTTCCCCCGAACGCTCCCTGGTGGCTCATCGTCATCGGTTCGGTGGTTGCCATCGGCATCGCCAAGATGACCTTCGGCGGCCTGGGCCAGAACATCTTCAACCCGGCGCTGGTGGGACGCGTGTTTCTGCTGGTGTCCTTCCCGGTGCTGATGACTTCCTGGAGCGACGCCGGTTCAATGTTCGGCATCGTGGATGCCTTCTCGGGCGCTACGCCGCTGGGCGCAGTCAAGGAAGGGCTGGCCAACGGCCTGACGCTTTCGCAGATCACGGCCGACGACCTGACCTTCAGCCAGGAGTTCTTCTTCAACGCGGGCGGTTCGGCCGGTGAGCTTTCGGCCATTGCCCTGATCCTTGGCTTTATCTACCTGCTCTGCCGCCGCGTGATCAAGGCTACGATCCCGGTCACCATCCTCTGCACCGTCTTCGTGATCTCGGGCATCTTCTGGCTCGCCGATCCGGAGCACTACACCAATCCGGTGTTCAACCTCTTCTCGGGCGGTCTGCTGCTGGGCGCCATCTTCATGGCGACCGACTATGTGACTTCTCCGATGACAACCCTCGGACAGATCATCTTCGGTATCGGCATCGGCCTGATCACGGTGTTCGTCCGTTACTTCGGCTCATATCCGGAGGGCGTCTCGTTCGCCATCCTGATCATGAACTGCGCAGTTCCCCTGCTTAACAAATATTGCAAACCGCACCGGTTTGGGGAGGTCAAGAAATAATGGCTGCTAAATCTACATTCGGCAACATGGTGCTGGTCCTTGCCGGCATCTGCCTCGTGTGCTCGGCGCTGCTGGGTACGGTCTATGCGGTGACGAAAGCCCCGATCGCGGCTTCCGAGCTCCAGAAGGTCAACGCGGCCATCGCAGCCGTGACGCCTTCATTCGACAATGTTCCTTCCGAAGCCGTCCGTGACGCGGAAGGCGGCCAGATCTACACGGCCACCCTTTCCGGCGAGCCGGTAGGCTATGCCATCAAAGTGAGCGTCAGCGGCTTCGGCGGCCCGCTCCAGCTGATGGTGGGCTTCACGCCCGACGGCACCGTCTACAACACGTCCGTCATCTCCCACGCCGAGACCCCGGGCCTCGGTGCGAAGATCGTGGACGAGAACTGCAATCCGCGTGCGCAGGTCCAAGGCAAGCATCCGGCTGTCAACAAGCTGACCGTCTCGAAGGACGGCGGCGAGATCGACGCCATCACGGCTTCCACCATCACCTCGCGCGCCTTCCTCAAGGGCGTGAACGCGGCGTACGACATTTTCAAGAACAACTGCCTCGCTGCAGCGGAAGAACCTGTAAATACGGAAGAAAATGAGCCAGAACAGTAAATTGCAACTGATTGTCGACGGCATCGTCAAGAACAATCCGACCTTCGTGCTCGTCCTGGGCATGTGCCCGACGCTGGGTACCACCACGTCGGCGATCAACGGCCTGGGCATGGGCCTGGCGACGATGATCGTGCTGATTCTCTCGAACATCACCATCTCGTCCATCGCCCGCATCATTCCCGACAAGGTCCGCATCCCCTGCTACATCGTGGTCATCGCATCGTTCGTGACCATCGTGCAGCTCCTGCTGCAGGCTTATGTGCCTGTACTCTACGAGGCATTGGGCATCTTCCTGCCGCTGATCGTGGTCAACTGCATCATCCTCGGCCGCGCCGAGGCCTTCGCCAACAAGAACAGCGTGGGTGATTCCGCGCTTGACGGCATCGGCATCGGCCTGGGCTTCACCATCGCGCTGACGGCCATCGGCCTGGTGCGCGAACTGCTGGGCAGCGGTTCCGCTTTCGGCTGGAAGTTCGTTGAAGGCGACGGCATGCTGGCCTTCGTCCTGG
>LUZE01000129.1 GCA_001602845.1 Bacteroidales bacterium Bact_13 | reverse complement strand
CGGCCTGCGGCGCGGTAGTTTGGAATGCGGGTTGGCTAGGCTGGGCCTGCGGCAACGGCGCGGCGGCTACAGGCGAAGCTGGAGCGGAAGGAATAACCGGCGCAGAGGCCGCCGCCGGAGCGGGGGCTGGTCCTGCCGGGGCAGTTGCGGCGGGGNNTGGTACACCACCAGCCTTTGATGACGGAGCGAGTACAGCCTCTCCAACAGGCTTGCCCTGCATCCATCTGGGTTTTGATGAATCAATCGGCCTACCTTGCATCCACCGAGGTTGTGCCTTGTTTTCAAGTTCGTTCATTGCATTCGCCTTGTCGCGCTACTACTTCACTCGCGTAATGCCATCCGGCCCGATGTATTCAGTCCCGACAGGAAGTGCATCATATTCAGCATCGCTTGAAATTTGAACAGGGCCAGCCGCGCTCTGCGGAGAAACGATCGGGGTTGCCTCAATCCCATAAACGTCCCGCTCGATCTGCGAAATCTTTTCCTCAAGCATACGCTTTTGCGCATCTAAAACCTGCGGCGACATGTTTTTTGCTTCTTCGTATTCGGTCATAGCCTTTTGGAAGGCTTCAGCATTAAAGACATCGCTAAAACCACTCGCAGCAATCGCATTGATAATCTCTTGAGCAGACATATCGTTATCTACCGAAATGCTGTTAATTATACTATCAATGCCCTGTTTCTCAAAATCTTCTGCGCCAAATGAAACAGCGCCGGAAATCGCCTTTTTCTTGAACTCAATCGGATCTACCTGTTGAATTTCCATCTGCCTCGACACGGTTTGATGCGACTTTCTGGCTTCTGCGTAAGCGGTATTGACCTTTGATATGTCAACGGGGTTTGACGAGCCGGCCTTAAACTCCTTCAAATCTTCATACTTGCGCGTAATCGGATTCTTTATCATCATCGCCGCCCGCTCTGGATTCATCTGCTGAATTGCGGCATATCGCTTGTCCTCATACTCTTCTAAAGCGCGAAGCTCTTCTTCCTTTGCGGCGGCGTCAGATTCAGCCTTGCGCTGCGCCTGCGCCTGCTCAAACCTCCCTTTCTGCGCCGGATCGACCTGCACACGCCCGTCTATCGCTATGAATACTTGTGGGGATTCTGACAGGAATCGCTGGTAGATGGAACCCGCGCCAATATCCTTGTCCCGGTTCAAGAACAACTCCGCCGCGTAGTCCTTGGAGCCGTCAGCCGTCATCCGCATACCCGATGCCTGTTGCATCTCCGCAATCTCGGCCTCGGTCTTGCTGTTGAACCATTCCGTGAACAGCCCTTGGTTGAGATCCTCCGCCTCCATCTGTGCCCGCAACTGCGGTGTGGCATAACGCCGCATAATGTTGAATGCGTAGGCTTGCCCGAACGGCCCTGCCTGTTGAACTTCCGGCAGTGACGCGATGGCCTGGTACATATCCTGCGGGGTTCTCCACGCAGATCGGTCGGCTTGGGAAAACATCTCGCTTGCGGCGCGGTCGATATTGCGCCGTTTCTCACGAATGAACATCTGCTGTTCGGGAGTGTAAAACGAATTACCGTAGGAGTCCATCGCCGTGCCAGTTGCGTCAGCGAACGACCGGCTCATCTTGTCGATGTCTTCCCATGTGGCACCAGCCGCCGCATCCTCGGCCCCGCGCGCATCCATTTCGAGCTTCTTCAGCCCGATGTGCTCTTTGCGCTGTTGCGGGGTCATCATGCGCCATTCGCGGCGCAAGTTCGCATCTTCACGAATCCTCGGGTCAACCTGTTCGGCCATGTCGGTTAGGCGCGCGTTTGATCGTGCGCGATTCGCACCCATGCCAGCGCGAGCGGCTTCAAGCTGCTGGTTCGCAGCCTGCGCCTGCGGGGTCACACCCTGCGCTTGCGGGGCCATGCCTCGCGCCTGCGGCGAGGGGGCTTGGGATGGAGTAACAGCCGGGGCGGGAAGGGCGGCGGGAGGAATCAAGCCCTGTTCCTGGGCAATCTGCCCCTGCATCTGCGGCGACACGCCAAGAGCCTTCGCTTCCGCGCCCGTGCGCTGTTCAAGCGGTTTGTAGGTCATCTCCGCAGGGCCACCCTGCGCCCCCGCCACGCCTCGCGTGCGGATTCCCTGCGCCGCCAACTCCTTGCGCTTGCGCTCTTGCTCGTCTAGTATGTTCGCCATTTCATGCTCCCTGCGGTGTTCGCCTCGCTATCATAACACAATCAGCAAGCGTTGGGCTACGCGCTCTCCTCGTCCACCACTTCCGTCCCGGTGTGCGCAACCTTGAACTGGAACTGGTAGGTCTTCGTGATCTCGCCCGTGGTGTCGTTCGTGCTGGTCGAGCGGTAGATCGTCATCATCGCCGGACGATCCGCAACCGGAATCGTCAGCCAGAACGCGTAGAACTTCGCCAGAAGCGCGTAGATGCACTTGCGCATATCGCCCGTGGTCCCGTCAGCCACCGCCGCCGTCAATTCGGGAATCGACGCGATGGGGAAGGTTACGTTCGTTCCGTTCTCGCTCCAGTCAGCCACCCATTGCGCGGGCGGCGCGTATGTGCTCCATGCCATGTTATGCCTCTTTCTTGGTTGTTTGGGTTGTGTCTTCTAAAGTTGCGGCGGTTGCCGTCCAATCCATCGCGGTCAAAAGCGGGTGCCAATCAACGGCGGCCTCGTTGCGGTTCTGGATCAGGTGCCTGGCGGCGCGGATGCTTTCGGCAAGTTCGGGGTGATCTTTATAGAGATGTAGCGCGGCGGCTGTCAGTTCGCCAATGATGCGCTGGCGGTTGACGGCGACGTATCCGGCCTCTCCGGCCAGCGCAAAGGCGGTGGAGAGGTGCTTTTCCGCGCACAGTTCGCACCCGGTCGCCGGATAGATCGGCGGGACGCGGACGGATGAC
>LUZE01000128.1 GCA_001602845.1 Bacteroidales bacterium Bact_13 | reverse complement strand
GTCGCTGCTGACATCCGTTGATAGTTCATGATTGGCAACATCCTTCAGGTAATGATCGTATTCGTCAGAGACGGCCTTGATCTGTATATATCCGGCGCGGTCGTCGAAAAGCCAGGCGCATTCTGCTTCATTATGAGGAAGACCGGCAATCTCGGAATAATCGATAGCTGCACGATGGAAATCGCGGATTGCTTCCAAATACGATCCGAGAACCCCATAATGGACTCCTGAAAAATCACCTGATACTGCAATGGTGTCTGTAGGCGAAAGGCTGCCTGCCGGGAATCGAAGGTATCGATAATGAAGCGGTTTTCCGATAACGGACGGATAGCACGACAAGGCTTCCGGAACGGTGCTGACGTTGAAGTCTGCCAGAAGTTTGTTGAAAGGATCGACCCGGTTTTCAAGATTTGTGGTCAGTTCGTCTTCTGGATACCATTGCGACAGGTCGGCAGACCATCCCACCTTATGGATCCATACGGGACAACGGGTATTAATGCAGAAGAAAAGACGGGAAGGGTCTTGATATTGACCTTCAACAGGAGTCTGTAAAGTATAGTGATAGACCTTATCGTGGAGATGGATTTCTGTAGACGCCGGTTCTGCCTGTTTCATGAAACACTCTTTTGTTTCCATGTGTGCAGCGTGCGTAATGGCCGTCAATTTGTCGCCATTGGGGAGTAACACTTTCAGCCGCCACGTTGAATCACAATCGTTGATGCCATCAGGCGTGACAAGATAATATACCCCTTCACCAGAATAAAGAAAATCCCCCCTTTTTTGATAATCCCCAGACACGCTGCTCCACGCTTCCAATACGATCTCGGCGCCATCAATTGCCTCTTTCTGTGCAGAAATGGTCCGGGGCAGGTAATGCAAAGACAGGAATTGGGTATCGGCTTCATTCAATATGCAATAAACGCAGGGGACCCGAGAATCCTTGTCAGGCAAAAGATCGACCGGCTGATAGCACGCTACCGTGCTCATCCCGACAAGCAGGAAGAGCACGGTCATGAAGAGAGACGGTCGTTTCATATACTTATGATGCAAAAACGGCATCAAATGTTGCGTTCTTTTTATACTATTCGGTCGGTTCAGTATCTTCGTTTCTTTCAGAATTAACTACAAGCACAAGATACGAAGCGGTACCAAAACAAATACCGTGATAATAATACCTACACCATAGATTAAATTCTCCTGTATCGTTGAAAACAACTTTCAAGTCATCACTTGATACATACATTGAATAATCTGAGGATAGTTCGTTAGGCCCATCTATTGACCATACGAAGTAGCTTCCTGGAGAGGTTAGGAAAGGAACACTATATGAATAGGTGTAGGGCGTAGATGTGTTAGGATAAACAAAATCCGGCCCAGAAATAGAGAATGACTCCGAACCATAAATATAGTATGTGGGAGAAGATAAAGTATAGGGACAATCATTAATGGCATGCTGCATAACTGGGCCAATCTCCCATTTGGAAATGAGGGTGGAAGCATTAACAGGAATCGCAGAAAAATCGCCGCCATAATAATATACCACATCAGCACCTACGTACGAAGGGACAGTTACATAGGTATCGTCGGTTAAAAACGGAGTATAACTTGTCAACCAACACTCAGGCCCGCCCATTGACATATTCCAAGCATAACTAACATCATTATATGATGTTGAAGAGTGTTCTATTAAAGTAGCATTGGGGTATAGTGTCGTATAGACCAAATCGTGTTGAGTAATTTCATTTGCCGTTAATTCTTCAAAGACATAGCCATAAAAAGAATATCCATAGGCCGTGTATATTGAGATGTAGTATAATAGGTCACCAGAAGCTTTTGTTTTGGCCTGGTAACTAGAAGCTTCGATTCTTTTAAGTTGATTTCCGGCAGAAGTGATTGTGGGTGCCTCCTTCTTCTCCAGTTCACGGACCAGGAGTTCTGCTGTTTTCCGAGAGTGAACGCTGTATCGGTCCGGCATCATCCTTCTGTAAGCCAACTGACTTGCAGCTGCCTCTTTCAGTTGGAAAGAAAGGGGTTCTTCAAATAACGATGAAAATATACCTGACCCCATCAGTAACTCAAGAAAATGCATTTCACACAAGGGAAGGTCTGTATTATTTGCATAAAAGGCGACCAATTGTTTAGCCGCATCATCCCTATTCAACAATTCTTTAAAAGCGTTGTTATGGTTACATAAGATTTTGATTATTTCAAATTCATCCGGATATGCTGAATAAGTGCCGGCAAAAGGATGGTTCAGGCACGTTTGGATAAGGGCGGTTGTCGTTAACGATGCGGCCGTCGATACAGGGATCTGGCAAGCATCAAGTTTTTCTTCGAAAGAAGAGAGTGTCTTCCAGAAATCTTTGGATTCGAAGGCTTCATAGACATACGCTTTATCAAGGGGGTGTATCTCGTCCTCCTGGACGGGCATGACGGGCTGTTCATCGACTGTACAGCCAATGGCTATACAAACAAGCGAAAAGAAAAGGAAAAAACGTTTCATGGCAAGTTGGAATAGATTTACTGAAGATTCATATATACGAATTTAGTGACTATGATGAAGAATCTTCTTGACAGAAAGAGGGGTGACAGACTGATTATCTGTCACCCCTCGCAGAACAATGCGTAGAGGCACTTTTTCCGGCCTTGTGACAGACCAAATAATATCAAAGCAGGCTCAAATACTCATCTCTATGTTGGACATTCGATCCGGTAATCATTTGACGTAACCGTTTCTTTCGAGAATATACGGAATTGCGCGACTTAGTGTGGCAGAGAATCATTAATAGGTCATTGTCAAATCCGGCAAACACATATCCGGCAAATCTATAGAAGTTTTCGTCACAATCAGGAAACTCTTTCCTGAAATGAAGCATGATGTCATCAAAACAAGTATTCAGTTGTTCCTCGAAGACTTCATTGCCATGGTCATCAGACAAAACCGCCTTCCAGGCGGAGTCCACTTTATCAAAAAGAATGGACTGCTTGATTTGCATATTCCCGGTATTGGCCGTTGCCGCTGTCTTGAGCAATTCTCCTAAATCATTAAAATACTGTTGGAAAATACGCGAATAGTGATGATTCAATTCCATCCGCTCATTTTGAAGAGTATCGTTTTCTCGTAATAGCGTGCGTGCCTTATCAATAAGCGCATATTCTCTTTCCTGGCTTTGCCGATGACGACGATAGATGAAAGACCCTATGAACGCACCACCGACCAATAGGGATAAACCCAAAAGAAAACCGATGATACGTAGCAATCTATTCTCTCGGGATGTGGCAAAATAACTATCTTCATAGTAATTCCGCTGGCTCTTTAGTATTGTCTGTTGCAAAGCCTTGCGAAGATTTGTTTCTTGTTGTTGAGAAGTTTGATTCAACAGGTCATAAGCCTCTTTATAATTCTGCCTTCCGGCTTCCATCTGGCTCTTCCATCCTGTATAGACTATATCTTTTTGTGCTCCCGGACTCTCGAGCAATTTGAAAATAGAATCAGCTTGTGTCTTCTGCCCATTCTCTGCCAGCGCGTACGCGTATGCGCCCCAGTGATTACGCGAATTAAAACGCGGTTGAAGCGCAAGAGATTGTCTGTACAACTGGCAGGCCTTGTCATATTGGCACAAATTCACGTTCAAGAAAGCATATTCGGCCAGGATACTTGGGAACAATTGCGGGAAAATGTGCGCATGGTCCGCGATAAGGACGTTAAATAAGGAATCGGCTCTTTCATATTGTTCCAAGTTGGTGTAATCAATGGCCAAACGCTCCCGACAAGAATTAATCAGTATGGAATCAAAAGCATCAACACAATATCCGTACGCGGTGTTATCCCAAACAAGGGCTTCTTCATAGTCAAAACTAGTACTGTAAAGTCGTGCAATCGCCGCAGAAATCATGGCTTTGAATCGGTTGTCTTCCATTTTTTCCATGAAAGCCATAGATCGTGTGAAGGAGAAGATAGCCTTCGGATAATCGCCCCCGTTCTCTTGTATCCGTCCCAGATAGTACCAGGCCTTGGCGCGGTTAAGGCCGGAGGGATGGCGGTCATAGTACGTGACGGCGGGCATCACGACGCTGACGTCGGTGGTATCAATCCAGTTCTTATCGAGTGCCGTGGCGTTGAGCAGGGCGTATTGGGCCCGGAGGCTGCGGGTGGCGAGCGTGGTGGTATCGATGGCACGGAGCGTGGCCAGGGCGCTGTCGGGCCGCTCTTGGATATAGGTCTCGACGTCGTCGAGGACCGCGGCGGTGTGCCGGATGCCGCAGGAATAGAGAAGGGTTACGGCCAGGGGAAAGAGCAGAAGGAAGTGGTATAGTCTGCGCATACGGATGGAACAATGATATGGATCTCTACAAAGATACTCATCCTGTGGCAGAAAGCGAGAATTTTTTGGCCTGGGGAAGAGCGGGAATAGTAACTTTTTGTATATTTGTAATGTATATACACTTTAATCAAATCGTTACGCTATGGCAAAATTTGAAATCACCACGAGAAAGAACGGCGAATTCCAGTTCAATCTCAAAGCTTCGAACGGCGAGATCATCCTTACCAGCGAGGGTTACACCACCAAGGCAGCATGCCTCAACGGCGTTGATTCCGTGAAGAGGAACGCAGTCGAGGAGACCCGTTTCGAGAAACTGGTCGCAAAGAACGGCAAGCCGTACTTCACCCTGAAGGCTACGAACGGCCAGGTTATCGGCCAGAGCCAGATGTACGCATCGGAGCGCAACCGCAACAACGGCATCGCATCCGTGATGAAGAACGCTCCCGCCGCAGAGATCGTCGAACTGTAGTCCTTCCCGCCGAAGGATAAGGCCGGCCCCGCTTCCCGGGGTCGGCTGCTTTTTTGCTGCGACCATCAAAAATTTTTAAAATTTTATTGTTTTTCAATAATTATTTATATCTTTGCAGAAAATCAAACACACAATACCATGATTACTACCTGGTGGGCATCCCTTTCCCTTGCGATGAAGCTCCTGTGGGGCATCACGCTGGCCGCTTCCCTGATCTTCGTCATCCAGAGCGTCCTGACCTTCATCGGCGCCGATGGCGGCGAAGGAGGCATTGATACGGACATTGACACGGGGTTCGACTCCGAGGCCGCCGATGCGGCGGTGGAAGGCGGAACCAATCTCTACACCTTCCGTAACTTCGTGAACTTCTTCCTGGGATTCGGCTGGTCGGCCATCCTGCTGCAGGACAGCATCAAGTCGGTCCCCCTGCTGATCGTCGTCTCCGTCGTGATCGGCGTGGCGCTGGTCGCCATCGTGATGTACCTGTTCAAATGGCTGAGCAGCATGCAGCAGTCGGGCAACATCAATCTGTACAAGGCCGCAGTCGGCTGCACGGGTACCGCGTACCTGACCATCCCCGGCGAGCGCCAGGGAGAAGGCAAGGTCCAGATCGCTATCAACAATTCCGTCCGGGAATACAACGCCGTCACCGACGGCGACACCCTCAAGACCGGCACACCGATCCGCGTGGTCGAAGTCCTCAATGCCGAGACCGTCCTGGTCGAACCCCTTGAATCATTAATTATTTAAATAACAGACGTCTATGCAACTCTATCTGATTCTGATCATCGTGGCGGTCGTGTTCGTCACCTTCACCGCCATCCTCCGCCGCTACAAACGCTGCCCGTCCGACAAGATCCTGGTCATCTACGGTAAGACCGGCAAGAACAAGGAAGGCGGCATCTCGTCCGCACGCTGTATCCACGGCGGCGCCTCGTTCATCTGGCCCGTGTTCCAGAGTTACGCGTTCCTCGACCTGACCCCGATCTCGATCGAGTGCAACCTGACCAACGCCCTGTCGAAGCAGAACATCCGCGTCGACGTGCCGTGCCGGTTCACCGTGGGTATCTCCACCGAGCCCGAAAACATGACCAACGCGGCAGAGCGCCTGCTGGGCCTGACCACCGAGCAGATCCAGAACATCGCGACCGATATCCTCTTCGGCCAGCTCCGTCTGGTCATCGCGACGATGGACATCGAGGAGATCAACGCCGACCGCGACAAGTTCCTGGCCAACGTCTCCACCAACGTGGAAGCCGAGCTCCGCAAGATCGGCCTGAAGCTCATCAACGTGAACGTCACCGATATCCGCGACGAATCGGGCTATATCGAGGCCCTCGGTAAAGAGGCAGCCGCAAAGGCCATCAACGACGCGAAGAAGAGCGTGGCCGAGCAGAACCGTTTCGGTGAGATCGGTAAGGCCGAGGCAGACCGGGACAAGGACATCCGGATCGCCGAGACCACCCGTGACACCCGTATCCGGACCGCCGACGCCAACGCGAAGGCCGTCGAAGGCGAGAACAACTCGAAGATCGCCATCGCCCAGAGTGACGCGGCCCGCCGCCAGAAAGAGGCAGAAGCCGCCCGTCTGGCCGTCGCCGCCGAGAAGGTGCAGGCTGCAAAGGCCCTCGAGGAAGCCTACCAGAGTGAGCGTGATGCCGAGCTTGCCCGCGCCGAGCGCGAAAAGGCGACGCAACAGGCGAACATCGTCGTGGCCGCGCAGATCGAGAAGGAAAAAGCCATCATCGACGCCGAGGCAGAAGCCGAACAGATCCGCCGCAAGGCGAAAGGTGAGGCCGACGCCATCTTCGCCAAGATGGATGCGCAGGCACGCGGTACGCTGGAGATCCTCTCCAAGCAGGCAGAAGGTTTCGGACAGCTGGTGGCCGCAGCCGGCGGCTCCGCACGCGAAGCCATCACCATGCTGATCACCGACAAGCTCCCCGAACTCGTGTCCACGCAGGTCGAGGCTGTCAAGGGCATCAAGATCGACAAGGTCACGGTCTGGGATACCGGCAACGGCAACGAAGGCAAGACCGCTACTTCCAATTTCATCTCCGGCATGATGAAGGCCGTCCCCCCGTTGGACGAACTCTTCAAGATGGCCGGCATGGAGCTGCCCTCCTACCTGAAAGGCAAGGCCCAGGATGCGGAAGTCGTGGAAGAAACCCCGCAGGAGAAATAAGTCATGCCGATCATCGTTAACATCGACGTGATGCTGGCGCGCAGAAAGATGTCGTCCGGTGAGCTTGCCCAGCGGATCGGCATCTCTGCGGCCAACCTCTCGATCCTGAAGACCGGCAAGGCCAAGGCCGTGCGCTTCACGACGCTCGAGGCTGTCTGCAAGGCCCTCGACTGCCAGCCCGGCGACCTGCTGGAATACCGTTCGGATTGACCGGTTTTGCGTTTTTTGCTTATCTTTGTAAGAGATTAGCAATAACGCATGGATATCCCCGGCCTATGAGAATCGCCTACCTGTCGTGCTTCTACCCCTACCGGGGCGGCATCGCCCAGTTCAACGCGCACCTGCTCGAAGCGCTGGGAGAAGGCAACGAAGTCCGCGCCTTCAATTTCACCCGCCAGTACCCCGGATTCCTGTTCCCCGGACAGACCCAGTATGTCACGGAGCAGGACAAGGCGACGCCCGTAGCGAGCACCCGCATCCTCGACAGCGCCAATCCCTTCACATGGCGGCGTACCGGGCGGGCCATCCTCCGCTGGAAGCCCGACATGGTGGTGTTCAGCTACTGGAACTCCTACTTCGTGCCCTCGCACGCCCCCGTCGCACGCATGTTGCGCAGGCATGGCGTAAAGACCGTCACCGTGGTCCACAACGCCATCCCGCACGAGCCCAAGTTCTTCGACAAGCCGCTGGCCCGCCGGTTCTTCCGGCTGAACGACGTGCTGGTGTCGATGTGCGACGCCGTGACAGCCGACATCCGGAGCCTCTGCCCCGACGCCCGGATCGTCCAGCGGCCGCACCCCGTGTACGACCACTTCGGGCAAAAGCAGGACAAGGCGGAGGCGCAGCGGCAGCTCGGCCTCGACCCGGGGCTCCGCACGCTGCTTTTCTTCGGCCTGATCCGTGACTACAAGGGCCTCGACCTGCTGCTCGACGCCATGCCGCTGCTCGGCCCCGGCTACCAGCTGGTGGTCGCGGGCGAAAGCTACGGCAGCTTCGACAAGTACCAGGCACAGATCGACGCCTCGGGCTGCGCCGGCCGGATCCACGTGTTCAACCGGTATATCGACGATGCGCAGGTGCCCGGTTTCTTCTCCGCGGCGGACGTCTGCGTGCTCCCTTACCGGAGCGCCACGCAGAGCGGCATCACGGCCATCGCGCTCCATTTCGAAGTGCCGGTGGTGGCCACGCCGGTGGGCGGGCTGGCCGAAAGCGTCGAACGTCCCGGCATCGGCCGGATGACGGAGGAGATCTCGCCCCGGGGCATCGCCGCGGCTATCAGCGACCTGTACGCCGAAGGGCTCGAAACCTTCGTCGAAAACATCCGCACCGTCAAGCGCGAGATGACCTGGCCGGCCTTCGCGCAAGAAATATTGGCGGCGGTACGCAACAATCCCGCTGATCCTGCATCTTAATGATAGTGATTGAAAGATGATAACAATGAAAAAACACCTGATTTCCCTGGCCGCCGTCTCGGTGATGCTGCTGGTCACCACCCTTTCCTGCATGGATGAGGGCCCTGCCACCGAGCCGACCGACATCAAGTTCACCTACGGCGCTTATTTCCTGAACGGGGGCAACGCCGGCAGGAACGACGCGGAACTCACGCAGCTCAATACGCTGTATTCCATCGTCAACCAGAACGTGTTCAAGGCCGTCAACGGCAAGGCGCTCGGCGATGACGGAAAAGACCTGCTCGCCTATGGCGACCGGATGTATGTCGCACTGGCCGGATCGCGCCGGATCAGCGTCATCGACCCGTCCAGCTGCAAGGAATCGGCCACCATCAAGGTGGAAGCGGAAGGAGATAACCTGACGCCCGTTTCCCTGGCCGCGTTCGAGGGCTCGATCCTCGTGGGCCTGAAGGAAGGCTGCGTCGCCGCCATCGATACCGCCACCCTGAAGGTGACCTCGCTGCAGACGATCGAGGGAGAACCTGTCGACATGGCCGTCGCCAACCAGAAACTGTACGTGACCAACTACCGCGTGGACGGGCAGCCCGGGACCGCCATCCAGATGCTGAACCCGGTCGACCTCCATGTGATGAAGACCATCGATGTCCGGCCCGGTCCCCGCTACCTGACGGCCGATCCGACGAACAACACGCTTTTCCTGATTTCCGAGGGTGACGGCAACGGCGAATCCGCCTTCCAGTATATCGACACTGACTTGGAAGAAGTCTCCGTGATAGGCGATGTGGTCAAGCCCGCGCTGATGGCAGCCGGACCCGACCAGTCGCTGGTCGTCTATGTCAAGGACACCGATGACGAGCTGGGCGGACGCTTCATCGTCTTCACCACCTCGCCCGGTGCCCAGAAGGTGGAGGGCGGTTTCATCCGCGACGGCAGCTATGTCCGTAATCCTTGCGGGATCTTCGTCGACCAGGCCACGGGCAACGTCTATATCGCCGAGAAGACCGGGGCCGATTACGGCAACGTCTTCATCTATACAAGCTACGGCCAGTATATCACCAGCTTCAACACGGGTGCGGGCAACCCTTGCGCCGGGGTCTTCCTGTCAGGCGAGACAACGGTCAAGTAGCCGGGATTATTTCCAGAAACGGTACGTGATATCCTCCAGCGCCCCTTCCGCCACGCGGTAGAGGCGTTGGTTCGTCTTGGGGTTCTTGAGCCCGCCCAGCGATTCGATGTAAGGCCCCGTCTTCACATAGTCGAAGCGTGCCAGGTCGAGGCCTTCGGGCAGGTCGGCCCGCCCCGACCACCAGGCGCTGTGGAGGCCCAGGTCCTTCCGGATGAAGGTGCAGAGGCGCTCGACGGCCTGCGTGTCGGCATCGCCGCCCATCAGGCAGATGCATGTCACCTCGCCGGAATAGGTCGCCAGCATCGAGCGGAGCGCCGCTTCATCGAGCGGCTCGCCGATGTCCTCCCACAGGTGCGGGCTGTGGCAGCCGGGACAATGACAAGGACACCCGGTGATGTTGACGGCCAGCGTCACCTCATCGGGTATCTCCTGGAAGACGATGTCGAAGTTGTAGTACTTAAGCATCCTGCGTCACGGGCTCGGGCACGGGCTCGGCCTCCAGCTTCACGGCGCCGGGACGGTTGCCGTTGTAGTAGAAGCGGCGTGCGGCCTCCTGCTGGCGCGGCTGCGAGAAGCTGCTGACGCGCTTCATGTAGCCGATGATGCGGGTGGCGTAGTCCACGTCGTGGCTGCCGCACTTCGGGCATTCGTGCAGGTAACGCTTGTCGATGTGCCCGCAGGTGTTGCAGATGGTGTTCGGGATGTTGAAGGTGAAGTAGTTGCAACCTTCCTTCGCCGCGACGCGGAGCAGCTGGCGGTACTGTTTCTCGCTCAGGTGCTCCTCGAGGTTCATGTGGAGCGCGCTGCCGCCCGTCAGGTGCTCGATGTACTTGCTGCCGTGGAGCTTGAACTTGTCGAGGATGTTGAGGTTCTCGTCCTCCACCACGTAGAAGTAGCTGTTGTAGCAGTCACGCGGCACGATGTAGCCGTCCTCCTTGTCCCACTTCGCGTGCTTGACGCCCACGTTCTCGGCGGGAATCATCTCGCAGTTGAACATCACGTCCTTGGTGCGGTACTTCTTGTTGAGGCGCTCGATCATGCCGAGGATCTCCTGGACGAAGGCCACGTAGTCGGGGTTGTCGGTGATCCGGATGCCCATGAACTCGGCGGCCTCGACCAGGCCGTTCACGCCGATGGTCAGGTACTGGCGGCCGATGTTGATGAAGCCGGCGTCGAACAGCGGCAGCATGCCCTTGTTCATCAGGTCGCGCAGGTTCTCGTTGTAGGCGAGCTGCACCTTGTGCATCAGGTCGACCACCTCTTCGAGATACTCCATGTACGGGATGCCCTTCTTGAAGGCGTATTGCACGCAGCGGTTCAGGTTGATGGTCAGCACGCTCTTGCTGCCCGTGGACACGCCGCCGGCGCCGAGGGTGTAGCTGAAGCCGTTGTCCTGGATCTCGTTGCGGAGGCGGCAGCACGAAGCCAGCGAGTCGGCGTTGTCGCTCATGTAGGTGAAGAAGCTGTGGCCTTCGCTGTACATCTTGGCCGTCCAATCGGCATATTCCGGATCCTTTGCATCGCCGTTCTCGGTCAGCAGGGCCATCGTCTCGACCGGGAAGGTGAGGATGGTCTTCGTGCGCTCGGCGTTGAACCAGGTCATGAAGCGCTTCTGCAGCCAGTTGAGCGAATCCCAGTGCGGCTTGCTGCCGTCGGGGAAGCGGAAGTCGCCGAAGATGCTCTCGAAGTAGTAGCGGTCGTAGTAGGAGATGTTCCAGAACACCGACTGGAAGTTGCGCGCGCCGGTGGGCTGGTTGATGGAATATACGATCTGCTCGAAGCAGTCGGTGATGACCTTGTCGATGGAACGGTGCTTCTTGGAGAGATCCACCACCTCATCTGCGCGCAGGTAGTAGTCGTCGCCGAACTCCTGCTCGATGAAGTAGTTCATGTACATCAGGAACTCGGGGGTGGCGCAGGCGCCGCTGAGCATGCTGGAGACGATGAACACGAGGTTCACGAACCCGCCGCAGAAACTCTTCAGGTTCTTGGCCGGTGTGGAGTTGCCGCCCACGGGAATCGTGCCCTGCAGCAGCCAGGGATACATCGTGATGCTGGCGCAGTAGTTGGCCAGGCTGGTCTCGTCGTTCTTGTAGATGAAGTGCTTGGTCAGCAGCTCAAGATAGCGGTCGGAAAGCTCCTTGCCGTACATCTCGCGGATGCGGTCGGTGAGCAGGCGGCGGTTGAGCCGGATGAAGCTGGCCTTGGGCAGCTCACCGATGAGCGTGGCGATGTTCTTCTTCTCGACATTGGCGTTGGCGTCATACTTGCTGCCCGTCGCGGGGTTGGAGGCCGAGCAGTAGTCGATCAGGAAGTTCAGGCGGTCGCGGACCTCACGGTCTTCCGTGTGATGCTGGCGGTAGAGCATGTAGGCCTTCGCCACGGCGAAGTACCGCTCGGACATCAGGGAAACCTCGACCTGGTTCTGGATATCCTCCACGTGCATCCCGTTCGAAATGTGGACGCGGCTGAGGATGTTGGTCAGGATTTCCTCGGTTGCGAATGTGCCGGAAGCCAGGAAGGCCTTCCTGATGGCGTTCTTGATCTTGTCGATAGAAAAAGGGGCGCGCTTGCCATCCCTTTTGATGATGTAAAGGTCTGTAGTATATTCCATAGTTCAGTCGGATCCCGAAAAACAGGGAGTGTGATGTGTCCGGGCTTACAAAGTTATATAAAAAAAAGGCCGGTTGATACCCAACCGGCCCAAATTTGTAACAAAAATGTTTTTGTTACCTGAACTTCAGGAACTCAACATCCTTTGCAGCGCGGTCAGCAAGCTTTTCGCTCTTGTTGACGATTTCCATCGCTGCGTTGTAGCCGTTCACGTCACCCTTGCGGGCTGCGATGATGGCCTTCTTGTAGTTGCACTTCGGGCAGTTGCCCTTGATGGACTCGGAAGCCTTGTCGAGCTGGTTGGTCAGGATGTAGGCTAGGGTCTCGTTGCAGTTGCCGGTTCCGGCGAGCTTCGAAGCTGCGTCGTTGTACTTGCCGTTGAGGATGTCAAGGACGGCCTGGTTGAGCTTGCCGTGCTTGCAGGTGACCTTCGAGAACCAGTTGGCTGCCTCGGCGAGCTTGCCTTCGCGCATGGCGACGACGCCCATCACGTTGTTGAAGCAGCTGCCTTCCTTCTTGTCCATGCTGTCGAAAGCATCCTTGGCTGCGCGATTGTCGCCCTTGTCGAGGTATGCGACACCGAGGTTGTACTTCGCCTTGTCGGTTCCGTACTTCTTGACAGCCTGCTTGTAGATGGCGATCTTCGCGTCGATGTCCTTGGCGTTGGCTGCGGCACGGAGGAGTGCGGGTTCGTCGAGCACGTCGATATTGTTCTCAACGAGGTCTGCGAGTTCCTCGGCGGTGTAGTTCGTGTACTCCACGCTGGTGATGAAGCGTGCACGGCGGAGCTGCGGCAGGATGTTGGTCTTCAGCGACTGGTAGACTGCCGACATGTTCTTGATCTCGCGTTCGCGGACGTTCGGGTCGCTGTACATCGACAGGACGCGGAGGATGAGCTCCTTGTCTTCGATGTTGGAGTTGTTCACGAGTTCCTGGAAGCCTTCCCAGTCCTCACCGATCGACTTGGTGGTCACCTCGCCGGTGTTGAGTTTGCGGGTCACGTTGTTGAACGCCTTCGAAGCGGTCTTCTCGCGGTTTGCGGAGAGGCGGTTGTTGAGGGCGTCCGGGCCGTCCGGCGATGCGTAAGCCACGATCTCGGTGCCCTTGACCTCGCGGCGGTCGTCATTTGCGAGAGCCTTGAGTGCTTCCTGGAAGTCCTTCACGTCCTTGCTCTTGAGCTCGGAGTTGCGGACGTCTGCACTGTTGATCAGGTACATGATCTGTGCTTCTGCCGTCTCGGGGATCACTTCCTGGTAGCCATCTGCCATGTAGTGGTAGCTGCCGTCGGTCTCGACGAGCATGTAGGTGGTGTTGGCGCCGTCAGCGATCTTGATGTCGGCGGGATACACATACTCGGCACCCTTGTAGAACACCTTCGCGCGGCCCACGAGTTCGGATTTCTCCATACCCGGGACATACTCGAAATGCACCTTCTCGGTGATGGTGGCACCTTTCTTGGTGACCGTCTTGTAGTTGTCGGTCACTTTCTCGCCCTGGTAGACGAACGGTTTGCCGACAGCCTCGCCGCCCACATAGAGGAGGACCGGCGTGACCTCGAGCGTAGCCTTCGGCAGGAAGTACTCCGGCGGGAAGGTCACGGACACGGTAGCATCGATCTGGCCGGCGATGACCTCAAGCACTTCCGGATTGCACTGGATGTCGATCTGGTCGGCCGCGTCGATCATCTTCTGGGCGTTGTTGCAGGAAACAAGGCCAAAAGAGACTGCTGCGATGAGCAGGACATTGGAAATCAATTTTTTCATAAAAAACGCGTTTATTTAAGATTTAATCGGTTTTTCCGCAGTTCGGTAATATCATACAAATATAACACAATTTTTTGTAACTTTGCAAATATGGATTTGAATCAGATCAAGCAGCGCTTCGGGATCATCGGCAACGACCCGGAACTGGGAAGGGCCCTCGAAATCGCCCGCCAGGTCGCGCCCACGAACCTGTCCGTGCTCGTCACAGGCGAGAGCGGCGTGGGTAAGGAGGTCATCCCCCAGATCATCCACCAGTACAGCGCGCGCAAGCATAACGTCTATCTCGCCCTCAACTGCGGCGGCATTCCCGAAGGCACCATCGACTCCGAGCTGTTCGGCCACGAGAAGGGTTCCTTCACCGGCGCCATCGAGACCCGGAAAGGCTACTTCGAGGAGGCCGACGGCGGCACCCTCTTCCTCGACGAGGTCGCCGAGCTCCCGCTGTCCACCCAGGTGCGCCTGCTCCGCGTCCTGCAGACCGGCGAGTTCCTCCGGGTCGGCTCGGCCAAGGTGCAGAAAACCAATGTCCGCGTGGTCGCCGCCACGAACGTGAACCTGCTGAACGCTATCCGCGACGGCAAGTTCCGCGAGGACCTCTACTACCGCCTGAGCACCGTGCCCATCATCGTGCCGCCCCTGCGCGAGCGCAAGGGGGACATCCCGATGCTCTTCAAGAAGTTTGCCCTGGACTTCGCCGACCAGAACATGGTGCCGGCCGTCCGGCTCACGCCCGAGGCGCAGGAGCTTCTCGTCGCCTACCGCTGGCCCGGCAACATCCGCCAGCTGCAGAGCGTGGTCAACCGCATCTCGGTCCTCGAGTCGAACCGGCTCGTCACGGCGGAGGTCCTGGCGCGCTACCTTCCTTCGGAAGGCTCGTCCCGGCTTCCCGTCCGCACCGGCGAGGCCGGATCCGACTACATGAGCGACCGCGACATCATCTTCAAGATCCTCTACCAGCTCCGGCAGGACATCGACCAGATCACGGAACGCCTCGACAACCTGTCGTCCGACGATCTGGCCGGCGTGCATCCCACGCAGCCGCGGCTGCTGATCCGCCCGGACAACGAGCCCCAGGAAGTAGAGCAGGAGGACGTGCCGGTCTCGATCCAGGACGTCAGTGCGGAGCTCATCCGCAAGGCGCTGGAGCGGCACGGCGGCAAACGCAAGCCCGCCGCCGAAGAACTCGGCATCTCCGAACGGACCCTTTACCGCAAAATCAAAGAACTCGGCATCCAATGAAACGATTCCGCCTGGTCATCGCCCTTGCCGCCACGCTTCTCACCCCCGCGGGATGCGGCATCTATTCGTTCAGCGGCACATCCATCCAGAGCGACGTGCAGTCCATCTGCATCGAGCCGGTCGTCAACAAGGCCCAGAAGGTCAATCCGTCGCTGGCCAACCAGCTCACCGAGGCGCTCAACGACAAGTTCCGCAAGCTCACCAAGCTGGAGCAGGTGCAGGAAGACGGCGACCTCAACCTGACGGTGACCATCGTGTCGTACGACGTGCGTGCGGGCGCCATCACGGCCAATGAGGTCGCGGCCCTGAACCGCCTGACCGTCACCTGCGAGATCGCTTTCACCAACGTCAAGCACCCAGACGACAACATCGACAAGCAGTCGTTCGCCGCCTACGAGGACTATGATTCCAACAATTCGCTCGACATGGTGGAGGCGCAGCTGTGCGACACCATTATCGAGAAGCTCGTGGAAGACATCTTCAACGCAACCGTAGCCCAATGGTAGAAGGCATGAAAAACGTACGGGACCTCGACGCATCGGAGCTGCAGCAGCTCCTGGAAGACCATCCCTGGTTCACCGTGGCCCGCAAGGAGGCCATCGCCCGGCAGGGCGGCGACGAAGCGTCGCTGCGGCGTGCCGTGGGCCAGTCCGCGCTGTTCTTCCTCTCGCGCGACCAGGCCTTCCGCATCCTGGCCGGGAAGGTCGTGCGTAAGGCGGATGAGCCCCGGAAGGCCGCCCGGCAATACTATGTGGTCGGCGGGGATTATTTCGGCAAGGAGGACTTCGAGCGGCTGGAGCAGGAAGGCTTTTCTGTCACCACGCCTGTGTTCGGCGCCCGTGCCGGCAGCGTGGAAGTCGCCCCCGCCGTCGCCGAGGAAGTGGACGCGGACCGCACGATGGTGAGCGAAACCCTGGCTGAAATCTATGTCCAGCAGGAGCTCTATGCAAGAGCGATAGCGATTTACGAGAAACTTATTTTGTTGTTTCCAGAAAAAAGTGCTTACTTTGCATCTCTTATCGAAAAAGTAAAGAAAATAAAACAAACATAACTATGCAAGCAGCGTATATCACACTCTCCGTCATCATCGTGATTGCGAGTATCCTTCTTACCATCGTCGTCCTTCTCCAGAACTCGAAGGGCGGCGGACTGGCTGCGAATTTCGCGGCAGGCAACCAGACCTTCGGCGTGCGCCAGACGGCCGACTTCCTCGAGAAGGCGACCTGGACGCTGGCCGGCACGATCATCGTCCTGTGCATCGTAGCTACGTTCGTGATCCCGCAGAAGAGCTCCCGCCACTCCAACATCAAGGGCCAGATCGAACAGTCTGTCCCGGTGGAAGGTGTTCCCGAGATCCCCGTCACCCCGGTCGCTCCGGAAGAATAAGAAGGAAGACTCCCGGATACAAAAAAGGCTCCCGTCGGGAGCCTTTTTTCGGTAATACAAAAAGGTTATGGATATCATAAAACTGGACAAGGCAGAACTGGATCGCTACTTCGCGCAGCATACCATTGACGACACGACTGTCAGGAAAGCACTGGAAAACTTTGAAGAGGCTTTCAATCTGGATACGAAGCTGTCGGATGTCAAAAAGCTCGAGGAGGGTCTTCGGAACAGCGTTCCCCGGGAGTCCCAGGAGTATTTCTGCATGAAGATTCTGTCCTACGTGATTGACATCACCAACCGGGACCTGCCGGTCGACGCCGAAGAATCGCATGCGCTTCTGGAAAGCCTCCAGCTCAGCGGTGAGGACAGCGCCTGGGCGGAAGGGGCGGTCAACGACCTTCGCGCAGCCTTCTATTTCATGGACCGCTGGCATCCCGACCCGGAACCCGGCCCGCTTTTCCAACAGCTTTATGATCGATACAGGCAAACCTTCCGGGAGATGTGTGAAGCGGCAGGCAAACTGATTATCACCGACGCCGAAATGGAACAATTGCAGAAGCGAAGCGAGGAACGGAAGAAGGAGCAAAAGAAGAAATGGATTATCAGCGCCATCCTCTTCGTCATCGGCTTCCATCTGGTCAAGTTCCTTGTGGGATTATTTGCCAAGGGCTGACGTCAAATCGAGATGGGTCTGGGCACGGAAACAGCCATTTTTGTGCCTGACTGACTGGATATCAGGCTTCGGGGCACGTAATAAGGGCAAAACGTGCCCGCTTTTCCAGGGATGTGTCCAAACGTGGTCAGAAATGATTACCTTTGAGAGTTAGATAAATCGGAATTTACTGTACAATGGCTCTTAATTCTTCTCGTACTGCTATGATAGTTACTATCGTTATTATCGCTGTCACTTTCCTTGTTGTGGTGGGTGTAATGCTGGCCTATTGGCCAAAAGGCATCTCGGTCAACGAGAACAACCAAATCCAGTTGAGCACGTACATAGGCAAGCCGCGACTTATTCCTGCTGATGAAATATCTATCACTGAAATGCCAGAGGGCCTGTTGAATCATCTGATCAGGACCAACGGCATGAGCCTTGGCAAAATCAACTACGGCCACTTCAAGAACACAAAAACCGGGCAGAAGATGTTCCTCTATCTCACTGGTAAGGAAAGCAAAATCTGTTTTATTTACAATGGGGAGTTATATGTCGTGGATGATTGGCGACAGTAGTTAAGTGTTATTTCGCTATATATAAATAAGGCATTATTCCAGAAGCATGAATAAAAGAAAGCATTTGAATATCTGAATCGACATGAACTACCATCAAATACTTGAGAATATTTACATGGACATCCGTCCATATGCACAAGTGGGCAAGCAGGCCGACTACATTCCCGCTCTTGCCTCGGTAGACCCCGACCAATTCGGCATCTGCATCAACACACTGCAAGGCGATGAATATGCACTGGGGCAAGCCGACACGCGTTTCTCCATACAGAGCATCTCTAAAGTGTTCAGTCTTGCCTACTGCATGAGCATCCTTGGTGATAATGTATGGCTGCGCATGGGCAAAGAGCCATCGGGCACTGCGTTCAACTCACTCATACAACTAGAACTTGAGAAAGGCTATCCACGTAATCCCTTCATCAATGCCGGGGCCATCGTCATGTCCGACATTCTGCTCAGCCACCTCTCACATCCCCACGAAGACTACATCGCCTTCATCCGCGAGATCAGCCACAACGACACCATCAACTACAATGACGAGGTGGTGCGTTCTGAGGAAAGCCAAGGATACCTCAATGCGGCCATTGCCAATCTGCTGAAGTACCACCACAACATCGACAACGACATCGCCGACGTTCTGCATTTCTATTTCCTCACCTGCTCCGTTGAAATGAGCTGCAAAGAACTGTCGCAGGCATTTCTGGCCTTTGCCAACCATCGGCAGTCGTTCGACTTTCATGGTGTGAGCCTCACCTCATCGCAAGTGAAGAGAATCAATGCCATCATGCAGACCTGTGGCTTCTACGACGAGGCTGGCGAGTTCTCCTACCTTGTAGGACTACCCGGAAAAAGCGGTGTGGGCGGAGGTATCGCCGCCATTTATCCATCCCGCTATTCCGTAGCGGTATGGAGTCCGCGACTCAACGAGAAAGGCAATTCGGTCATGGGAATGAAAGCACTTGAACTACTCACCACCGAAACGGAAGAGTCTATTTTCTAAGAGTGGATTGTGTTTTCTAGCATAGAACTCGCTCATGTGTACAATCTGAATAAAGTCGGTCTGAAAAACTTCGAAAGGTTAGTAGAAGAACATGGTATACTGAGTATAACCAGACAAGAGTGCTGAGACTCTTCACCCATATTAATGATGAAACACTCGTCACTAAATATGTAGAGACGATCATCAGAAGAACTTTCGGCACCAACTATGCAATGAAACTCGCAAAACCGGTACCAAAGAATAATATTGTAATAAGGTAAATTCGGATTTGTCGGCATGAGCGCGGTGGCCGGCCAGATTGGTGGGGAGAAAAATTTTAAATAGTAGGGAGAAATTATTATTTTTGCGACGAAAAGTAGGGAGAGAATGGCAAAAATTGATCAACTGGTAGCCCTGATTGGGCGTTATAAGGAACTGGGAATTGACTCGCAGATAGACTACGAGAAGTTCTATTTGTATTCCATCATTACTCACTCTACCGCTATCGAGGGTTCCACTGTTACAGAAATAGAGAACCAGTTACTGTTCGACGAGGGAATCTCTGCCAAGGGGAAGACCATCATTGAACAGATGATGAATCTGGACTTGAAGCGGGCTTACGAAGAGAGCATCAAGCTGGCTAAAGAGAAGAAACCGATCACTATTGATGAGCTAAAATTCCTTTCAAAACTAGTGATGCAGAATACGGGCGCTATCTATAAAACTGCGCTGGGAGAATTCTCGTCCGCAAATGGAGACCTGAGATTGGTCAACGTATCTGCAGGAGTTGGCGGCAGGTCATATTTGAGCTACCAGAAAGTCCCTGTCAAGCTGCAGGAATTCTGTGACTGGCTCAATGCTCAGCGGACCACTAAGATGTCCACGGCAGAGCGATATAACCTCAGTTTTGAGGCCCACTACCGTCTGGTTACCATCCACCCTTGGGCCGATGGAAACGGCAGAATGGCCCGACTCATAATGAACCACATTCAGTTTGAATTCTCTCTGGTACCGGCCAAGGTTTTAAAGGAAGACAAGGGGGACTATATCAAGGCTTTGATGGCTACCAGAGAATCTGATGACATCACCATCTTCCAGGAATTCATGGTGGAAGAGATGATAAAATCAATCACTACGGATATCAATGCCTATCTCCAATCCATAGCAGAAAGTGGGGAGAAAACCGATAATGGTAGGGAGAAAAAGATAAAAAGCAGGGAGAAAATCCTCTCGCTGCTCCAGGCCCACCCCGAATACTCCGCAAAGAAACTCTCCGCTGAGATTGGTATCACAGAGAAGGCCATTGAGAAGCAACTGGCCAAGTTGAAGGCCGAGGGATGTCTCAAGAGAAAGGGCCCGGATAAGGGCGGAAGATGGATTGTAGTCCGCTAAATCG
>LUZE01000127.1 GCA_001602845.1 Bacteroidales bacterium Bact_13 | reverse complement strand
GAACCCGTGCCACCCTCGGCACCGTAAGAGGGAGGGGCCCAAGCGCAGCTTGGGAGGGGTCGAGCGTAGCGAGACGGTTCTGGAGCAACACCCAGAGCGCCCAGCAAGCAAACAGCAAATAGATTAGAACAGGCCGAACAGGCGGGCGTCGATTTTGTCGGTGATCGAGGCGAAGTCCTCGGGATTATTTTGGAAATCCAGATGGTCGGCGTCGATCGTCAGCACCTCGCCCTTGTACTCCTTGTAGATGAAATCCTCGTAACGCTGGTTCAGGCCGCCGAGATATTCGAGACTCATCGTCTGCTCGTACTCGCGGCCGCGCTTCTGGATCTGCGCCACCAGGTGCGGAATCGAGCAGCGCAGATAGATGAGCAGGTCGGGCAACTTGACCATCTGCATCATCACCTGGAACAAGTCCATGTATGCGTCGAAATCGCGCTGCGAAAGATTGCCCATCGCCACATTGTTCGCCACGAACACATACACACCCTCGAAGATCGTGCGGTCCTGGATGATCGTCTCGGAACTCCGCGCAATCTCCATCACATCCTTGAAACGCTGCGTAAGGAAATAGACCTCCAGATTGAACGACCAGCGCGGAATGTCCTTGTAATAATCTTCCAGGAACGGGTTGTGGGTCACCGCCTCGTATTTCGGCGTCCAGCCATAGTGCTGCGCCAGCATCCGCGTGAGCGTGGTCTTGCCGCTGCCGATGTTGCCTGCGATTCCGATGTGCATGTTTGTAACGATTTTGTAGGGAGCTGATGCGAAGTTACGCAATTTTTTTCGTAATTTTGAAGATTGTGAAACAAACTAACCAACGATATTGACATGAGAGACGCAATCTATGCATTCCCCGATCCGGCCAACGAGCCGGTGAAAACGTATCTGAAAGGTTCCCCCGAGCGTGAAGCCCTTGAAAAAGAACTCAAACGCCAAAGCTCCATCGAGATCGAAATCCCGCTGATCATCGGTGGCAAGGAAGTCCGCACCGGCGACACCGGCAAGGTCGTGATGCCGCACGACCACCATCACGTGCTGGCCACCTTTCACAAGGCCGGCCCGAAGGAAGTCCGCATGGCCATCGACGCGGCCATGGCCGCCCACAAGCAATGGTCCGAGACCGACTGGACGGTGCGCGCCTCCATCCTGATGAAAGCCGCAGAACTCATCTCAACCAAGTACCGTGCGCTGATGAACGCCGCCACGATGCTCGGCCAGAGCAAGAACTTCTACCAGGCCGAGATCGACTCCACCTGCGAGCTCATCGACTTCCTGCGCTACAACGCGCACTTCGCTTCCGAGATCTACGGCTTCCAGCCGAAGAGCGCCAAGGGGCAGATCAACACCGTGGAATACCGCGCCCTCGAAGGCTTCGTGTTTGCACTGACGCCGTTCAATTTCACCTCCATCGCATCGAACCTCAACATGTCGCCGGTACTGATGGGCAACGTTACGGTCTGGAAGCCGTCCACAACGGCCATCCTTTCCAACTACTACCTGATGCAGATCTACAAGGAAGCAGGCCTGCCTGACGGCGTGGTGAACTTCATCCCGGGCAAAGGCTCGGTCATCGGCAAGGAGATCTTCGCATCGAAGCACCTGGCCGGCGTCCATTTCACCGGTTCCTCCGCCACCTTCAACACGCTGTGGAAGCAGGTGGGCGACAATATCGACAACTACCGCACCTACCCGCGCCTGGTGGGCGAGACGGGCGGCAAGGATTTCATCTTCGTCACCCCGACCGCAGTGGCCGAGGATGTCGCGACGGCCGCTTTCTGCGGCGCCTTCGAGTTCCAGGGCCAGAAATGCTCGGCTGCATCCCGCATGTACGTGCCGAAGTCACTGTGGCCGAAGATCCTGGAAGGCATGAAAGCCTTCGCGGCTGAAGCGAAGATGGGCGACGTCTGCGACCCGGACAACTTCATCAATGCAGTCATCGACGAGGTGTCGTTCGACAACATCGCCGCCAACATCGAGTACGCAAAGAACTCTCCGGATGCCGAGATCGTGCTGGGCGGCGGCTGCGACAAGAGCAAGGGCTACTTCGTGGAGCCGACCGTCATCGTCACCACCGACCCGCATTTCAAGACCATCCAGGAGGAAATCTTCGGTCCCGTGCTCACTGTCTACGTGTATGAAGATGCCGACATGGACAAGGCCGTCGAACTCTGCGACACGACTTCGCCATACGGCCTGACCGGCGCCGTGTTCGGGCAGGACCGTCTGATGGTCCAGAAGGTGGCCGACGCACTGCGCTATGCGGCCGGCAACTTCTATATCAACGACAAGCCCACGGGCGCCGTGGTCGGCATGCAGCCGTTCGGCGGCAGCCGCAAGTCGGGTACCAACGACAAGGCCGGCGGCGAGTTCAATCTCATCCGCTGGGCCATCCCGCGCGCCATCAAGGAAACGCTTGTTCCGGCACGGGGATTCAAGTATCCTTACATGAAATAAGACCGTGGCGGCAAACTCTCTGAAAAAGAGCGCCTTAATAAAAATCGGTTGCGCCTTTTGACGCAACCGATTTTGTTTAAGCCGTTGTCTCTCAAACGGTTATCTGCCACGCAAATTATAGATAATCATCGAAATACATCGTCACCTTGTCCATCAGGTGGATGCGGTCCACGCCGCGGACATTGTGCGGATGCGTCGGGTACGGGAAGTAATCGACCTGCACCTTGTTCTTGATGCAACTCTCGATGAAACTGAGGCTGTGCTCCCAAACCACCGTGTCGTCAATGGCACCCTGGCAGATGAGCAGCTTCGCCTTCAGGTCCTTCGCGCGCGGAATCAGGCTCGTCTTCGCAAACCCTTCCGGATTCACCGCCTCCGTATCCATGTAGCGCTCACCGTACATCACCTCATACCACTTCCAGTCGATGACAGGGCCACCCGCAACGGCCACCTTGAACACTTCGGGATAGTTGACCGCCAGCGAAATCGTCATGAACCCGCCGTAGCTCCAGCCATGTACGCCGATGCGGTCGCGGTCCACCCAGTCGTGCGACATCAGCCACTTCATGCCTTCCATCTGGTCGGCCATCTCGGCCTGGCCGCACTGCCGGTGAATCGCCTTCTCGTACTCCGCACCGTGGTTCGGCGTGCCGCGGTTGTCCATGGTGAAGACGATGTAGCCGTGCTGGGCCATGTAGATGTCCCAGCGCGACATGCCACCCTGGAACACGTCACGGATCAACTGCGTGTGCGGGCCTCCGTACACATAGAGGATGACCGGATACTTCTTGGAAGGATCGAAGTCAAGCGGATACACCAGTCCGTAATGGTTGTCGTACTTGCCGTCGGCACTCTTGACGGTTCCCATTTCGATCTTGCAGTTGGTCAGGAGCGGATTCGGCGCATCTGCCCGCCACATTTCGGTAAACTTCTTTCCGTCGGTCGAACCCCACCCCATGACACGCGGCACGTCGAGCGAGCTCCACATATCCACGAAATACTTTCCGTCAGCCGAGATCTGGCAGTTGTGCCAGCCCTCCGCACGGGTAAGCCGCACCTTCCGGCCCGTCTTCATGTCCAGGCGGAACAGATGGTTCTCCACGGGCGATACCTCCGCAGAATAATAGAAGATGTACCGGCCGCGCTGGGCTAAGAACGAGCAGTCCGCATCCACGTCGGTCAGGCGCCTGGGCTCGAAGCGGCCGCTCGCGGAGCAGAGATAATAATTCTTGTAGCCGTCCCGGTTGTCGGTAAAGTAAAGGAACAGGTCCGGATCGATGTCGAGGAAAATCAGCGGTTCCTGCGGCTCCACCCAGCGGCTGTTCTCCTCGGTCAGCAGCGTGCCGAGGCAGCGGCCGTCCGCTGCGTCATAGACATTGAGGTGGACATGCTTCTGCGGGCGGTCCAGCACCTGAATGTAGATGCGGTCGCTGGCCGGGCCCCATGTGATATTGGTCAGGTAGCGCTCTTCGTCGAAATCGGTCACGTCCATCCAGGTCGTCGTGCCGGAGGCAATGTCATACACGCCCAGCGCAATGTGCTCGGAAGTCATGCCGTTCATCGGGTATCGGATCTCGCGAAGCGTGCCGGTGCGGGTCGTGATGTCAAGTAGCGGGAACAGCGTCACGGCACGTTCGTCCTTGCGGTAGAAGGCGATCTTGGTGCTGTCGGGCGAGATGAAGATGCCGCCGTTGATGCCGAATTCATTGCGGCTCACGCTCTGTCCGCAGACGATGCCCGGATCGTTGTAGGCCGTGATGGCATGCTCCACACCGGATTTATCCTTGTAATACAGGTTGTTGGCCTTTGTATATGCCATCGGCTCGGGACGCGGGCCGGGGCGGAAGCCGGGCTGCGGGCCACGGGTCCAGTCGCCCGGGTTGTCCAGGGCGATGACCGTCTTGTCGCCGGTCCAGTGCCACATCGGCGATTGTATCATCATGCCACGGCCGAGCACGGCCTCTTCCATCGTCATCATCCGTCGTTCTTCCTGAGCGAATGACAAGGCCGCCGTCAGCGACAGGGCCAGCAACAAGAATATGCGCTTTTTCATCGAAAAACCGTTTTAAACGTTTATAAACGTGTAAATTTACAAAATAAATGCGTATTTTTACACGTATATGGAACAACTGACAGGAAAAAACGTCCTTATCACCGGCGCCAGTTCCGGCATCGGAGCCGCCCTGGCACGGGAGTTTGCCCGCCGCGGCGCGAACCTCATCCTGCTGGCCCGCAACCGCGAACGGCTGGAAGAGACCCGGCAGGCCTGCCTGTCCGGCGGCGCCGGCACCGTCCGGCTGGTCGAAGCCGACATCACCGATTATCCGGCCATCGATGCCTTCGCCCCCACCCTGGAGGGCCGGCTCGATTTCCTGATCCTCAACGCCGGCATCTCCCAGCGTTCGCTCGCAGTGGAAACGGACGAGTCCGTGGACCGTCGCGTCATGGAGGTCGATTATTTCGGTCCCGTCCACCTTACCAAGGCGCTGCATGCCGCCGGCAAATGGGACAAGGACACGCACATTGCCGCCACGTCATCGATCTCCGGACTCTTCGGATTCCCGCAACGATCCGCCTACTGTGCCGCGAAACATGCCCTCAAAGGATTCTACGAGGCGCTCCGGCTCGAGACCGGCGCCCCCGTCACCATCCTCTTCCCCGGACGGATCAATACGCCCATCAGCCTGAGCGCACTCGAGGCCAACGGGCAGGCACACGCCAAGATGGATCCCGGCCAGGCGAACGGCATGGATGCCGACACCTGTGCGCGGAAGTGTGTCCGCGGCATCCTGCGGGGCAAGCCCCTCGTCCGTGTCGGCGGCAAGGAAATGATCTCCTGCTTCATCTATAAATGGTTCCCGGGACTCTTCTTCCGACTGATCGGAAAGGTCTCCGCCGTATAATCAAATCCAATACAATGAACAAACGACTTATCCTTTTATTGGCCGTACTGCTCCTGCCGCTGCTCGCAGGCGCACAGGAAGAACTGAAAAAAGTCTACGACGGCACCCTGGACCAGAACGTCCAGATCGACAAGGCCCTCAAGCAAGCCAAGGCAGAAGGCAAATTCGTCATCTGCCAGGTGGGCGGAAACTGGTGCCCGTGGTGCCTGCGTTTTGCCGACTTCATCTCGAAGGACGCCGAAATCAGCAAGATGGTCGCCGACAATTTCGTCTACATCCACGTGGACTACAGTCCCCGAGAATTCAAGGACGATCCCACCAGAAAGCAGCGTTCCGAAAAGATGATGAAGCGGCTGGGCAACCCCGGACGTTTCGGCTACCCGGTTTTCGTCGTGCTGGACGCCAAGGGGCACGTGATCCACACCCAGGATTCCAGTTTCCTGGAGGAAGGACAGGGCTACGACAAAGCCAAAGTCGTCCGCTTCTTCAAGAATTGGACGCCGAAGGCGGTCATGGCAAATTGATTTACTTTTTTTTGGACGCGTTCAGAAAAATATCTACATTTGCGGTCCACTTCTGGATGTGGCGCAGTTGGTAGCGCACCTGGTTAGGGACCAGGAGGTCGCTGGTTCAAGTCCAGTCATCCAGACCCAGAGAAGGGAAATCACCCTGGTGAGTTGTCCGAGTGGTTGAAGGAGCCTGCCTCGAAAACAGGTGTGCGGGTGACCGTACCGGGGGTTCGAATCCCTCACTCACCGCAAAGCGGAATAAAAATAGCGTGACGAGCTTGCTCGATCACGCTATTTTTATGACGGTTTGCAAAGCCCCGCGCAGCGGGGCAGGGATGTCGCGCTTGCGCGACAATCCCGCGGTGAGTGAGGGATTCCGGGGAGGAACAAAGACAGCCCAGCTGGCCCTTGTGGCCAGCGTCTGTGTATCAATGCTTTAGCACCGCCCGCCGCAGGCGCAGAGGGAATGCGCAGGCGCCCCTGGCGCCGAGCACAATCCCGCAATCCCTCTTCCCTCCTTCCATTTCTGCCAAACTGCCGCAAACTCACCGACCTCACAGCGCGTTCTAGGGCCGAATGCTTTGCGCCAATGGCCGTAATCGGACGATGGTGCAAAAGAGCCACCGTTAGAAGCCCCTCCTAGACACATCGACTTGCAGCTATTTGGCAAAATTAATTGCGGTCTCATTTTGCGACCGCAAAAAGTGTGTTCGTGGCAGAAGGTCTGGATCATCGGACTCTCTTTCAGTCTTTGTATACAGATGTCTCAAATCCTTAGCAACCCACAGACGAATTCCAACAAGCTGACTATAAATACAATAGAAGCAAATCCATTAGAAATGCCGGACAAAATCCATCTTTTCATGCAGAATGCGATCGACCCAGACTGAACCGTCGCTTTTCTTTTTGTATAATATAATATGATGACCAAAGTGATATCCCCATAATCCGGGTTTCACGACATCATAGCTTCGACTTTTACCATTGGGTAGAGTGGATAGACCCATAATTGATTCGACTATCTGCGAATAATACTTCTCCGCCTGGCTTTCCGACCAAACCTCCACAGTATAATCCCAAATCCCGTCGAGATCAGCTATCGCCTTTCTTGATAGTTTATACCTTGCCATTGCCCCTCCGTCTTGCCTTCAACTCCTCCAAGTGGGCATTAAAGTCAAAATCTTCAATGTATCCACTTGCTTCCCCCTCCTCTATGGCAGCACGGAGAGCCACTAATTTCTGCTCCTGTTCTTCCAAAAGACGGAGACCACAACGAACAACTTCGCTGGCATTATTGTATCGCCCGCTCAGAATACTCCCCTGAATAAACTCCTCAAAATGAGGACCCAGTGCAACAGATGTGGTTTTCATATAAACAAAGTTACCAATATTTCATAATAACGCAAAAATTATTTTTCACATCGAAGATAATATATCTCACCATCAAGAAAAAACTCGGTTGAAAGATTAACCGTTTTTTATATTTATCTTTGACGTATGAAAAAGATTATCACCCTTTTATTCGCTGCAATTGCCATTATGAGCTGTAACAAGACATCCCAAAATGAACAGGTCGAGATCCTGCGCGACAAGCCCTGGCAGGAAATCTCGCCTTCAGAGATTGAATTGAATCCCCTGCAGATGATTGACAGGGACTGGCTGGAAGTTTCGGCCGGAAAAGAAGGAAAGATGAACCTGATGACCATCTCATGGGGCAGCATCGGAGAACTATGGAATAAACCCATCTTCACTGTCTACGTATCCACCAGTCGCTATACACACCAGTTTATGGAGGAAAACGACTACTTCACCGTGACACACTTCCCAGCTTCAATGAAAGAAAAACTGGCCTACTTGGGCCGCGTTTCAGGACGGGACGAAGACAAGGTGGCCGGCGCCGGACTCACCGTAGAATTCACCGAACTAGGCAATCCTATCTATGCCGAGGCCGACCTGGCCATCGAATGCAGGAAGATCTACGCCCAGCAGTTCGACGCCTGCCTGCTTCCGCCCGAACAGCGGGCCTGGTACGAACAGACCGGCAACGGTATCCACTATATGTATATCGGCGAAATCCTCCACGTCTGGAAGAAATAGCCGATACCGACGTTATACCCCCAACAGCAACGCCGGGGCGATTCCAAGAACGGAACACAACAGGCGGGCTACCTTCAGGCTCGGCTACGAATGGTGGCCGGATTACTGCTTGGACTGCCGATACGACGGCGGAACAAACAAACGGCCGCCGGAATGGCCGATTTAAGTTACTGGTGCTATTTATTCACCCGCTGGAAGACGATGGGAGTGGTGCTGAAGTCGGCGGCTATGCTGGTCCAGCCCTGGATCTCCAGGCAGCTGTCGTCGTCGTAGACTTTGGCCTGCATCTTCTTGCCTTTGGGAGTAGGCTGTGGTACGTAGCTGTATGTCATGTCACCTTCCTTCCAGAAGCCATCCTGGATATAGAAGCCCGTATCGTATTTGTAGAGCGTCAGTTGAAGGTCAGAGCCGTTATGACCGTCCACGGTGTAGGCAAATGAGTAGCAGAAACGTCGGCCGGAGAGCAGATACCCCGTGCCGTCGCCGCGAAACACCCAGGTGTAGGTTCCGATGCCAAAAGAAGAGGCGGCACTCTTGGTGAATCCCGTCCAGCGCCCCACGATCGGAGACTTCTTGTCTTTTTCCGGTATGCCGTACTTCGGGTCACCCTTTTTGCTCGAGAAAGGATCTGATTTCTGC
>LUZE01000126.1 GCA_001602845.1 Bacteroidales bacterium Bact_13 | reverse complement strand
TTGGGAAGGTCGCGAGGGGGAGAGACCTTTTTTGCAAAAAGTTCTCTCCCCCTCGCGCTCCTCCTCTTTCAAAAACCTCAACCAATGGTTTGAGGTTTTTGAAAACGGCCTTATTCTCCGCTCCGAATGGAGCTTATTTTTTTGGCGTTATGAAATCATTTTCACCAAATTCACCTTTACCGGCGTTCTAACCCATTTTAGCAGACCAAGAACCGGCTCCGCGCACTGCGCGGCTTTATTTTTTCAGTTTCACAAACCCATTTCCGCAAACCAAATAACCGGAACCCGGCTTGCCGGGCGGGTTGACAAATGGAAAAAAATGATTATAATGAATATATCCCCATATAGTTTTCATATTTTCTGTATTTTTATGAAAAAAGGAGAACAAACGAATGAAACGCAAACTGACTTTGGTTTTGGCGCTTTTGTTGGCGGCGGTGCTGGTCTTTTCGGCCTGCGGTACTGCCGGCGAGAAAGGCGAACCCGGCGAACAAGGCGCTCCCGGCGTTAGCATTGCATCGGCGATCGTTGATGAAGACGGAAACCTGATCGTCACCTTGACCGACGGCTCGATCCTCAACGCGGGCGTGGTCAAGGGCGCGGACGGAAGCGCCGCCGACAAAGGTGACCCCGGCGAGCCCGGCGTGAGCGTTGCTTCGGCGACCGTGAACGGCGACGGCGAACTGATCGTTACCCTGACCGACGGCACGATCCTCAATGCCGGCGTTGTCAAGGGCGCGGACGGTCAGCCCGGCGACAAAGGCGACCAGGGCGCCCCCGGCGTTGGCATTTCCAAAATGGAAAAGAACGCCGCCGGCGAGATCATCGTTACCTATACCGACGGCTCGCAGAAGAACCTGGGCGTGATCGAAACCGATTTCGCGGGCGGTCTTGCCTTTGTTGTTGACGAGGATGAGGAATGCGCCATTGTCATCGGGCGCGGGCTCGAAACCTCGCTCCACGTGGTCATTCCCGAAACGCTGGGCGGTTACCCGGTGACCAAAATTGCCGCGCGCGCGTTTGCCGGCGACCTTTTGAAGAGCATTTCCCTGCCCGGCACCATTACCTCCGTCGGCGCGAACGCGTTTGACGGCTGCAACAACCTGCAATACAACACCGTTGACGGCATCAACTACCTGGGCAACGAGCAAAACCCCTATCTGGTTGCCATTCGCGGAACCGAGGAATGCGACGGCAAGGCGGAGATCCAAAACAACGCCAAGGTCATTGCCGACCAAGCGTTTGCAGACTCCGACATTACGCGCGTCACCTTCCCCAACAGCCTGACCGATATCGGCTACCAGGCGTTTTACAACTGCTCCAATTTATGGAACGTATCCTTTGCACCTGCCTGCCAGCTCAAAACCATTGGCGAGAGCGCGTTTGAGAATTGCTCTTCGCTGGAAGGGGTCAATCTTCCGGCGCCCCTGACCACGCTGGCGCTCCGTGCGTTCCGCTACTGCACGGCACTGGAAGGGGCACTCTTTTTGGGCAATCAGTTGACCGCCATTGGCGACGGCGCCTTTGCCGGTTGTTTCGCGCTGGAAAGCGTCAATATTCCAAACGGTGTGAAGTCCATTGAAGACTATGCTTTTTCTGGTTGCGGCGCGCTCAAATCGGTGGAAATGCCCTACGGCGTGACCTCGATCGGCGATTATGCCTTTGCCGGCTGCATCAGCCTGCCAACCTTAACCCGGTGCAATGAGCTCACCCATCTCGGCGACCACGCCTTTGATACCTGCACCTCGCTGACCAAGATTATCCTTTCCCAGGATCTTGCCAAGATCGGCGACTACGCTTTCCGCGGCTGCACCGCGTTGGAAACCGTGCTGTTCTCGGCCGACCCCACGCCGCAAATGGAGACCATCGGCAAAGAGGCCTTCCGCGGCTGCACCTCGCTGACGAGCTTTACGCTGGTCAGAACCGTGAAGACCATAAAGGAAAACGCGTTTGCCGGCTGCACAAGCCTGATAAACTTTCCCATCAGCGATCAGCCAACGCTGACGACGATTGAAGAAAGCGCTTTTGAAGACTGCTCGGCGTTGGAGTTTATCTCGCTCCCCGTCAGCCTGACCGAAATCGGAAGCGGCGCGTTCCGGAATTGCGCTTTCTTGAAGTCGGTTTCGCTCGGAAGCGGGCTGAAGAGGATTTCTACCTACGTGTTCTACGGATGCACCTCGCTGACCGATATCAATCTGCCGACAGGGATCACGTTCATCGGAAGTTACGCCTTCGCCGGTTGCACCAAGCTTGCCAGCGTGAACCTTCCCGCCACCCTGGAAGAGATCGATTACTACGCCTTCAAAGGTTGCACCGCGCTGCAAAGCGTGTATTTCAGAGACGGCTTGACCTACATTGGCAACTACGCGTTTGACGGCTGCACCGCTCTGGTCAACGTGGAAAACCTTCCCGCAACGGTGACCGAGATCGGCGCCGGTGCCTTCCGCAGCTGCTCCGACCTGACGAATATCTACTTCCACGGGTCCCAGTCGCAGTGGAACGCCGTTACCAAGGGCTCCGGCTGGAACCAGGGCGTAAACGCGCTCTTTAAGGTTTCTTTCATCTCCGCTGATTGATCCCGGCCCGGCAGTGCCGGGCCCGGCAAGCCGGGTTCCGAATCTTGGGCCCATGGTTTTGTGAAACTGAAAAAATGAGGCCGAATTATAAGGTTTTATCGTTTCAGATTTTCTAAACCAACTTTGAAAACCCAATAATTGGCTCCCGCCTTGGCGGGCCCGGCAGACGTCGGGTTTGGAAGGAAAAAGGAGAGCAACTTTTGCTCTCCTTTTTCTTGTGCCATGTCCGGGATTCGCCTACGGCGAAGGACACGGCCGTCGCGGCGGGTACCCGGAGCAGAGAATAAAAGCATTTTCAAAAACCTAAAACCAATGGTTGCGGTTTTTTGGAAGGGTG
>LUZE01000125.1 GCA_001602845.1 Bacteroidales bacterium Bact_13 | reverse complement strand
AAGTTACTCTCCATCACCAGGTCGAGTTCCTTATGCCCGCCCCGCCAGTTCCGCGCCAGCAGGCGGAACCCGCGCCGCTCCAGCCAGGCCAGCGCCACGTCCTCGCCCCTCCGTCCGATTTCCGCTTTCTGTCTCATCGGAACAAAGATAACAGATGCCGCGATCAAAAAAAAACGCGCGGAAAGATTAACCGTTTTCCAGATTTAAAGAAAAAGTGTATATTTGTAAGTTAGAATTAAAGTGTAAATAATATTGCAATATATGAAACGGTTGTTTATTTCGTTGGTGGCACTGCTCCTCTGCGCGGGAGCCTTCGCCCAGACATCTGTGACTACGCCGAGCCAGAACCTGAAGCTGCAGTTCAAGGGCGCCCGGCTGGTCGGCAACGACGTGGAGCTGACGGTGCTGGTGACCAATCTTTCGTCGCAGGAAGTGGTCCTCAACCTGGTAGGCGGCATGTACCAGACGGGCATGGCCGGCTCGGTGGCTTACGACAACGAGGGTAACGTCTATGAGCTGGGCAACATCCTCGTGTCGGTGGGCAACAAGAGCTATACCGACCAGTACTGCGCCGGCAACTTCCCCGGAAAGGTCGCCGTCAAGTGCCATGTGCTCGTGAAGGGCATGGCCCGCGAGGCCTCGTCGCTGGCCAAACTGAAGCTTTGCCTGCTCTGCCCGCAGCTGGACATCAAGAACACGGGCATCTGCTTCGAACTCAACGACGTCAGTTTCAAGTAAAAACAGCATCCGGACATGGCTCTCCGCCGCCTAACGGCTGTGATACTGCTCCTGATGGCAATGTCGCCTGCTCCCTTACGGGCGCAGGTCGTTGTTTTGCAGGAGGACGTTCCTGTGAAGGTCAGCACCTCGCAGGACGCCTTCGCCGTGGGTGACGCTTCCATCACGTTCCGCGTGGCCGAGGCCGTGATCCTTCCTAACTACCAGGACAACGCCGCCCAGCTGGCGCGCCTGGCCGAGTGCGTCGAGCGTTTTCGGATGAACATCGACAGCGTGACCATCATCGCGTTCGCTTCGCCGGAAGGCCGCTACACCTTCAACCAGAAACTTTCTGCCCTCCGGGCCCGCGCGATGCGCGACTATCTCCGCAAGCACTGGCCGGACGTAAATTTCGGCAACATCCGCGAATGGGCCGGCGGCCCCGATTTCAAGGGCCTGGCCGACGCGCTGGAAGAAGATCCCGACGTGCCGCATCGCGATGAGGTGATGGCGCTGGTCCGCGGCTGGGACGCCAGCCCCGAGGCTTCGTTCCGCCGCCTGATGGCCCTCCACGACGGGGATTCCTACGCTTATATCCAGAAAAATTACCTGCCGTGGCAGCGCAATGCCACGACGGTGATCTTCCACTACGACCGCAATGTATCGCTCTATGAGCGCAGCGATTCGCTGACGGTGACGGTCGTGCCTTTCGAGTCGCTGGAGACGGGCCGCGAACAGTCGTCCGCTCCAGCCGTCCGGACTTCCACCGACACGGTCAACGTGGTTTCGGTGTACGTGCCGCCGGTGAACGCCGGTGGAACCGATGCCGGCGGCTTGCTGCCGCCCACGGTCGATGCGGGCCTGCTGCTGCCTCCGGCTGTCTCGGGCGATGCCGGCGTCCTGCCGCCCGGCATGGCCGACACGACCGCAGCAATTCCGTATGTGCCCCGCTATGTGGTCGAAGATCCGGTTGTGCCGTCTTCGCCTGACACGACGAAGACGTCGAAGCACGAGATGCCCGGTCGAGCCGGGCATGACGCGGGTCAAGCCGGGCATGACGGAAAGCCGGTGAAGCCCGAAAAG
>LUZE01000124.1 GCA_001602845.1 Bacteroidales bacterium Bact_13 | reverse complement strand
TCTACAGGAAGAACATCTCTTCCGACAAACTGGGCCGACAAATCATCGGGGCCCTGTTTCAATGGCGCGCAAAGCCGTTCTGGGCGTTCGTCCTGCTGGTGACGCCGCTCTCCGTCGGGCTGTCGATGGTATTGTCGCCGGATTCGTTCACGCCCTGCCTGTTTCTGTTGGGGCTGAATCTGCTTGTCTGGCTGCTCATCAAGGTGTGCCATGCGCTCACCGACATCTTCAGCCTGAACCGGAACGATAACGGCATCACTGTCTGCCAGATCGTCATCCTGGCAGCCATCGGGTTCTGGATCATTGGATTCATGCTGATTTTCGATATCCGGAACAACGGCCGGATGGCAGCCGCCATGGGCGTCATCGGCGCTGTCCTGGGCTGGATTTTCCAGGACCGGGTGAAAGGCGTGGCCGCTTTTATCCATCTCCGCCGGCACCATCTGCTGAATATCGGCGATTGGATCAAGGTGCCGAAACTGGATGTGGACGGTGAAGTGAAGAAGGTGACATTGACCACGGTAACGATCTACAACTGGGATACCACCACATCCACCATTCCCATCAACGCCCTGCAATCGGAACAGTTCACGAACCTGCAGCATATGGCGGAAGGGAAGACATACGGGCGACAAATGCTCAAGTCTTTCATCCTGGATACGGAATGTATCCGCCCGTTGGATGAGGCAGGGGTGGCGGATTTGAAAAGCGGAAAGCACGACATTCTGGATTATCTGCCGGAAGACGAAATCCAAACCGGCGTGCTCAATGCCCATCTGTACAGGCTCTACCTGCATCACTGGCTCATGAACAATCCCTGCATCTCCCAACGGCCCCGCCTGTTCGTCCGGTGGGCGGAGCAGGATGACAGCGGCATGACGCTGCAGGTCCACGCCTTCCTCACCGACAGTGACTGGTCCACGTTCGAGTGGCAACAATCGCAGATCACCGAGCATATCATCACTTCGATGGAATGGTTCGGCCTGCGGCTCTACCAGCGGCCTTCGGCATACAATTTCAATCAGGAGGACGAGCAATGAAAAAGGAAATCCTACGCGAGCGCCCCTTTGAGTACCTGAAACGGCAATGCACGGATGAGCCTTTCCCGGAAGAGATTGTCATTAATTGGTATATCGCGCGGGCTTATGTGCTTGACAGGTTGAAGGATGTATCATTTGTCCCGGGTTCCGGCGGCCATTTGCACGCCGTCGTGCGGGGCGACAGTCCGCTGCTGCTGGCCGTCGTTCGCCAGCTGGCCTTGTCGGCCCATTATCTCAATTTTGAAGAATATGACCTGCTGGACCGCCTGGTGTGCAGGAACAGGACGGTCATCACGCTGGTTACGCAGAAGGAAGCTGCTGAGATTCTGGAAGAACTGGAGAAGGAGGAATATCTGGGCAATCTGCTGAAGATCGCCAAATACACCGTTTTCGGCAAGGTAGAGAATGCGGATTCCTATCTCGACATCGAGTTTGAGATCGTCAGGGAACTGCCCGTGGGAACCGAAACTGTCGAGATAACGGAAGAAGAGGTCCAGGCTTTTGTCGAATCCGGTTCTTCCGACGAGATTTTCTCCATCGATACCCGGAAGGCGGTCTTCGCCAGCAGGGTTTACTGCCTGGGCGCCGTGATTGACAATCTCCCGTACGAAGATGTCCACTCTCCCGGAAGGTATAGCCGGGCGCTGGATACTTTCCGGTACAAAGTATTGGAGGACAAGAATGAACTGCAACTGGTCACTCCGAAATGGAAGGATCTTACAGTCGTCAAGAATGGCCTTTCGAATGTCTTCTGTACCGACTGTTTCGAATCCCGGGATCGCACTATCAGCCAGTTGTATCCCGGCAACAGAAAGATGACCGACAAGGAAAGGAATTCGATTTGGGAGAAGAACAACGCCGCACTTTCGCTGAGTGAACACTGCCGCTGGGTGGCCGAAAAACTCATTATGGGTTTCAAGCCGTTGAGCCTGCAGGAACGCACGGAATATGAAAGCCTGTTCGGTAAGAAGCGGGCGGCTTTCAGCAAGCAGCTGAAAAACGCATCCGCCCATCCGGCCCACATCGACATCTGTTCCTACCGCGATCTCTGCCGTGTCGATCCCGACAGCCTGAAATACGACAGTTTCCTGATGCTCGCCATCCCCCAGATCCTCGATAAGGTCCGGGCACAATAAAGGGCGCAGCATCCCCCGACGCGGCGCCCCATGGAGGCGTCAGCCTTTTATTTGAACAACAGCTGTGCGAACGTGTTCAGGTACAGGCGCCAGTTGGACCAGACGTGGCCGCCGTCAGAGACGTAGTACACGTGGTCGAGGCCCTGTTCCGTAAGTTTCGCATGCATCTCTTCAGCACCCTGGAACAGGAAGTCGGTGTTGCCGCATGCCAGGAAGTAGAGCTTCACGCCTGCCTTCTTCAAAGCGGCGATCTGCTCCGGCGTAGCGCTGCCTGCTGCGGAAAGCGGGCAGATGTAGTCGAACAGTTCCGGATAGAGGATCGAAGCGGAGATGGTGTGGCCGCCGCCCATCGACAGGCCGGCGATCGCACGCGATGCGGGCTTCGGAATCGCACGGAAGTTCTTCTCGATGAACGGAACGATCTCCGTGCAGAGGCTCCTCACATAGCCGTTCATGATGAGGTCACGCTCGGCTTCGCTCATCTTCTCGAAGGCTTCGCGGTCCCAGCGGTTGGCCATGGGCTTCTCCGGGATGTTGAGGGTGCGGGCTGCAGCCTGGTTGGCGTTGCCGTTCGGCATGACCACGATCATCGGCTCTGCCAGGCCCTTCTCGATCAGGTTGTCGAGGATCTGGGCGGTGCGGCCCATCGAGATCCAGGCTTCCTCGTCGCCACCCGCGCCGTGCAGCAGGTAAAGCACCGGGTATTTCTTCTTGGGATTGTTCTCGTAGCCGTACGGCGTGTAGACGGTCAGGCGACGGTCCATGCCCAGGATGTTGCTGTGGTACCAGGGATGGCTCACCGTGCCGTGCTGTTTTGCCTCGCTGTAGTTCTCCGTGCGTTCGCCGGGCACCAGCAGCATCGGCAGGTAGCGCGTGCCGTCACGCTGGACGAGCACGTTCTGCGGGTCGTTGACCGCTACGCCGTCGACCAGGAAGTAATACGTGTAGATTTCCGGGGAGGGAAGCGGAATGGTCACTGCCCAGACGTTGTTCTCGCCGCGACGCATGTCGATGGTTCCCGTCCAGGGATTCTCCATCCACGAGCCGCTGAGTTTCACGATGGTGGCATAGTCTGCTTTCAGCCGGAAGGTCACGCTGTCCTGCGTGAGCTCGGGCGAGATGATGGGACGTCCGCCGAAGGCGAAGTTGGTCAGTTCCTGTGCGTGCAGCGCGCTGACGGCGAGCAGGCAGGTTGCGAAAAGGGTGATCAGTTTTTTCATAAAATATTTATTGTTAAATGATTAACGAAAAAGGGTGGGCTGCCGGAACCATTGTGCCGATAGCGGAAGGGCGCAGCCCAGCCGGGCCGCCAGAAGAAGGAATCGTTTCATGACGTTCAACATTAGATGGTTACTTCAGCCGTCAGGCGGATATCGTCGGAAGCGGCGCCGAGCTGGAGCCTTAGTTTGCCGTGTTCGAGGTCCCAGGCTCCCGTCGCCTCGTTCCAGTAGCGGAGATCGTCCATCGGGATTTCAAGGGTGACCTTTGTGGACTCGCCGGCCTTGAGGCTGACGCGCTTGAAGGCCTTGAGCTCCTTCTCCGGCCATTCCACCTTCGATTCCTCGCGGTGGACGTAGAGCTGGACCACTTCGTCGGCTTCCATTCCGCCCTCATTCTTGAGCTGGAAGGTGACTTTCACCTTGCCGCCGGAGACGGAGGCCTTCATGTTCTGATAGGCAAAGCCAACGTAGGAGAGGCCGTGTCCGAAGGCGTACATCGGCTGGACGCCCTTCGTATCGAACCAGCGGTAGCCCACGTAGAAGCGCTCGGTGTATTCCGAGACGGGCTTCGGCAGTGCGTCGATCAGCGCCTGGCGCTCAGCCGGGGTCATCTTCAGGACGTCGGGGCGGAACATCAGCGTAAAGAGGTCGCCGCCCGCGCTGTTGCCGGGGAAGTTGCCCAGTGCATAGGCAGGAGAGTCTTCCAGTGCCCGCGGGAAGGTGAAGGGCAGCTTGCCGGAAGGAGCGATGTCGCCGAAGAGGACTTCCGCCAGTGCCGTGCCGCCCTCTGTGCCGTTCCACCAGCCCTGTACGATGGCGGGGGAATTGGGCTCGAGCACCTGCAGGTCGGTCGGGCCACCCGAGATCAGCACCGTGGCCAGGTTCGGATTGGCTTCGTAAAGCGCCTGCACCAGTTCTTCCTGTCCGCAGGGGAGCTTGATGGTCTTGCGGTCGGAACCTTCGGTTTCGATGCTCTTGTTCGTGCCGCCGAAGAAGATCACGAGATCGGCTTCCTTGGCGAGCGCGACGGCTTCAGCCAGCAGCGCCGGATCGGCGGGTTCGTCGATGGCAGCTGCTTCCAGCGGGTTGGGTTCGGCCGGGGCGGGGCCCCAGCGACGGCCCGGGAAGTTCTTGTACCCCGGTGCATAGGTCACCTCGATGTTCTCGCCCGCACGGGCCTGGATGCCTTCCAGCGGGGTAATCTCGTAGAGGGCCTTGACACCGGCGCCCATGCCGCCGCTCTGGGTCTTGAGTACGGCGTTCTGACCGATGACGGCAATCTTTTTGACCTCCTGCTTGACAGGCAGGATGCCTTCGTTCTTGAGCAGGACGATGGACTTTTCTGCTACGCGGCGGGCGATCTGCTGGCTTTCGGGCTGCGAGGTCATCTTCGTATTGGCTACATCGGAAGGGACGGCTTCGACGGCGAAGCGGACGCGCAGGATCTGGCGGACTTTCTCGTCCACGAGGTCTTCGGTCAGCGCGCCGGTGGCGATCGAGTCAATGACGGGCTGGCCGAGGTAGTTGGAGCCGGTCATCTGTACGTTGAGGCCGTGGAGCATGGCGCCCATGGTGCTGTGCGTGCCGCCCCAGTCGGAGACGGTCATGCCTTTGAAGCCCCATTCGCCGCGCAGGATCTCGTTGAGCAGGTGCTCGTTTTCAGAGCAGTAGTCGCCGTTGACCTTATTGTAGGCCGGCATCACGCTCATGGCACCGCCTTCGATGATGGCGCGCTCGAACGGTTTGAGATAGATTTCGCGGAGCGTGCGCTCGTCGATCTTCACGTCCACGCTGCCGCGGCTGGTCTCCTGGTTGTTCACGGCGAAGTGCTTGATGCACACGGCGGTGCCTTCGTCCTGCACGCCCTTGGTGTAATAGAGTGCGAGGGCTGCCGAGAGGATCGGGTCCTCGCTCAGGTACTCATAGGTACGGCCGCCCACGGGCAGGCGCTGGATATTTACGGCGGGGCCGAGGATCACATCCTTGCCGCGGAGCCGTGCTTCCTTGCCCATGCCGGTGCCATACTGGTAGGCGAGGTCTTCGCTCCAGGTGGCTGCCAGGGCGCTTCCGGTGGGGAAATAGGTGGCGGAGTCTAGGGTCCATCCGGCGCTCATGAATCCGTTGGGCTGGCCTTCCTCGCGGATGCCGAACGGGCCGTCGGCGTAGTTGATGTCGGCGATGCCGAGGCGTTCCACGCCGGCCGAAGACATGTTGGTCTTGCTGTGCAGCATTTCGACCTTTTCTTCGAGGGTCATCTGGGCGATGATCGCATTGATCTCGGCGTCATGCGCCGTGAGCTTTTCCTGCGGGGCGACGGGCTTGGTGCAGCCGATGGCCAGCAGGCCTGCGAGCAGGAGGGGGAATAGGATTCGTTTCATGTATGGTTGATATTATTGTTTCTTGCCGTATTTGCGGGTGCGGGCATCGTCGATCACGCCACTCCAGTTCATGCCGAAGGCGAAATCGTAGGTGTGGCCGTCTTCGTCGACGTGGCAGCGCATGTCATGCGGGGTATCTTCGCACTGCTCTTCCACGGTGCGCATGTCGGCGGGCAGCTGCATGGGCAGCAGGCCGGAAGGCTCCACGGCGCCGCTGAGGATGTCGAGGACGGCCTGGTGCTGGACGCCGAGGGTCACGAGGATGGCGTCGGCATAGGGCTCGAACTCTGCCGGGACGAAGGGCCGCGTGGCGGAGATGACCACGATGACGGGAATCTGCGGCTCGGATTCGTGGCAGGCGATGCTCAAGGGGATGAGCTTGGACAGGTCATCCTGGTTATCGGTCGTAACGGTCTTGCCGCGATAGCTTCGGTTGGTAGAAGGCTCTTTCGGGTCGCCGCCCGCCACAGACGTTTCCCGGGCGTATTCGGCCGTATAAGGACGGTATTGCAGGGAGATGGGTACGTAGCCGTTTCCACCCGCAGCGCGGTCTTTCACGTCGTATCCGACGCCGCTGTAGGGTTCCTGGATGAAGACCAGTGCGAAATCAGCCTTTGCGGGGGAGTCCACCCAGTCGAAATACTTCTCCACGGTTTCCCGGGCAATGGGCCAGTCCCAATAATCGGGATGGGCGCCCCACAGCCCGAAGCGTCCGGCATACGCCGGATAGTGCCGCTTCGGCACATAGACCTTTTTTCTTACGTCGTTCCCGGCTTGACCGGGAATCTGCGGCAGCACGTTGTCGCGGTTCTTCACCATTACCACCGACTTGAGCTGGGCATCGTAACCCGCCTGCATGAATTCCGGGTTGCCTACGGTCTCCATCGCGGCGGCCGGGCTGACATACGGGTTTTCGAACAGTCCCGTGCGGAACATGTTCATCAGCAGGCGAACAGCCGACTGCTCGAAGCGCTCGCGGGCGCTGTCCTCGCCGAATTCCTCGCACCACATCCTGTAGGCTTCCAGCACGGGTCCCTTGTCGTTGTTGCCGCCGAACTGGTCGACACCGGCCTTGATGACCTCATAGTGGCGCTGTGCGATGGTGAGGGTTTCCGTACCCCAGCACTTGCCGTCGAACGACGCGACGGACGCGTTGTCGTGGGTGATGCCCCAGTCGGTGCAGACCACCCCGTCGAAGCCGTATTTGTCGCGCAGCAGGTCGGAGATGATATAGTGGCTGTAGCTGTTGCCTACGTTCTTTCCGGAAGGGTCGATATTATACGAGATGGTATAATACGGCATCACGGCCGTGGCGGAGCCGGTCTTGCCGTCGAGTTTGAAAGCGCCTTTGGTGAATGCGCGGAGGTGGCTCTCGAAACTGCCTCCGGGGTACACGGCGTATTTTCCGTAGTTGAAATGCGCGTCGCGCCCGCCTTCTTCCGGACCACCGGAAGGCCAGTGCTTGACCATGGCATTGACGCTCTCGAATCCCCAGCCGTCGCGCGTGCCTGCCGTGGTCTGGAAGCCGTCGACATAGGCGCGGGCCATGTCGGTATCCAGGTCCGGGTCTTCCCCGAACGTTCCGACGAAGCGGTTCCAGCGCGGCTCGGTAGCCAGGTCGATCTGCGGGCTGAGGGCCGTGGCGATACCCAGGGCCCGGTATTCTTTCGAAGCGATGTCGCCGAATCGGCGGACAAGGTCGGGGTCGAAGGTAGCGGCCAGTCCCAGCGGCGTGGGCCAGAGGGAGATCTGTCCGCCTGCACCGGCGTTGTATTCGGCCGTCACGGCTGTCTCGTTGCGGGGGTCGGAGCTGTTGTTGGCGGGGACGCCGCAGCCCAGTCCTTCGACGAAGGCCTGGACATTGTTGTTCCAGCGGGCTGCAATCTCGGGGCTTCCGACGGTCGTGACCAGCACGTGGCGCAAGTTGTCGTCCTCCAGGAACTTCTTCTGGGCATCCGTGATCGCAGGTGTCGGAACTGCCTGGTGGGCGCTATAGAGCATCAGGCCCGCAATCTCTTCGATCGAGAGCCGGCTGGCCAGGTCGACGGCACGCTGATATGCCGGCCGGCGCCAGTTCTCATACGGGTCGAGTTCCCCGTTGCGGTTGAGGTCCTTGAATGCATGGCCGCGGACGGTCAGGATAGGGGCGGAGGTGTAGCCCAGCGTCGGGCCGCCTTTCTGGGTGATGAGCTGGTAGCCGTCGGCCTCTTCGGCCTGCCATTTTTGTCCGCAGGATGCGAGCGGCAAGGTGAGGGCCAGGACGAGTAATACGGGGAGAAAACGCTTCATGGTTCAGGGTTTTTAATGATACGAAGATACATCAAAAAGTCTGAACTCCCAAGTCGCCCATACAGTCTGACAAACATTTGAACGGCATTGAAAATAATCATCGGGTTTTTCCTATATTTGTGTTCAAATCGAAAACACGATGAAAGAAATCCAGAGCATCGGCATCCTGACTTCCGGCGGTGATTCCCCGGGAATGAATGCAGCCATCCGTGCGGTCACCCGTTCCGCCATCTTTGCGGGTTGGAAAGTCTATGGCATCTACCGGGGCTTCGAGGGCCTCATCGGTGGTGAGGTCAAGGAGTTTACCAGTGAATCGGTGAGCAACACCGTCCAGCGGGGCGGCACGATTCTCAAGACGGCGCGCAGCCAGGCGTTCCGTACGCCGGAAGGCCGCACGCAGGCCTACGAGACGCTGCGCAAGCATCATATCGATGCACTGGTGGTCATCGGCGGCAACGGTTCGCTTTCGGGCGCGCAGGAACTGGCCCGGGAGCACGATGTGACGGTCATCGGCCTGCCCGGAACCATCGACAACGACCTGTACGGTACGGATTCGACCATCGGCTATGACACGGCGTTGAACACCATCGTGGATTGTGTGGACAAGATCCGCGACACGGCCACGTCGCACGACCGCATCTTCTTTGTGGAGGTGATGGGGCGTGATGCGGGTTTCCTGGCGCAGAACAGTGCGATTGCGGCGGGTGCCGAGGCGGCCATCATTCCGGAGGACAAGACGGACATCGACCAGCTTTCGCAGTTCATCGGGCGGGGCATCCGCAAAAGCAAGAACAGTTCGATCGTGATTGTTTCGGAGAGTCACAAGGATGGGACGGGTGGCGCGATGCATTATGCGGACCGTGTTCGCAAGGAGTATCCGGAATACGATGTACGGGTGACGATCCTGGGGCATCTGCAGCGGGGTGGCCGGCCGTCGGCTTACGACCGGATCCTGGCGTCACGGCTGGGTGTCGCTGCGGTTGAGGCCCTGAAGGAGGGGCAGCGCAACATCATGGTAGGCATCAAGAACGACCAGATCGTATACGTCCCCATCGCCAAGGCTGTCAAGATCGACAAGCCCATCGACCCCGAACTCATCAACGTCCTCACCGAACTCTCCATCTGACCTTCCGTCCTGTCATGCCCGGCTTGACCGGGCATCTGTTTGCTTGCTAGGCGCTCTGGGTGTTGATCCAGAACCGTCTCGCTACGCTCGACCCCTCCCAAGCTGCGCTTGGGCCCCTCCCTCTTACGGTGCCGAGGGTGGCACGGGTTCTGGATCAACAACCCACCCGCGCTAGGCGCAAGCAAACAGGCGTAAAGGGCATCGAAGACAGGAGAAGGACCTTCCTGGCGGAGATGCCCGGTCAAGCCGGGCATGACGGCAGATGGAACAATGCCCTAGAGGCAAATTCCCATGATGTAGTCGTTCATGAAGTAGCCGTGGCCAATGGGGAAGTCACCTTCGCGGAGGATCGTGAAGCCCATGTGTTTGTGGAAAGACACGACCGGATTGTAACGGTTGACGTGCAGCTCGATGCGGCAGGGCCAGCCGCCGCCGGCTTCGCGGACGAAACGGAAAACATGGTCGACCAGTTGCCGCCCGTAACCCTTGCCCTTGCATTCGGGCAATAAATACATCTTCTGGAACTCAAACAAATAGGCACCATCTTCCTGCAGGCCGAGCGGCTGTACGGAAAAGTATGCACAAGGCGCATCGGCCGGTCCGGCCAGGAAATAGACATGCCCGTCGCGGCCCATCTGGCGGCGCAGGCTCTCTTCGGAATACATCCAGTCCATCATGTATTCCATCTGCTCCGGCGAAAGGATCGTCCGGTACGTGTCGCGGAAACACACGTCAGCCAGCGCACGGATGACGGGGATGTCGTCTTCCGTGGCGCGGCGGATCGGAATCGGGTTTGATGTGCCTGCCATGGCTTATTTCAGGCGCTTCCGGAGCGACCGGATGATGAGCAGGGCCAGATCGGTCCAGCGGGGCGCTCCGCCAGCCTTGAAATGCGACACCTGCTGCGACAACTGATTGGCCGTCAGTTCACGGCGGACCATCCGGATCGAAGATTCCAGTTCCGCATAATTACGGATGTCGGAGAAATCACGCTTTGCCATCGCCGTAGAAAATTTGGATGAACAAGCGTACGAACGTGTCGCGGAACAGCCGCTTGCGCAGCAGGAAAAGGACCACCAGCACCAGCAGGAACACGCCGCAGACAATGGAACTCGACACCGCCAGCGAACCCGTCCATTGGGCAATCCACTGGATCAGCACCACGGCCAGCAACGCCAGCACGATGACCAGCAGCCCCACCAGCAGCAGCGCCGCCACCAGCCGGCCCGTCGCCACCGAAAGGCCCTGCGTCGTGCGAAGCTTCAGCTCATCGGCCTTCAGGTCGACATAGTCTTTCAGCTCGCTCATTTGCCCAGCTTCTCTTCGACAGTCTCGACAGCCGCCTTTGCCGTGGCTTCCGCCTTGTCTTTCAGGTTCTCAACGGCATTCTCGAGCTCCTCGAGCCCGGAAGCAGCCTTCTTCTTGATCTCTTCGGCCTTCTCGCGGCCCTCATCGGTTTTCAGGAGCCAGATGGCAGCCGCACCAGCGGCAGCTCCTGCGATAAATGCAAATAATCCCTTGGCACTCATATCTTTGATTTTATTGGTTTTTCTTGAAATAAAAGCCCGTCTCCTCTGCAGTCTGCAGATCGCCCAGTTGCTCGTGTACGCTCTTGCGGGAGTCGTGGAACGGGTATACGAAACTCTCGCCTTCCGGCCGGGCGACGATGGCAACCGGATCGCCCGCGGCATCGTAGACCAGCGTCCAGGTGGACTCGAAGGACGGCTGCTCGGGTGAGATGTACTTCCAGACGCCCACTTCGTCATAATAACCGCCCCGGGCACCGACACTCACCGTGCCGTCGTCCCGGAAGATGAGCCGCGCCCCATGCCGTTCCTGCCACTCACCGAAGATCCAGGAGTTCTCGAGCCGTCGCTCCTGGTCGCGAAGCGCCTCCACTTCGGCGGTTTCGCGTTCAGAAAGAGCGCTGCCGTCCGCATGGCGCGACAGGATCTCTTCGCGCATCTCCTGCAATTGCTCCTTGGGAATGCCGCGGAAAGCTTCGGGTTGGACGGCCGGGCGGCGCCCGCAGGCACACAGGCAGGGCGCCAGCAGGGCTGCAATCAGGAAAACAGTGACAGTTCTTCTCATATCGGCTAGCTTTTGAATGGGCAAGTTAGCAAAAATCCATTGATTTTGTATCTTTGCAGAATATGAAAAAGAAACTTCTTTCCATTTGCGCCCTTGCCCTGGCGCTCGCCATCCCAGCATATGCCGTTTTCAACGAAAAAGACTTTGCCCGGACGCTGAGCATCCTGCGCTCCGAACTTCATCAGGAAAATGTGAAGATGGAGCAGATGCGCGCCCGGCTGGACATGAACAACGAGGTCCAGCACCAGCAGCTGGTCGACATGACCAAGCGCTGCAACGAGCTGGCCCTGATCCTGTATTCCCAGAATCAGGATTATACGTTCGACATGACCTATGCGCTGGAGGAGGTGACCAAGCAATATAACGAATACCACAAGCAGCGGATGCCCTACGACGAGATCGTGGCGCGACTGAACCTGGAGATCGAACGCTATGAGTATCTGGCCGAGGCGCTCCGCCGCCTGCCGCCCGTCCTCGACAAGATCGAGGCCGTTCCCGACTCCCTCTCCGCCGTGATGGATACCATCCTGGTCCACGAGGCCGCACACCACCACGAAGACGGATTCGATTTCGTGGGCAAAGCCGATACGACCGCCGAAGGCATCCACCTGCACGAACATACGCACTTCGACGGGACGACCCACGACCACTCCCACCATGCGGACCTGCTCGACCGTATCAGCGATTACGAAACGTCGGCGGACGAACCTTTCTACCTGGACGAGCAGGGGCAGGCGGACCGCGACTCCTGCCTGGCCTATACGCTGAACCTGCTGGAGATGTATACGGCGTTCCGCGACAAGATCGTGATGGACAATGACCATTACGAAGGCATGAGCAACCGGCTGGAGGAAAGCTATAACTACGCCCGCAAACGGTACCGGCTCATCCAGAAACGCATCTTCATCGACGGCCAGGACAACTATTTTACCGTGCTGCGGACGCTGCCGCGCTATGCACGGATGGCCTTCCAGGACGCCCGGCATAAATACAGCATGGGTGATACGACCGCCGATGCGGCGGTACTGCGCGAGAGCGAGTGGCGCGGTCCGCTGGTCTCGCTGTTCATCGTCTACATCCTGGCCTTCATCGGCATCGCCACCTTGCTGAGCAACGTGGTGGTCCGGTTCCTGCGCAAGAGGAAGCAGCTTTTCCAGACCGAATCGTTCCGGCTTCGCAGCCCGCTCGTTACGCTGCTGAGCGGCGTGGTGATTTTCGCGCTGACCGTCATGATCGCCGGCCTGTCCGTGAAGCATAACTTCTTCCGGGTGGCATCCGGCCTGCTGCTGGTGTACGCCTGGCTGCTCGTAGCGATCCTGGTGTCGCTGCTGATCCGGATTCCGGCCAAGCACATCCGCAAGATCTGGCGGCTGTACCTGCCGGTCGTGCTGCTGGGCCTGATCGTCATTACCTTCCGCATCATCTTCATTCCCAACCGGCTCGTCAATCTCATCTTCCCGCCCATCGTGCTGGGATTCACCATCTGGCAGTATGTCATCTGCCGGCGCGTGCGCGATGCGAAAGAGGCGAGGGGAGACATGCTGTATGCCTGGATCAGTTTCGCGGTCATGCTGGGAACCACGGTCATCGTGTGGGCGGGCTATGTGCTGCTGGGCATCCAGATCTTTATCTGGTGGCTCTTCCAGCTGACGGCCATCGAGACCATCACGGCCCTGTACCTGCTGGTGGAACGCTACGACGAAAAGTACCTGAAACGCCGGAAACTGGAATACAAGAAATCACATACCATCTATGAGCCGGACCGCAAGGATGCCTACATCGCCGTGACGTGGCTGTCCGATTTCGTGAAGAAGGCTGTCCTGCCCATCCTCACCGTGCTGTCGATTCCGGCCTGCCTGTGGTTCGCTGCCAATGTATTCGACCTGACCGAAATCTGCCGGGAACTCTTCTTCAAGCCGTTCTTCAACCTGAGTGACAAGGCGGGCAATGCCATCCTGCACCTGTCGCTCTACAAGCTGGTACTGGTGAGCGCGATGTTCTTCCTGTTCCGCTACATCAGCTATGTCGTCAAGGCGTTCTACCGCCGCCTGCGGTTTGACCGTCTTTCCGCGAAGGAAGGCAAGACGATGATCCACGACAACGAGATCAACTTCACGCTGGCCAACAATGTGATTTCGATTCTGGTGTGGGGCAGTTACATCGTGATGACCGTGGTGATGCTGCGCATCCCGATGGGCGCGCTGTCGATTGTGGCTGCCGGCCTGGCTACCGGTCTTGGCTTGGCGATGAAGGACATCCTGAACAACTTCATCTATGGCATCCAGCTCATGTCGGGCCGCCTCCGCGTGGGCGACTACATCGAGTGCGACGGTGTCCGCGGCAAGGTGACGTCGATCAGCTACCAGACGACGCAGATCGAGACGGTCGAGGACACGCTGATCGCCTTCACCAATACGACGCTGTTCAACAAGAACTTCAAGAACCTGACGCGCGGCAGCGCCTACGAGTATGTGAAAGTGGCGGTGGGCGTCAGTTACGGGACGGACGTGGAGAAAGTCCGTACGCTGCTGCTCGAGGCATCGCAGAAGTTGTTGACGAAAGACAAGTACGGCCGCAACCTGGTGGATCCCAAGCGCGGCATATCGGTGTCGGTCGACAACTTCGGCGACAGCAGCATCGACATCGCGATGAAACAGTATGTGCTTGTGGAAGAGCGCTACAGCTACCTGGCCCGCGCCCGCGAACTGATCTACAACACACTGAACGAGAACGGAATCGAAATCCCGTTCCCGCAGCGTGACGTACACATCAAATAACCCGGATTACTTCTTCAGGTACTTCAGGATAACTTCGACGGCCTCGTCCTCGGAGAGGTCGTCCACGTTCAGGGTCAGGCTGTAGTTGCGGGCATCATAGCGGCTGGTGTTCGCATAGCGCTGGATGTAGTTCTCCCGTGCCTTGTCCACCTTGTTGAGAACCTCTTCCGCCAGTTCGCGCGTCAGGTTCTGCTTGCGCATCGTACGCTCGATGCGGTGCTCGCGAGAAGCCGTGATGAAGATATCCACCTTGTTGGGCTGGTCTTTGAGCACGAAGAACCCGGAACGGCCTGCGATAACGCAGGAGGAATCTTCTGCCAGCGCCTTCAGGATCTCGGTCTCAGCCCTGAAGATGTCGTCGGTGGTCACCTGCGGATTGAATTCCTTCCCGGCAACGACCTCATCTCCCACAAATCCGGCTGCTCCCTGGGCGGGTGACAGATAGCGGACAAAGTCGGTGAACCAGTTCTTCTTTTCGCCCTTGAGACGCTCGATCGTCGACGGTGTCAGGTCGAATTTCTTGGTAAGGGCCTTGATGAGTTCCTTGTCGCAGAAGCGTACGTCCAGTTTCTCTGCCAGTTTACGGCCGATGGTGTGACCGCCGGAACCCAGTTCCCGGCTGATGGTGATGACGAATCTTTCGTTGGTGTTCATATCGGTTGTTGTTTGATTATTATTCCTTGCCTTTGATGTCGATCTTGAATCCTTCGTCGATGAGCGGCTGCACCAGCGTGCGCATCTGCTCTACGGTGTAGGCTTCCAGGCCCTGGTCGGGCGTGGGGCGGTCGATGGTGTAGACCATCACCTCGCGGGGCTGGAGCCGGCGCACGATGTCCATCCAGCCCTGCAGCACCTCGGGCGACGCGGAATCGAAGTCGCGGCTCCGCAGGAACATGGTCTGCAGGATGAAATCGCCCTCAAACCGCCCGAGCGCCTCGATGACTCGTTCCAGTGAATATCCCGGGGCAGGCTGGTTGATCTTTGCCACAAGGGCGTCGGTCGGCGCGTCGATTTTCAGGATGGGATTGTCGACCTTGCGGAGCGCTTCGAACACTTCAGGTATGTGGACGCGGGTGGCGTTTGATAGTACCGATACCTTGGCGTCGGGATAGTAGGCGTCGCGCAGGAAGAGCGTGTCTTCGATGATGCGGGGGAACTCGGGGTTGAGGGTGGGTTCCCCGTCTCCCGAGAAGGTAATCGAGTCGATGCGGGTGCCTTCGAGCATCAGTTCCGTCAGCTTGTCCTCGAGGTCGGAGCGCACCTTGGACGCCGTGGGGAGGACTGTATCTTCACGCCCCTCACGGTTCCAGCCGCATTCGCAGTAGATGCAGTCGAAATTGCAGATCTTGCCGTGGACGGGCAGGAGATTGATGCCGAGCGAACGTCCGAGGCGGCGGCTGTGGATCGGTCCGAAAACCGTTTCTTCTCTCATCATGGCTTGCCAAAATTTGGATAAAGTTAGCGATTATTTATCTTTGCAATGCAAAAAACAGAAAGAAATGTTCGTCTATCAGCACAAAGTGCACTATTACGAAACCGACCGGATGGGTGTGACACACCATTCCAACTATATCCGTTTCATGGAAGAGGCCCGCGTGGCCTACCTCGACTCGATCGGGGCCAGCTATGCCCGCATCGAGGCCGAGGGCGTCATCTCGCCCGTCATCGAGGTGTCCGGACGCTACCTGCATACCACGACCTTCGACGACCTGCTTGAAATCGAAGTGTTCGTCAAGTCGATGACCACCTTCAAGCTGAAGATCGGCTACATCATCCGTTGCGGCGGGAAGGAAGTCTTCGAAGGCTGGTCGCTCCACTGCTTCCTGGACAAGGCCGGGAAGCCGATTCCCATCGACGAACGTTATCCCCAGTTCCGCGCCCAGCTCGCATGACGCCGCTGGCGCTATACTGGCTGGTCATTGCGATCGTGCTCGCCGAGTTCCTCTACTCGGCCTTATTGACGCTGCTCAACATCCGGGCTTCCCATGCTCCGATACCCGCCCTGCTCAAGGAGCTGTATGACGAAGAGTGTTACCGGAAGCAGCAGGACTATGCGATGACGAACCGCAAGTTCTCGCTCGTCTCCGGCCTGGTGAGTACGCTCATCACGCTGGGAATCTTTGCCTTCGGCGGATTCGCCGTCTTCGACCGGGCCGCCCGGGCCGTGAGCGCCTCGCCGGTCGTGCAGGCGCTGGTCTTCTGGGGTATCTTCTATCTGGTCTCATGGGTCGTTTCGCTGCCTTTCGACATTTACCGGACCTTCGTCATCGAGCAGCGTTTCGGCTTCAACCGCAGCACGCCGAAACTCTTTGCGGCCGATGCGGTCAAGTCGCTGCTGCTCAACATGGTCATTATGGGCACCGTGCTGGCGCTCTGTGCCTGGATCTATACGCTCACGCCACGCTGGTTCTGGCTCATCGCCTGGGGCGCCGTGACGCTGTTCTCGCTGTTCATGCAGTATTTTTATTCGCAGCTCATCGTCCCGCTCTTCAATAAGCAGACGCCGTTGCCGGAAGGCGAACTGCGGTCGGCCATCGAAGCTTTTGCCGACAGGGCCGGATTCCGGATTGACAATATTTTCGTCATCGATTCGTCGAAGCGGAGCAGCAAGTCGAACGCCTATTTCACGGGGTTCGGCCGTCGCAAGCGCGTGGTGCTCTACGACACGCTGATGGAGCAGCTTTCGACGGAAGAGATCGTCGCGGTCCTGGCGCATGAGATCGGGCATTACAAACACCATCACACGCTGCTTTCCTCGTTCGAGGGATTTGCAACAAACTTGTTGATGTTCTGGCTGTTCAGTCTGTTTATCGGCAGTGATGCGCTGGCTGCGGCCGCGGGTTGCGAGGTGGCTTCATTCCACGTCAACCTGGCTGTGTTCTCGCTCATCTATACGCCGTTGAGCATACTGCTCGACATCGTGACGAATATCATCTCCCGTCGCCATGAACGCCAGGCCGACGCCTTCGCCGCCGCCCACGGCATGGGTCCCGCCGAAGCCTCCGCCCTGAAAAAGATGAGTGCCAAGAGCCTCGCCAACCTCACCCCGCACCCCGTCGTCGTCTTCGTCGAATACTCCCATCCGACGCTCGCCGAAAGAGTTGCGTTTCTAATACAATAGTTCGCGACACCAGAGCGCCAAGCAAGCAAAAGATTATTTGACACGGAGTTTGCGGCCGACCTTGAGGATGGTCGTGGAAGTGATGCCGTTCAACTGGCAGATCTTGTTCACGGTCGTGCCGTGCTGGCGGGCGATCTTGGAAAGCGTGTCGCCCTTGACCACCGTGTGATAGACCTTCTCCGGCTGTGGCGCGACCGGCTTTGCCGTCGTGTCCGCCGCCGCTGCCACAGCGGTCGTATCGGCCACCGCCACGACAGGCTTGGCAGCCGCCGGCTGTTCCGGCTCCGTGTCTTTCGGCTCCGGCTTCAGGGCCGCCGCCGGCACGACGACCTTCGCATCGCGGACCGGTGCCCAGTTGCCGTCTTCCGCAAGGATGATGCGCCCTCCGGACTCAGGCACGCCCAAGGTGCCATCTGCCGACACATAGGCCCATTTCCCGTTCGCGAACAGCACGATCCGCTGGTCGGCGTCTGACAGGACCAGGCTGTCGGGTGCGATGTGCACGCCCTCTTCGGGATTGAACGCATAGGTCGCCGTCGTATCGAATTCGACATTGTAGTCGTGGAAGTCCGGAAGGATGCGCCGGGCGCCCAGCAGACGGTTGGCATAATAGCTCTCCGTGTAGATGGAACTGTAGCGGACACCGTGGTTGGAGGCATGGATGAAGCGCGGGTCTGTACCCGTCTCGTCGAGCCCGATAAAGATGCCCACATGCCCCACGACCTTCGGGTTGCGCCGGCTTCCCAGCAGCAGGATGTCGCCCTTCTGGAGATTGTGGACGTCGGAAATGTCCACCTCCCGGCCGTCACGCGCCTGGTCCTTCGACGAACGGCTCAGGTTATTGAAGCCGAAGTGCTTGTACACATAACGCGTGTAGGCCGTGCAGTCGAAGCGCTTCGGGCCGTTGGCCCCGTAGCGGTAAGGCGTGCCGAGAAAGGTCGCCGCATACTCGACGAGCCGGTCGGCCAGCTCTTCCGCGGTCAGTTCGACTTCCTCCGGCTCTCCCTGCGCGATGACGGTGTCCTGTGCACGGAGCGGCAGCACCGGCCCCAGGGCCAGCAGCATCGCAGCGGCTATGTAAAGGAAGAACTTCATGACGCTACTTGGACGAATAGAACCCGAACCCGTGCTTGATCCCTGCGACGACGGCGTCCCAGCGAATCAGGATGCCGATGATGGCGACCAGGCCGATCCACAGGAGGGCCTTCGTCGTGTCGGTCTGTGCGGCGTACCAGGTTTTGATCTTTTGGAAGAGGTTCATCTCCACAAAGGTAATGAAAAATTGGAAAAGTGCCTTTTTTTCATTATAATTGCTGAATATAACGCTACTACCCATGGACAGAAGAGTCAAAAAGATCCGCGAAGCCGCCGACTTCATTCTGGAACAGACCGGCGGCAAGAAACCCGAAGTAGGCATCATTCTGGGCAGCGGCCTGGGCAAGCTGGCCGACGCCATCAAAGCGGAGGCCGTCATCCCGTACGCGAAGATTCCGAATTTTGCCCGTTCGACGGCCATCGGCCACAAGGGCAACCTGATCTTCGGCACGCTGGCCGGTAAGACGGTCTGTGCGATGCAGGGCCGCTTCCATTATTATGAAGGCTATTCGATGGAGCAGGTGACCCTGCCTGTCCGCGTGCTCGCTGCGCTGGGCGTGAAAGCGCTCTTCGTGTCGAATGCCGCCGGCGGCCTGAACCAGGGCTATTCGGTGGGGGACCTGATGATCATCCGCGACCATATCAACATGCTGCCCAATCCGCTCATCGGCCCGAATTTCGCCGAATTCGGCGAACGCTTCCCCGACATGACGGCGGCGTATGACCAGGAACTGATCGCCAAGGCTGAAGCCATCGCCAAAAAGGCACGGATCAAGGTGCGCAAGGGTGTCTACCTGGGCAATACCGGCCCTTCGTACGAGACGCCCGCCGAGGTGCGTTATTATCTGGCCATCGGCGCGGATGCGGTAGGCATGTCCACCGTTCCGGAGGTTCTGGTGGCCCGTCACAGCGGCATCCCCGTATTCGGCATGTCGGTCATCACCAACATCTCGAACCTCGACAATACCAGCACCAAGCTCAACGACGGTGACGACGTGGTGCGCGCTGCCGATGCCGCCGCCGACAAGATGTGCCGCATTTTCACGAAACTCATCGAAACGCTCTGACCGTGAAAAGCGTTTTCCCATATGATTCCGTAGAACTCAGCGCCAGCGGCCGCGAGGTGGTCATCCTCGACCAGACCCAGTTGCCCAACCAGGAGAAATTCCTGCACCTGACGTCGGCCGAAGAGATCTTCTATGCGATCACGCGCCTGAAAGTCCGTGGTGCGCCGGCCATCGGCATTGCCGCCGCTTTCGGGCTGGCCATGTGCATCAACCGGTTCCGCACCCGCTCGCTCGCCGCGCTGGAAAAGGAGTTCCTGCGTGTCAAGCGCTATCTCTTCATCTCCCGGCCCACGGCCGTCAACCTGATGTGGTCGCTCGACCGCATGGAGCGCTGTTTCTATGCCACCAAGCAGTCGCTCGGCACCACGGAAGACAAGCATGCCATCGAGGTCATCCGCAACGCCCTGACCGCCGAGGCACGGGCCATCAAGGCAGAGGATGTGCGGATGTGCGAGGTCATCAGCGAGCTCGGTTTCTCGCTCCTGCATCCCGGCTGTTCGATCCTGACCCACTGCAACGCCGGCCATCTCGCCGTTTCGAAGTTCGGCACGGCGCTGGGACCGATCTACTATGCCCAGCAGCAGGGCTATTCGCCCAAGGTGTACTGCGACGAGACCCGTCCGCTGCTGCAGGGTGCGCGCCTGACGGCCTACGAGTTGACGAAGGCCGGCATCGACGTCACGCTGGTGTGCGACAACATGGCGGCCACGCTCATGGCGCAGGGCAAGGTGGATTTCGTCTTTGTCGGCTGCGACCGGGTGGCGGCCAACGGCGACGTGGCCAACAAGATCGGTACCAACGGCGTGGCGATCATCGCCAAGTATTACAAGGTGCCGGTCTATGTCTTCGCCCCGACCAGCACCATCGACCTGACCAGCGCGAGCGGCAACGATATCGTCATCGAAGAGCGCCCCGCCTTCGAGGTGACCGACATGTACTATACCAAGCCGATGGCTCCCAAGGGCGTACAGGTTTACAACCCGGCCTTCGACATCACGCCTGCCAGCCTGGTTACCGGCATCGTGACGGAAAAGGGCATCATCAAGCCCCGGGAAGTGAAGAACATTCTCAAGAAAGGATGACAGGATGGTGCGGTTCCTGAGCCTGTCGAGCGGCAGTAATGGAAACTGCTATTATTTCGGAAACGACCGGACGGCCTTCCTCATCGACCTGGGGATCGGCACGCGTACCGTCAAGAAGCGGCTCGCTGAACAGGGTCTTTCCATCGATGACATCGACGCCGTCTTCGTGACGCACGACCATTTCGACCACATCAAGAGCCTGGGTACCTTCACTGAACGCTATCACAAGCCCGTGTACCTGACGCGGACGCTCGAACAGGCACTCCGCCGCAATTTCTGCACGGCCGGCCGGCTGAAAGGCTGCGTGCGCTTCCTGGAGGAGGGGAAGGAGGCGGCGGTCGGCGACAGCCTGCTGATCACGCCGTTCGTCGTCCCGCACGACGCCACGCAGACCGTCGGGTATCATTTCACGTTCGACGGCGAACGCTTTACCGTGATGACCGACCTGGGCGAAGTGACCGACGACGCGGTCCGTTACGCATCGCTGGCCGACCATCTGGTCGTCGAGTCGAACTACGACGTGGACATGCTGGTCACGGGTTCCTATCCCCGTGAGCTCAAGGAACGCATCCTGATGCAGCACGGGCATCTTTCCAACGAGCAGGCCGCATCGCTGCTCCGCCGCGCCAGCCACGACGGGCTCCGGGACGTGTATCTCTGCCACCTGAGCGCGAACAACAACACGCCGCGTCTGGCCTTTGAGTCGGCACAAAAAACGCTCGGAAGCGTGGGCTCCCGAGCGTCTCTTCATTGTCTTCCGCGCAGCAGCGCGTCGGAATTATTCACCTTTTAAGAAAGCTTCGTACTTCTTGGAGAGCGCCTCGTAGTCGGGGTTCTTCTCGCGGAGACGGAAGTAGATGTTCTTCAGGTACTCGGCGATCGCGGTCTTGAGTTCCATGTCGTCGGTCTTTGCGAAGGACTGCTCGAACGGCTCGATAGCCTTCTCGAGGGTCTCATCCATCTCCTTGACGAGTGCGAAGTACTTGTTGTCGTCGAGTTCTTCGCCGGCCAGGGTCTGGAGCTCGATTGCGCGGTCGTAGTAGAGGGCGCCGAGGCTCAGCGGAGCGAACACGTAGTCAGGGTTGATCTCTGCGGACTTCTTGTACAGGTTGGCTGCGTTCTCAACGTCGCCGAGTTTCTTGTACACGTTGCCTTCAGCGGAGTAGAGGCTGGCGTTCTGCGGGTCGATGCTCTGTGCGGTGTGCAGGAGCTCGAAGAGTTTGGCGGGATCCTCGTTGTTCTCCATGTAGAGGTTGATCAGGCCGATCAGGATGCCGTTGCTCTCCGGGAAGCTGACGAAGCCTTTCTCGAGGGTTGCCTTGCATGCTTCCGTGTCGCCTTCCTTGCGATAGACCTCAGCGAGGTTCGAGAAAGCGTTGCCGTTCTGGTAGTAGCCCAGGTCGATGCACTTGTTGTAGAACTCGATGGCCTGTGCGTTGTTGCCGGCGAGGTTCGAGACGAGTGCGGTGTAGTAGAGGTTCAGCGAGTCGGTCTGGCCGAGGATCGGGCTTGCGGAGCATTCAGCTGCCTGCTTGAAGAGGTCGGCTGCCTTGTCGAAGTTGCCCGCATAGTACTCGAAGAGTGCCTCGTTGGAGATCTTCTCGTGGATGTTGTTCATCATTTCGACCAGGTCCTTGGTCTTGCTGCCCTTCGGGTCGGCTTCGCGTGCCTTCTCCAGTGCGGTGATGGCTTCGCCGAGGAGGTTGCCCTCAGCAGCGGGGGTGGTCACGCGATAGAGCTCGAGGATGCCGTCCGGGTTGTACCAGAGTTCCTTGTCAGCATACACGTCAACGGTATAGTCAGTCTCAGCGCCTTTCTTGGTGGTCGTGCTGAGGACCTTCTGGTCCTTGAGGAACAGCTTCACTTCGTTCTGCGCCGTTCCGATGAGGATGTTGCGGGTCGGCTGGTCGTAAGCGTCGACATAAGCCTTGGCCAGGGTGATCCAGGTCGCCGGTTTCGCCGCCTTCTTTGCGTCAGCAGCTGCGGTCTGGGCCTTGGTGAGGGCTTTGAGTGCATCTGCCGCGGATTTGGGCTGTGCACTGACCATCGTCAGCGAGAGGATGAAAGACAGTGCGATGAGAATTCTTTTCATAACTGTTTGAGTTTAATTTTGATTATTGTGTTTCTTCTTCTTCTTCCTTGCTGACGACGCAGACCGCTGCGATGCTGTCGCCTTCGCGGATGCTGATGAGTTTCACGCCCTGGGTTGCCCGTCCTGCCACCCGGATACTGTCGGCCGGCATCCGGATCGTGACGCCCGATTTGTTGATGATCATCAGGTCGTTGTCGTCGCTGACAGCCTTTAATGCAATTAGCTTGCCAGTTTTTTCAGTGATGGCGATCGTCTTGACGCCCTTGCCGCCGCGGTTGGTCTTGCGGTACTCTTCAAGGTCCGAACGCTTGCCGAATCCGTTCTCGCTTACCACCAGGATATCGAGCGGTTTTTCGGCCTGCTGCTCAGGATCGATGCATACCATGCCGACCACGAAGTCACCTTCGTCGAGGTTGATGCCGCGCACGCCCGTGGAGTTGCGCCCGATGGCGCGGGCGTCCTCTTCATCGAAGCGGCAGCACTTGCCCTGGTTGCCGGCCAGCAGGATTTCACATTTACCGCTGGTCAGGGCGGCGCCGATCAGGGCGTCGCCTTCGCGCAGGTTGACGGCGATGATGCCGTTCGCGCGCGGGCGGGAGTATGCCTCGAGCAGGGTCTTCTTGATGGTTCCGTTCGCCGTCGCGAGCACCACATAGTGGCTGTTCGTGAATTCCTTGTCGTCGAGATTCTGCACGTTGAGGTAAGCCTGGATGCGGTCTTCCAGGGTGAGCGGGAGAATGTTCTGGATGGCGCGGCCCTTCGATGCCTTCGCACCCTCGGGAATCTCGTACACCTTGAGCCAGAAGCATTTGCCGCTCTGCGTGAAGAACATCAGCGTGCTGTGCATGTTGGCCACGTAGATATGCTCGATGAAATCTTCGTCGCGGGTCGTGCTGCCCTTCGCACCGATGCCGCCGCGGCTCTGCGAGCGGTATTCGGACAGGGAAGTGCGCTTGATATAGCCGTAGTGCGAAATCGTGATCACCACGTCTTCGTTCGGGTAGAAGTCCTCGGGGTTGAAGTCTTCCGCCGAGACGGCGATTTCGGTGCGGCGCGCGTCGCCGTATTTTTCCTTGAGTTCGCGGAGCTCGTCCTTGATGATGCCCATCTGCATCTCTTCATTGCCGAGCACCTGCTGGTAGTAGGCGATCAGCTTTTCAAGTTCGTCGTATTCGGCCTGGAGCTTGTCGCGTTCCAGTCCGGTAAGCTGGCGCAGGCGCATCTCCACGATGGCGTCCGCCTGCTCGACGGTGAAACCGAACTGGGCCACGAGCCCGTCGCGGGCGTCGGCCACGCTGCGGGATGCGCGGATCAGCGCGATGATCTCGTCGATGATGTCCAGGGCCTTGAGCAGGCCTTCCAGGATATGGGCGCGCTTGAGCGCCTTGTTGAGCTCGAAGCGGGTGCGGCGGACCACCACTTCGTGGCGGTGGCGCACAAAGTACTTGATGAGCCGCTTGAGGTTGAGCTGCCTCGGCCGGCCGTCCACCAGGGCGATGTTGTTGACCGAGAAACTCGACTGGAGCGGGGTGAGCTTGAACAGGTTGTTGAGCACTACGTTGGAAGGGGCGCCCTGCTTGAGCTTGATAACGATGCGCATGCCGTCGCGGTCGCTCTCGTCGTTGATGTAGGAGATGCCGTCCAGTTTCTTGGACTCCACCAGCTCGGCGATGCGCTCGATGAGCTCGCGCTTGTTGATGGTGTAGGGGATCTCCGTCACGACGATGGTTTCGCGTCCTGATGCGGATACCTCGATGTTGGTCTTGGAGCGGATGACGATGCGGCCGCGGCCGGTCTCGAAGGCTTCGCGGATGCCGCGGATGCCCTGGATGATGCCGCCGGTGGGGAAGTCCGGACCCTTGATGTACTCCATCAGCCCGTCCACGTCGATGTCGGGATTGTCGATGTAGGCGCAGATGGCGTCACAGCATTCCGTGAGGTTGTGCGGAGCCATGTTGGTGGCCATACCCACGGCGATGCCGTTGGAGCCGTTCATCAACAGCAGGGGCGCCTTGGCCGGAAGGACCGTCGGTTCCTGGAGCGATTCGTCGAAGTTAGGCTTGAAATCGACCGTATCCTTGTCGAGGTCGGCAAGCACCTCCTCGGCCAGCTTCTGGAGCTTGGCCTCGGTGTATCGCATGGCTGCCACGGGGTCACCGTCGATCGAACCGAAGTTGCCCTGTCCGTGGACCAGCAGGTAACGCAGGTTCCAGGGCTGTGCCAGGCGGGCCATCGCGTCGTAGACGCTGGCGTCGCCGTGCGGGTGATATTTACCAAGGACGTCGCCGACGATGCGGGCCGACTTCTTGACGCCGCCGCTGTAGGTGACGCCAAGGTTGCTCATCCCGAACAGGACGCGCCGGTGCACGGGCTTAAGTCCGTCTCTTACATCAGGTAATGCTCTGGCCACGATCACAGACATAGAGTAGTCTATGTAGGCCGACTTCATCTCGTTTTCTATATTGATAGGAATGATCCTACCGCCGTTCTCTTCAAAATCCATTTCTACTTGCTTTCATATGCTAAATAAACATGTAAAATTACGAATTTTTACCGAAGATAACAAATTATTTATTCCCGGCTTTTTTTGCTAAATTGCGCCTCAAATTGAAAGACAGAATGGAAAGAGGCTATTCAAACGAAATCAAGATCGTGCTCAACTACGCGCTTGAGGAAGCGGCGCGGCTGGGCAGCTACATAGCCACGCCCGACCATCTGTTCCTCGGCATCCTCCGGCACCGCGATTCGGATGCCGTGCGGACCCTCGAGGCACTGGGCGTGGACATCCGTAAAGTGAAGAAGGAAATCGAAGACAAGATTGCCGCACCCGTGCCGATCCCGTTCGGCCAGCGCGGGTCCATCTCCCTGAGCGACAAGTCGCAGGAGATCCTGATGGCCTGCCAGCGGATGCACGGCGATCTCGCCGGCCCCGTCCAGCTGATGGCCGAGATCTTCATGCGCTGGCACGGCGCCTGCACCACGGCGCTCGAGAACAGCAACCTGTCGCTGGACCAGCTGCCGGCCAAGCTCCGTGAAATCATGGAGAAGACCATGATGTCGGCGCCTGGCGGCGAGGACGAGCCGGAAACAGGGGGTGCTCCGGCCGGGAGTGGCCGTCCGGACAAGAAATCGCTGGTGGAGTCCTATGGATTCGACCTGACGCGGGCGGCAGTCAGCGGGGAACTCGACCCCGTGGTCGGCCGTGAAGCGGAAATCGAGCGGCTGGCGCAGATCCTTTCGCGGCGCAAGAAGAACAATCCGGTGCTCATCGGCGAATCGGGATCCGGCAAGTCGGCGGTGGTGGAGGGCCTGGCCCTGCGCATCGCATCGAAGAACGTCCCGCGCTCCCTGCTCTCGAAGCGCATTATCTCGCTCGACATGGGATCGCTCGTGGCCGGCACGAAGTACCGCGGCCAGTTCGAGGAACGCGTAAAGGCCATCCTGACCGAAATCAAGAAGAATCCCGACCTGATCCTGTTCATCGACGAACTCCATACGATCGTGGGCGCCGGCAGTTCGCCCGGATCGCTCGACGCGGCCAACCTGCTGAAACCGGCGCTGGCCCGCGGCCAGATCCAGTGCATCGGTGCCACGACGCTCGACGAATACCGCGAGCATATCGAAAAGGACGCCGCGCTGGAACGCCGTTTCCAGAAAATCCTGGTCGAGCCGACCGATTATGCCCAGACCCTTGCCATCCTCGAAGGTATCAAGGGACGGTATGAAGAGTACCATCATGTCCGCTATACCGATGCGGCCATCAAGGCATGCATATCGTTGTCACAGCGTTATATATCAGACCGTTGCCTGCCCGACAAGGCCATCGACGTGCTCGACGAGGCGGGCGCCCGCGTGCATATCGGCGACATGAAAGGCTCCGACGAGGCCGTCTCGCTCGAGAGTGCGCTCGAGCCCATCCGGGCGGAGAAACGCAGTGCCGCAAAGGCGGGCGATTTCAAGCGGGCGGCGGAGCTCCACCGGCTGGAGCAGGAGAAGGAAAAGGCCGTGGCCGAAGCAGTCAGGGCTGCCGGGGAAGGAGAGGAAGAGTACCGTACTGTGGATGAGGACGTCGTGGCCCGGGTGGTCTCGGTGATGACGAACATCCCGGTGTACAAGGTAGCGGAGAGCGAGGGCTCGCGGCTGCTGAAGATGGAGGAAGTGCTGCGCGGCGTGGTCGTGGGGCAGGATGAGGCGCTCTCGAAGGTGGTGAAGGCCATCCGGCGCAACCGGGCAGGTCTCAAGGATCCGAACAAGCCCATCGGCACGTTCCTTTTCCTGGGCCCGACGGGCGTGGGAAAGACGCACCTGGCCAAGAAGATTGCGGAGTACATGTTCGATTCGGCCGACAACATCATCCGGATCGACATGAGCGAATATGGCGAGAAGTTCTCCTCGAGCCGGCTCATCGGCGCGCCGCCGGGCTATGTCGGCTATAACGAGGGCGGGCAGCTCAGCGAGCAGGTGCGGCGCAAGCCCTATTCGGTGGTGTTGCTCGACGAGGTGGAGAAGGCGCATCCCGACATCTTCAACCTGCTGCTGCAGGTGCTTGACGAGGGGCGTCTGACCGACAGTGCCGGACGGTACATCGATTTCAAGAACACAATCCTCATCCTGACCTCGAACGTGGGCAGCCGCGAGTTGAAGGACTTTGGCCGCGGCATCGGATTCTCGACGGGGTCGGAAGACAATTCTGCTACGCGGAACGCGCTGATCGACAAGGCGCTGGGCAAGGTGTTCACGCCGGAGTTCCTGAACCGTCTCGACGAGCAGATTTATTTCAATGCGCTGACGCAGGAGGATATCTACCAGATTATCGACATCGAGCTTCGCGAGTTGCTGGGGCGGATGAAGGAGTTGGGCTATGCGTTGTCGATCGACAAGGCGGCCAAGAAATTCATTGCCGACGTGGGCTACGATCCGAAATTCGGCGCCCGGCCGTTGAAACGCGCCATCCAGCGCTATGTCGAAGATCCGGTTTCGGAGATCATCATCGAAGGTGTTCCCGCCGGCGCGAAACTCAAGGTAAAATTAGGGAAGGACAAGAATTCAACAACCGTTGTAGTGCAATGAGTGCGCGCCCCAAACGAACCGCGGCTGCTCCACCAGGCTCACGCGCAGCCCGCGCTCCGCGACTTTCGTCATTCCCGGCATGACCGGGAATCTCACACAGTCTGGGAGCGTCGAAAGGAGAACATGAGCGTGGCGGATAAGTGGTTGATTACTAATTATTTATTATAAATCGGTTGCGTCAAAATGCGCAACCGAAAATAAACAAAACGATGAGTATCAGAAGGTTATTTGCCACGCTTATTGTGGCGACCAGTTTGTTTGTGGCTCCTTTCGGGGCTGTCGCCCAGGATTGGGGCGGGCTGCAGAAGTTTGCGGCTGCGAATGCTGCGCTGGCGGAGCCGGCTGCGGGACAGTCGCGGGTGGTGCTGATGGGCGATTCCATCACGGAGATTTGGCCGGACCGGCATCCGGCGTTTTTCGAAGGCTCGGATTATGTCGGTCGCGGCATCAGCGGCCAGGTGTCGGCGCAGATGCTGGTGCGTTTCCGTCAGGATGTCATCGACCTGCATCCGGCGGTGGTGGTCATCAATGCGGGAACCAACGATGTGGCTGAGAATCAGGGTCCTTACAATGAGGACTTTACGCTGGGGAACATCATTTCGATGACCGAACTGGCGCAGGCGAACGGCATTGCCGTCGTGCTGACCTCGGTGCTTCCCGCCGCTGCTTTCCGCTGGCGTCCTTCCATCACCGATGCGGCCGACAAGATCGCCGCGCTCAATAAGCGCATCCGCGCCTACGCTGCGTCGAAGGGTATTCCGTACGTCGATTATTATTCAGCGATGGTCGTTTCCGATCCGTCCCGCGCCCTCAATCCGGCTTATTCCAACGATGGTGTCCATCCTGTGGCGGCCGGCTACGAAGTGATGGAGCCGTTGGTGGTCAAGGCCGTCTACGAGGCTTTGAAAGCCTGCGCTTCTGATGACTGTGATTGCTGCCGGTAATTCGCTCCTTTCCGCGATGCTCGCGCACGCCGACCCTTCACAGGTGGCCGGTCTTTCGCGTTTTTTCAAGACGGGCCCCGGACAGTATGGGGAAGGGGACAAGTTCTTGGGTATCAAGGTGCCGGTGACGCGCGAGGTTGTTAAAGGCTGTTGGCGGGAAGTGGACCTGGCCGCCCTGGAGGAATGCATCTCGAGTGAGTATCATGAGGTGCGCCTGGCTGCGTTGCTCGCGCTGGTCCAGATCTTTTCGCATGCGAAGCGAAGCGGAACGGATGATATTTCGTTGGCCGAGCATTTTTCTGCGAGGACAACGAAATATCAGAGCGTAGCGCGCGTTTGTGTCGATTTTTATCTGGCGCATACGCAATATATCAATAACTGGGACCTGGTTGACCTGTCATGCTATCCGCTGCTGGGCGAGTGGCTGCTCGACAAGGACCGTTCGCTGCTCTATGATCTGGCCCGTAACGGAAAGACCCTCTGGGAGCAGCGCATCGGTATCGTCAGCACGATGACCTTCATCCGCCACGGCCAGCTTGACGACACCTTTGCCATCGCCGATATCCTCCTGAACCATCCCCACGACCTGATCCACAAGGCCGTCGGCTGGCTCCTGCGCGAAGCCGGCAAACGTGACAAGGTCGCCCTCGAATCCTGGCTGCAGGAGCGCGACCGGGCATCCCTTATGCCCCGTACCATGCTCCGCTACGCCATCGAAAAGTTCCCCGAGGATGAGCGACAGCGATATCTCAAAAGGTAGGATTACCGGGACAAATTGTTCTCATAATAAATAATGGTGCCTTTCCAGTTTTACAATCTCTGTCGCAGGACTGAGTCCGGCCGACGAGATGCCGTCCGGGATGGAAAGGAGTTGCAACTGCAGTCTCTCTTCAGTGCATTCCAGGATCTTGAAATTGAAGGGCTTATCCCACGGATAGTAGGCTGAACTCACCTCAGGCAGCAATAGTTCCAGAATTCTGCCATGGACGTTATAGGAATACACAGCAGGGATGCAACTCCCTTTTCCATAGCCGCCTTCCTGAATGTACAGATACCCGTCTTTCGTAAAATTCCAGAACGGGATCACGTCTTCGTAACTCCCGGCCGGTGATATCTGTATCCACGAATTCGACAGACAGTCGGTATTCACTTTTAAATTGGAACAAGCACCCAGCCCCATTACCAAAAGGACAGCAACCGGAAGAATCGTATAAAAGCGTCTCATGTTTCGAATCGTTTTCCTACCAAATACCAAAGGTAGGCGATTCTTGCGTACCTCCGGCAATTTTTATAACTTTGGCACCGCATGACGACTCTGGAAAAGATAATATATTGGAGCCTTCTGGCTGTAGTGCTGAGTTTCTTCGTGTGGTCCTGCGGCTATACAAGTCCGGCGGCACGGCTGCTCGATGAGGCGGAACTATCACTCGATACAGCGCCGGACAGTGCGTTCGTGTCGCTCGACTCGATGGACCGGAGTCTTCTCAACAGCCCCGAACTTCGTGCCCGCCATGCGTTGCTGTACTCGCAGGCACTGGAAAAGTGCGGCATCGAGGTGTATGACGACAGCATCATCCATATCGCACTCGATTTTTATGCTTCCGTAGGAGACAGCGAAAACGTGCAGAAGGCCCGGGCATGCTTGGAGCGGATTCTTTCCAACGCCAGCTTGCTGGCTCCCTCTGATACGCTCAAGATCCAGAATGCACGCATCATCGAGGAGCGGTATTCCGACAAGATGTCGCTGGTGGAGAAAGACGCGCGGATGCGAGACATCATCTTCCTATCCATCCTTGCTTTAACCGCTCTCGCGCTCATCATCTATTTTATTGCCAAGAAGTTACGTTCGAAGCCGGATGACAAGGCGATGGCCGTTATCCGGGACCGGCTGGCTGTGCTTGACAAGGTGATCGCCTCGCGCATCTCCTCCGATGAGAAGATGCTCGATTCGGCGGAAGAGGAATTGGATGTGATGATGGCTGACCGGGAAGAATTCCTTCGTTCCACCAAGATTCTCTTCGAGGGGAACCATCCCAAGTTCACAGCCTACCTGGAGGGGAAGGGGCTCACCGACTGGGAAATTGGCTACTGCTGCCTCTATACGCTCGGACTGAAGGGCAAGGACATCGGTGAGTATATTCAGAAGAAGCGTCACTACATCATCAGCCACGAGATTCGCCAGAAGCTGGGGCTGGACGAGCATGATACCAACATCAGCATCTATCTCCGGGAGCTTCTTTTGCAGACGGAACGCTGATGTAAAACTTTTAGAAATCTTACGGGACGAAAATCTTTCTATCCCCATTGAATATCAGCCACATACCGGCTGATATTTTTGCGCCCTGCCGGGCCTTGTAATACTTTTCCCAGATAATTTTGTCTTCGACAAAACGCAAAAAAAGCAATGAACGCGAAGACAATTATTCTTACTGCAGCCGCCCTGTTCGCAGGCTTTGCTGTCTGGGCGCAGGACCCACAGAAGGCGTCGCAGGATTCCCTCGGAAAAGTAGAACGACTCAAAGAGGCAACCGTTTCGGCTCGTCGCGAACGCATCAAGACCGATGCCGACAAATTAACCTATAATGTGGAGGCAGACCCGCTCGCCGATGGCAGCAACCTGATCGACATCCTCAGGAACGTGCCGATGCTCAGCATCAACAGTGATGAGGAGGTTCTCCTGAATGGCAGCAAAGATTACAAGGTGCTGGTCAATGGCCGATCCACAGGGATGTTGGCCCGGAACTTCAACCAGCTCATCAAGACCATTCCGGCATCGTCTATCAAGGAGATCCAGGTCATCACCAATCCACCGGTCAAATACGATGCGGAAGGCATCGGCGGCATCATCAATATCGTGATGGCCAAGCGCCTGAAATCCGGCTACAGCGGCTCGCTGGGCGCCAATGCGGGTACCCTTGGCAACGTGGGCGGCAGTGGCTACCTGAGCGCCCAACTAGGCAAATTAACCTTCAGCACGAATGCCAGCGGCTCGTATTTCCCAAACCCCACGGTGCACGGTATTACTGAAATCGAGAATTTCGTCAGTGAGAATAACCATTACCAGCGTCTGGATTTCTCGAGCGACAATAATTATTCTACCGGCGCTTTCTCGCTGGAAGCAGGTTATGAGCCGGATTCGCTGAATCTGATCACGCTGTCGGGCTGGGTGAATATCCAGAAGATGTTGAGCCATTACGACATCACGGAAACTTTCTGGAATACCGACCATGTCAAGACCGTTGAAATGCTGGAGCCGACCGTACGGACGAACCGATACAACACCTTCTCCGGCGAACTGGCGTACCAGAAGACCTTCCGGAATGACGGCGGTATCCTGACTTTCAGCTATTCCATCGACGGAAATCCGAACAGCACGGACAACAACATTATTGTGAAACCTGTCCTGAACTATCCGGACTATCACCGGCATTCCTTCAATACGGAGCATACCATCCAGCAAATCAGCCAGATTGACTATTTCGCCACCCTCCGGAAGAAACACCAGATCGAGGCTGGTGGCAAATATACGCTGCGTAGCCACGTGGCAGATTCGCAGGATGAACTATGGGATTATGATGCCTGGTCGTGGGTGATTGACAACAGCAACGTCAACGACCTGGATTACAAGCAGCACATCTTTGCGGCGTATGCCAGCTATGGGTACAAGTTCAGCAAAGTGACTTTAAAGGCCGGCACCAGGATGGAATATACCTTGAACCGGGGACTCTCCAAGAGTGCTTCCGGGGATATCACCTTCGACAACAGCAACTTCAACATCGTCCCGTATTTCAATGCGGCCTGGCAGATTGATCCTAAGAGTTCGCTGGCTCTATCCTATACCCGCCGCCTGGGCAGGCCCAGCGTGAACTATCTCAATCCCTTTATCTTCGAAGAATCTCCCTACAGCCGGATGCACGGGAATCCGGATTTGCGGACTGTCGTTTCTGATGCGCTGACACTCACATACCGTACTGTCGGTGATCAATGGGACCTGATGGCACGCACCTATGGCAGCCTCTGCAACAACAAGATAGAATATTTGTCCGTGGTGGGTCCGGATGGCATCAAGGTATCGACCTACGAGAACGCCGTCGTCTACGACCATATCGATTGTATGGTGAGTGTGGGGTGGAACCCATCCGGCAAGTTTAATCTTCAAGTCAGTGGCGATGTGGGATATAATTCCTATTATGCGCCGACGCTGGATCAGCGGAACGGCGGATGGAACTGGTATTTCAGCGCCAGCGGGAACGCCTCGTTGTGGCGCGGCGCAACGGCATTCGCATCTGGCGGAGCCTATGGCGGCGATATTACCTTGCAACGCACTTACTACGGAGTGGACTATGAGTATTCCTTCGGTCTGCGGCAGGGCTTCCTGCAGAACCGGCTGATCCTCAATGTGTCGGCCATCATGCCTTTCCAGCGCCGCTACGCTGGCACGGTCCGGGAAACCCGCACGGAGACTTATCACCAGCATAACGAATCCTTCTACGATCCCCGTTCCCTTCGCCTCGGCCTCACCTGGCGCTTCGGCAAGACCAGCATCAATCTAAAGCACGCCCGGAAAACCGAAGTGGATGACAAGCTGTAGACCGTCCGTCTTCGCCCCGTGGCGCTGGGGGTGCTGATTCTCAAGGCTTTGCATGAAATCGGTTGCGTCATTTGGCGCAACCGATTAGTGTGTTTTGTCTGATAATCAGGGGGTTATCCACCACAGTATTTTTATTTTTTGCAAAAAGACCTTTCTCGTACTATCTTTGCAAAGACCGTAATGTGATAAAGCTATGAAGGGACGAAAACGGATTTTCAAGGTGGGGGCTCTCCATCATATCTATCAGCGAACAATCGATGGTTATCTGATTTTTTATGATAAGCGCGATTTCCTGGTTTTCTTCACATTGTTCTGTACCGTAGCCAGAAAGTATAATATCCGGGTGCTGGGAATCTGCTTGATGTACGATCATATCCATGTTCTTGTAAAAGCATCCTGCAAAGCGGATATGTCTGCATTCGTCCGTGATTACACCTGTCGCTTTGCCCGGCTGCGAAATATCCGTTACCAGAGAAAGGGAGACTTTTTCAGACACCGGTTTGGTAGTGCGCCAAAGGTTGACGATAAAAAAGCCAGGACGGCCATAGCCTATTTATACAATAATCCTGTCGAAAAGAAACTATGTGGAAAAGCAGAAGAGTTTCAGTGGAATTTTCTGGATTATTCGCGGAATGACCATCCATTTTCCGAGCCTTTCCGTGTGCGTTCTGCCCGTCAGGCCATGCGCCGGGCAGTTACGGAGGTGCGTTCGTTGCGGGAATCAGACACTCCGTTGGGGTATGAATTCATCGAACGAATCATTAAAGATCTTTCGGCGGGGGAAATACGGCAGTTGACGGATTATATAATCGTGCAATATAACTGCGTCGATTATCAAGACTTGTCTTCTTACTATGAGGATTTTGAAACGCTGCTTACTGCCATTCATTCGAATACCGGAAGCGAGTACCAGATCAGAGAGGAAATATGGCCGGATTCGGACGCTACTTTCAAACGGATGTCTGCTATTGTTAGAAAGATGACGAGCTATAAGGATATGAAAGATGTTTTGTCGCTGCCCGATGTAGAGAAACGCAGACTTGCCTGGATCCTTTCAGCGGAAACGGGGGCTTCTCCCCGCCAGATATCCAAATTCCTGCATCTATCGCTGTTGTGATTATTTAAGTGTGGCGGATAAAAGGTTGATTACCAGCTTGATCCTGGAAATCGGTTGCGTATTTTGACGCAACCGATTATGCATAAAACGCTAGTAATCAGATTACTTGCTGCCACGCCCCATTTCATAAGTATTGGTGCTCAGTTCCTTCCCGCCGGGAAGATGCGGCATTTCCGGGACGCGGATGGTATAGATTCCTCCGTTCATCGGGATTTCTTTGCCGTAGTTTTCGGGGTGGTGGTTGAAGAAGTAGCGGGCGACGTGCAGGAAAAAGTGGTCGATGGGCCGGAGTTCGGGGAGTGCGACGGCTTCTGCCAGGTCGTCGGTCATCCTGCGGACGGCTGCAGCTTCCTGCAACTGTCTTCGCTCCCGCGTTGTAAGATGATCTTCAGGTAACGTGAGGATACCGGGCAACATCCGGCTGCCCAATGCTTTGTCCAGCTGCAGGGCGATCATCGGTTCCTGAAACGCGGAGAAAGCTGATTCATACAGGTTGTCGATGGTCTGGATGACATTCTGCAGGACGGTGAGCCGGACCCCGTCGCCGGCCTGAATCCGACACTTTTGCCGCAGGCTGTCGGCGTCCCGCTCACCGATGAGTCCGTCCCGCAGCGCCATGGAGACATAGCGCTCCGCCTCATCCGAAAGCAGGGCCTCCCTCCGCATCAGGGAATCCAGATCCTGTCCGAAAGCCGGGCGGGAAGCAAGGGCTGCCAGCAGGAGAGCGGCAAGCAAGGTAAGGGCGGGATAGTGCTTCATTCTTTTCACGAAGCACCTCATATACAAGGATAGTGCCAGAAATTTTACGTTTTTCGTAAAAATAATTTATGAAATTCGTAAAATTGGTATTATCTTTGTCCTTCGAAAGCACGAAACAAAAAACAAATCACATGAATAATTCAACGCAAAAGAGCATCAAGCGGCTCTCCATCGCCATCCTTATTATAGGTGGCCTGACGCTTGTCTACACGTATGTGCAGATGATTTCCCAATTATGGCTGAACAACTTCATTGTTCCCATTACCTGGAATCCGGACGTCAAAGGCTGGCAGATCTTCATCCTTGCCGGACGCTTCGTGGGCATCACGATTCTCTATGCTTTGTGCTGCATCTTCCTTTACCGCATCAACAAAGGATTGAAAGAGGGTGAAATCTTCCCCAAATCCAACATCTCCCTCATCCGATGGACCGCGCTGGTTGCCGCGATCCTCGCCTTTGTCCACTCCAATTACGACGCTGTTGTGAAAGGAGAGTCAGAACTGATGGTCGATTCCAATACCATCCTGATTCCTCTCATTGTCCTTCTTTTTGCCGGACTCTATAAAATGGCGTACCTGGCCGCCAAAGACAGCAATCTCGCCATATGATCACCGTCAATCTAGATAAAATACTCTGGGAGCGCCATATGAAACTCTCGGAGCTTTCCGAAAAGATCGGCATTTCGATGACGAACCTTTCCCTGCTCAAAACAGGGAAAGGTCGCGCCATCCGTTTCACAACGCTGAACAAGCTCTGTAAGGTGCTGGACTGCCTCCCCGGCGATATCCTGGATTACCAGCCCGACCCTGAAGGCATCGAGCTCGAAGAAGACATCTACGCCGAGTAAACGGCTGCTGCGCAGCATTATCGCGCTACC